>QKDC01000165.1 GCA_003246755.1 Gemmatimonadota bacterium | reverse complement strand
ACAGAAGTCAACGTTCTTGCCCCGTCTCGGTACGAATACTCTCGGTGCTTTCGCGCTGTCCGAAGCTGGTAGTGGCAGTGACGCCTTCGGCCTGGCCTGTAAGGCCGAACACCATGGGGACAACTGGGCGCTGACCGGCCAAAAACTCTGGATCACCAACGGTGGCGAGGCGGGCCTCTTTATCGTGTTCGCCAACACCGATTTTGACCTCGGTTACAAAGGCATCACGGCCTTCATCGTGGAGCGAGACACCGAAGGATTCCATGTCGGGAAGCGAGAGAAGAAGCTTGGCATCCGTGCCTCGAGTACGGTGGAACTCGTCCTTGAGAACTGCATCGTGCCGAAGGAGAACGTGCTCGGTCCACTAGGCAAAGGCTACAAGATCGCCATCGAGACGCTCAATGAAGGCCGGATCGGCATCGGAGCGCAGATGATCGGGGTCGCCGGTGGAGCCCTCGAAGCTGCCATCCGATACACCAAGGAACGAAAACAATTCGGGAAGGCGATCAGTGAATTCCAGGGCGTCCAGTTCCAGATTGCCCAGGCGGCCACCGATCTCTCCGCAGCACGGCTGATGGTCTACAACGCCGCACGACTCAAGGATGCCGGTCTCCCCTTCAGCAACGATGCGGCCATGGCGAAGCTGTTCAGTTCTCAGGTGGCGAACCGCGTGACCGGTCTCTGCGTTGAGCTCTTCGGCGGCTACGGTTACAGCCGCGAATACCCGGTCGAAAAGTTCTACCGCGACGCGAAGATTGGCGCGATTTATGAGGGCACGAGCAACATGCAGCTGCAGACCATCGCCAAGACGTTGCTCAGTTCGTGAGGCTAACCCGCCCTAACATCGTGCGCCATCACACCTTTGCGCTTCATGCGCGACTCGTCATCGGGTTCGCCGTTGGGCTGGCCCTTCCGCTCGCCGGGCAGCAGAAGACGGCACCTTCCCCGAATCTGCAGGAGCAACTCAACCACTGGTATCGGAACGCCAGCCGTGCCGCACCCGGGGAGTGGGGTGTTGCGGTTGGCGACGAAACCGGACGTTTGCTCTGGAGTGCCAACGCTACCCGGTCCCTGACTCCGGCGTCCGCCGTCAAACTCTTCACCACCGGGTTTGCGCGAACCGTACTCGGCTCGGAAGCCCGCCAAGTCACCAGGGTGGTGGGAACGGGGTACGCCGACCCGGAGACCGGAACCTGGATCGGGACCTGGGCCCTCGAACTCAACGGCGACCCGACTCTGGAACGGCCCGGCCGGTCCGGACCGATGCTCCGCGATCTCGCAACCCAATTGCATGAACAAGGGGTTCGGCGACTCCTGGGCCCGTTGGAACTCCAGAGCGCCGCGGGACTCCCGGAGGCCACGTACCCCTCTGTGTGGCTCCAGCGGCACAGGGGACGGCGGTACGCTCCACTCATTGGCTCGGTCACCCTCAACGAGAACGTGGTGGCCTTCACCGTATCTCCGGGCACGGCTCTCGGGGAGCCACCCATCGTCGCAGATCCGGCCCCTGAGGGTGTGGCCTCGCTGGTCAGCGTCGAGGCAAAGACAGTCCAGGGGTCACGCGACCGTCTTCGCATCCTCATCGCCGATGGAGGGAGGTATCGCATTACGGGTACCATGGGAATCCGGGCGCGGAAGAGGTACTTCGCCGGTGGAGCCAGGGAGCCCAGAACGATCCTCGCCGCAACGTGGCAGGCCGCTCTGGACTCCGTTGGGATCGAATGGGTTCCGACCTCGGGAATGTCCACCCCGTCGAGTAGTATCGGGCAACTCACCCTCGCGGAGATCGTCTCCCCACCGCTCGATTCGATCGTGGCGGAGATCAACGAACAGAGCATCAACATCGGAGCCGAGTCGTTGCTGCTCTGGGCTGGGGGGTCGACCGAGGAGGGAGCCCGCCGTCTGACCGAGCACGTCAAACAGGTGACCGGTGAGGCCCTCGGAATCAACATCGTCGATGGTAGCGGACTCTCAGGGGACGATCGCGCTACCGCGAACTCTTTCGTCCAGTACCTGGCTCGGTTCCCCGAGACGGAGGAGGGGAAGAACTTCCCCCTGCTGCTTCCCGCCAATGGGTCGGGAACCCTGAAGCGCCTCCAATCGAGATCGCTGGGGCCTGGAGTCGTGCGCGCCAAGACCGGGACCCTTGGCAATGTGTCGAGCCTGGTGGGCTACCTCGGTCACAAAGATGGAGTGCTCCTGATTTCGATGCTCTACAACGGCCGAAATGTCTACGCCGCCAAGCAACACCAGTGGTTGCTCTTCAAAACGCTCGGCGCTCAGGGCACTCCCATCGTCGGCGACCAGAGTTCCGTGGGGGAAATGTCGCTTGGGGGAGAGAATCGGGCGGTGGTCCCTCTCCCTCCACCTCCCCCACCCCTCCCCCCGCACGATCCTCGCTGACAGCTTCAGCGCGCCACGACCCGCAGGCCTTGGCGGTCTGGGATTTGACCCATCACGCCCCATCCCCCAAACGAGTCACTGACCACGAGGACGAGTTCGTTCGCTCCCGCTTCGAGGGGGAGATAGAGCGTACCCTGATCGAGTCCGATCAGGCCCTCCCGCCGGGGGGTATCGAAGCTGTAGCGATCATCCGCCGAGAACAGCAATCGACCATTCAGGAACACCGACACCTCATCGCTGTAACCGAAGTTGAAGCTGCGCGTGGAGGCCTGGGATGCCTGGATCGTGACCCGTGCCGCGGCGGCGACCCGAGGGGTCCTCGGTGGCAGACGAACGGCGCGGATCAGGAGCGCAAGGCCCCTTGGATCGGCTTCGACGTTTTCCCATGAACCCGAAGCAACAGCTTCCGGAAGTTCGAGCACCGGACCCGCGCCTGGAACGAACGCTTTCGACACGCTCCACGAGGTGATCACTCCTTCCGGAGTCTCGGCGCGATTCCCTTCGTCGATGGTCGAGAAGTCGAAGGGTACGAACCCCGGCCGGACGATGACGTCGGAAAAGGCCGCGGGAAATACCCCTTCGGGATCTCCTCCAGGCAGGAAGCTCCGCAGCGCGATGTACCCCTCGTGCGGGGTCCGGACCAGCCGGTGCATCACCATGGCCGGGGTAGTCATGTCTCCCACGAACAGGGCGCCACGACTCCCCTGAAGCACGACCCGAACGTGAGTCCAGTTCTCAGGGGTGAATTCCACTGCCGCCGTGGCGCCAGGGCCGTGGTAGATCTGCCACTGCCCCCGACCCTGGTACACGGGATTGTATTGAACCGCGTCCGGAAGGGAGGACTTGTGGGGGCGGAAGTAGATCTCCTCTTGCTCCCCCTCTTCCGCCATCCGAAAGATGATGTACACGAATGATCGGTGGCGGGTCATCTTGACGTCGAAATCGATGGCCCCGTCTTGCAGGGCCACGTCCTTTCTCGTGGCGAAGCCCGTTCGGATCCGGACGGATTCCCTCCCATCCACGGTGGCGAATTCAGCATCTCCACTGAGTTCCCAGCCCCCATCCCGGAACCCGAGGCTCCTCTGCTGGGCCATCAGGGACCCCGTGAATGCCAACGTCCAGACTGTCGCCAAGCTGATCCTCATCCGGCAATTCCACATCATCGATCTCCGAAAAGAGTGGTGGCATCCAACCCTACGTTACCGGAGTACGGTTGGAATGTCGGAACTGAGGGAACCCTGGTACTTTTCGACGATGGTGCAGAGGATCGAGTTCCATCCGACCAAGTACGGCCGAGAACTCCTGGTGGACGTCGCCACCATTGGGTCCATGCCGACCTTCTTCCGACAGGCCCAGGCCCACACCCTGACATTCTACGACATCATGTTGGTCACTGGTGGGGGAGGAACGTTCCGACTCGACTCCACCGACCTCCGGCTCCGGCCAGGTCATATCGTGTTCACGACACCCGGGCAGATCCGGAAGTGGATCGATACCGCTGTCGAGGGAATCTGTCTGTTTTTCTCCTCGACCTTCGTCGCGGAGTTCTTCAACGATCCCCTGTTCCTGCACCGCCTTCGCTTCTTCCACAACCACGCTCAGGACCCATATCTCCGACTCTCTCCCAGCGAGACGAATGCGCTGGAGACGCGACTCTCCACCATGATTCAGGAGATTGCCGGACTGCGCCACGATAGTCCACACGTCCTTCGTGCGATGCTCTACGAACTCCTCGTGAGCCTGAATCGCCGTTTCGCGGGGCAGGAGCAGCCTCTGGCGGACGATTGGGTACTCAGCGGGCCGGTCTATCGGTTCCGACAATTGGTCGAGCAACACTTCGCTCGCCATCATCGGGTGGCGGACTTCGCGGGAATGTTGTCCCTCACGCCGGGCCATCTCAACGCGTTGGTGCGTCAGCACCTTGGGCTCACTGCCAAGGCGATCATCCAAGACCGGATCCTCGTCGAAGCCAAACGGATGCTGCTCTACTCCGACCGAACCTCGGCCGGTGTTGGCTACGCGCTGGGATTTCAGGATCCTGCTTATTTCTCCCGCTTCTTTCGTCGGGGGGCGGGATTGAGCCCGACGACCTTCCGACGCTCTCGAGCTCGCGGAGGCGTCAAGTAGCATCCGATCGCCTTCGCCAGTATTCTCCTCGGGACCTCCAGCACAAGAAATCGATGCCAGAACACGCAAACGACATACAATCCGCTCTGGGACAGCGCTATACGATCGAACGGGAGCTAGGACGGGGCGGTATGGCCACGGTCTACCTCGCACGCGACCGGAAGCACAACCGCGAATTGGCCGTCAAGATTCTCCATCCCCATTTGGCGGCCAACCTCGGACCCGAGCGGTTCCTCCGAGAAATCCAGATTGCGGCAAGCCTCAATCACCCGCATATCCTGACGCTGATCGACTCCGGCGAGGCAGGCGGATACCTCTACTATGTGATGCCATTCGTCGAAGGCGAATCTTTGCGGCAACGCATGAACCGCGAGGGCGCCCTGGCCCCGGAGGATGCCGTCACGATCACTCGGCAAGTCGCATCGGCGCTCTCCTATGCGCACGGACGAGGCGTCGTCCATCGCGATATCAAACCCGAGAATGTGATGATGCACGAGGGTGGTGCGATCGTCACCGATTTCGGGATCGCCAAGGCGATCGACGCCGCCGACGCCGAATCCCTCACCCAGACGGGGACAGCTGTCGGCACACCTGCCTACATGAGCCCGGAGCAGGCCGGCGGAGAGACCGAACTCGACGGGAGAAGTGACCTCTACAGTCTCGCGTGCATGCTATACGAAATGCTGGTCAACGAACCCCCCTTCAGCGGGCCAACGCCACAGGCGGTGCTGGTTCGACGTTTAACCAGTACCCCGCCTCGCTTGCGGACCGCTCGGCCAGATCTGCCAGCGACTCTCGACGAGGCGCTTGCCAAGGCCCTCGAGCGGGATCCCGATAAGCGGTACCAGACCGTGTCACACTTCAGTCGGGCACTCCCGGCAGCAGGCGCGGTGACCCCCTCCGAGCCCGTAGCTGCCACCCCGAGCGAGGACAAGCAGCAGATGTCCATCGCGGTCCTTCCCTTTACCGACATGAGTCCGGAGAAAGACCAGGAGTACTTCACGGATGGGATCGCGGAAGAGATCATCAACGCCCTCACCAAGATTCAGGCGCTCCGTGTGGCATCCCGATCCTCCGCTTTCGCCTTCAAGGGCCAGAACCAGGACATCCGGAAGGTCGGTGAACAGCTCGGCGTGAGCACCGTGCTCGAAGGAAGCGTCCGCAAGGCCGGGAACCGCCTTCGCATCACGGCCCAGCTGATCAACGTCGGCGACGGCTACCAGCTCTGGTCGGAACGGTACGACCGTGAACTCGAGGACGTCTTCGCGGTGCAGGACGAGATCGCCGAGAACATCGTCAAGGCCCTGCGAGTCGTGCTGAGTGAGGACGAGAAGCGCGCAATCGAGAAGGGACGGACCGACAACATTCAGGCCTACGAGTATTACCTCAAGGGACGACAGTTCTTCCACCAATTCCGCGGAAAGTCCATCGGGTACGCCCGCCGGATGTTCGCGCGCGCCATCGAGATCGATCCCGAATTCGTGCTTGCCCGCGCCGGTATGGCCGACTGTTCGACCTTTCTGTACATGTACTGGGACGCCAGTGATGCCAACCTGGAGCAGGCCGATACCTCGAGCCAGGAGGCCCTTCGGATGGGCCCCGAGGTTGCCGAGGCCCACGCCTCACGGGGGTTGGCCCTCACGCTGCGGCGCCGCTATGAGGAAGCGGAACGGGAGTTCGAGACCGCAGTCCGACTCGACCCCAAGCTGTTCGAAGCCCACTATTTCGCAGGTCGCTCGGCATACCAGCGCGGCAACTACAAGGACGCCGTCCGTTGGTTCCGACAGGCCAACGAGGTCAGACCCGAGGATTTTCAGGCCCCGGTTCTGGAGGCGATGGCACACCAAGGTCTGGGGAACGCGGAGGACACCGCCGATGCTCACAAACGGGCGGCTGATCTCGTCGCCCGGCAGCTCGAACTCAACCCGGAAGACGGCCGAGCCTTGATGATGGGCGCCCAAGTGTCGGCGGCTCGGGGTAACGTCGACCAGGCACTCGCTTGGCTCGAGCGGGTGATGGCCATCGACCCGGAGGACCCTGCGGTGCTCTATAACGTTGCTTGCACGTACGCGATCCTCGGCAAGCCGGAGAACGCGATGGACTGCCTAGAGCAGGCAGTGCCCAACGGGTTTGGTCACAAGGAATGGTTGGAGAACGATTCAGACCTCGACACCATCCGAGAACACCCGAGATTCAAGGCTCTGCTGGCCTCTATGTAGAGGAGCCCATCCCGATCAGCCGGTGGGCGGCCTCCTCGAGCAAATCCTCCGTCTTACAGAAGGCGAACCGAATCAACCCCCGTCCGAGCGCCCGGTCGTTGTAGAAACTCGAACCCGGAACGGGCGCGACGCCTACCTCGGTCGTGAGCCATTCGCTGTAGGCGACATCCCCCAGATCGCTGAGTCCGGTGAAATCGGCCAGGACGTAGTACGCCCCCTCGGGAGGGACCACTGCAAATCCTGCCTGGACCAGCGCCCCACAGAGCAGATCGCGACGATGCCGGTAATCTGTGGAGAGCCCCTCGTAGTAGGAGTTCGGAAGCTGCTCGAGGGCAACGGCGATCCCCTCCTGAAGCGGGGCCGGCGCACCCACGGTGAGAAAGTCGTGCACCTTCCGGATCGCACCACCGACGTCGGGCGGTGAGATGATCCAACCGATACGCCACCCTGTCACACTGAACGTCTTGGACGCGCCGCTGATCGTGATGGTGCGCTCCCGCATTCCCGGCAGAGTAGCGACCGGGATGTGTTCGCCTTCGTAGAGGATGTGCTCATATATCTCGTCGGTGACGACGTAGGCGTCGTACCGCTGGGACAGTTCCGCGATCCCCTCCAGTTCCGCCCGCGAAAGTACGCGACCCGCCGGGTTGTTCGGCGTGTTGATGATGATGGCACGCGTCTTTGCCGAGCAGGCGGCGCCCAGGCGATCGAGATCGAGAGGCTCACCAGGCCTGAGGGGCACGAAGACCGGCGTCGCCTCACAGAGTATCGCATCGGGACCGTAGTTCTCGTAAAAGGGCTCGAGTACCACTACCTCATCACCAGGATTGACGATCGCGAGAAGCACGGTGGCCATGGCTTCCGTCGCCCCACAGGTCACCGTCAGGTCGACCTCTGGATCGACGTTCATCCCGTACCATTCCTGGTATCGCGCCGCCAGCACGTTCCGGAGCCGTTTCGACCCCCAGGTGATCGCATACTGGTTGATGTCGGCGTGGATGGCCTCCGCCGCCGCATGCTTGATGAGGTCGGGGGTGGCGAAGTTCGGGAAGCCCTGGGCCAGATTGATGGCGCCGTGTTGTGTCGCGAGCCGCGTCATCCCCCGGATGACCGACTCGGTGAAATTGTGAGTACGACGGGCGGTACGGTTCGAAGTCATGACGGTGCTGGCTCGTGAAGGAAGAGTCAAAGTAAGTTGAGGAGGATCACCGCACGAGGCTCGAAATGACTGAACCCGTTGGCCTACGTCCGCTCACAGTGGCCCGCGTGCTCCACGCTGCGCTGACGATCGGACCATTCCTCATCGCCGGGATCATGTGGTTCGTGCTCAGAGGTCGCCTGGTCGTTTCGGCGTTGAATGGTACCCCTGGCTATGCGCTGTATGGGTTGACCGCATTGGGGCTCGCGTTCGGCGCCTGGTGGAGATCAGAAATTCCGGGCCGGTCGGGTGGAGAGGAATCAAGCGAGTACTGGCGAAGAGTCCTCCCGAGGGTCTTCGCGCTCTACGCCCTGTTGGAGGGTGTCGCCGTTCTCGGTACTCTCGTCGCCCTGTTGGCGGGGAAACCGGTCACCGCACTCGCGATCCTCCTGGTCTATGCGACCCAGATGCTTCTCTATTCTCCCTCACGATTGGCGGGCGACTGATCCTCTGGGGGCGGTTCCCAGAGAGCCATGACGTTTCCATCGGGATCGGCCACCATCGCCATGATGCCCCAACTCATCTCCGTCGGCTCGGCAACGAAGGTGACCCCCTTGGCGTGCAACTCGCCGCAGAAGTGGAGCAGGCCATCAACCTGAAAGGTGAGGCCGGTGTGACGACCGACCATGCTCTTGCTGTCGTCGTGCGCGGCTGGGTGGAGTCCGATCCGAGTCACACCGTTCAGAAATTCCGCACCAAACGAACCGCGGTTCCTGAGAGGGAGCCCGAGAGTCGTTTCGTAGAACTCGATCGCGCGATCGATGTTGTGCACGAAGATGGCGACGCTATACAGAGACTGAATCATCGCAAGACGTAACTCACCGCATCAAGCATAGCAGCGCATTACTCAACCGGCTGAGCCGACCGGAGTTCCTTCATCGACTGGGCTGATACGGTGTCTGAACGGCCCGTCACGATGCGACGATGGTAGTCGAGTTGTCCGAGGTGGTAGCAGAGGTGGGCCGCGAGATGGAGCACGAAGTCCTGGGTCGTGACCCTGAGCCCCCCGAGTGCGATGGGGAATGGGGCGGCGAGGACCTCCTCACGCAAACCAGGTAGCACCGATTCAACCGCCGTTACGGCGGCGTCCAATTCCCCGAGAATCACCTCCCGTGCGACGGGCTGCTGACTGAACTCTTCCTCCCGGTCCCGCACATACCCGGAGGATCCGAGAATGGCCCCGAAGAAGTGCTGAAGGTTGCCCGCCATGTGGCGCGCAAGGCTGCCACCCGTGTTCGTGGTGCCCGGAGGGGCCGTCCACAATGAGGCTTCGTCCGGATAGGCTTCCACCTCCCGCCGTGCGGTGCGAAGATCTCGAGTCATGATCGCTGTGAGATACTCGGTGAATTGTGTCATGGATCTATTCCTCCAGCCAGCGAACGTCATCGCCTATCGAGATTTGACCGTCATCGAGGACCTCGGCAAAGACACCACCCCGCCAGTCCTTCGCCATCGCCGTCTTGAGCCCGGGTATCGTGGCCTCCATCAGGTCGCATGGCCGTGTCTCGCCCCCGATTCGCATTCGGCAGCCACCGACCTCGAGGACACGACCGGTTGTGTCGCGCAGCGACACCCCACGCACCAACAGGTTGGCTCGACGAGTCTCGGCCGGAACCGAGACATTCACTTCCGACTCGACGGCATCCCACGCCTCGCGTTCCAGAATCGTCACCTGGCGGCGCCCCCCCTGATGCCGGTTTCCAACCATCCCCTGCCCGGCCCTCAGTTCTGCCGTTTCGACGGGTTCCAACTCTTCGCGGCGCACCGGTTTGAGCCAAATCGCTTCCAATCGACCTACTGACATCGCTTCCTCACCTCGGTGAAAGGGGATTGTCGGGACGCTCGTTGTCCCAGATGACCGCGGTGATCCACCAGCGGGACCCGTCATGGTAGAGTTGGATACTGTTGATCCCTCGGCCTAGCACTTCGCCGTCGGCACTACCTCGGTACTCGTAGGTACTCCAAACGTGCATCATGTTGCCGAACGTGTCGGAATGCCGATCGACTTCGACCTCAAAGAACCCATTGGCAACCAAACCCGGGTCGGTCCGCGCCACGTATTCGTGATGCGTCATGATACTGGCAACGGGAACCCCGTTTCGGGTGCCGAGCGAAACGAAACGGACACCGGGGACATACAGCGTCCTGTCGCGTGCCCATTGCCGGGGCTGGCCGGCAGGACCCGAGATGACTTCGTAGAAGGCCTTGATGATCCCATCGACCGTCTCGACATCGGCTGAACGTGGCGCAATGCTGTCCACTCTCACTCCTCCATCTTGCGAGCCCTGGGCTCCGAGGTCTCCTGCCGTCGAAACGACGAGGAGCATCATCAGCACGTTATTGGCTCGTGTCACCCTAATCCTCTTCCTCCCAGATGGGTTCCCAAGATGATCGGAGGAGCCATTGAGGGCTAGGGCTTCGTGCCACCCAGGCTCCCGTCTGCTCGTAGCAGGATCGAAAACGCGTCGAAGTCAAGAGTCACCATCGCTCCACCCGCCCCTGTGATGTTCCCTTCCAGCCTCCCACGGCGTACCGCCGAGACGGCATCGAGCACTAACGCACACACCAGGGGTCCCGGCGTACCATTGGGGACGAGGCCTCGCGCCCACTAGCGCTGTGCGAGCCAGGCAAGGACCGCGCGCTGGAGTGCTATGCGTTTGTCGGACCAGGAGTGATCCGTCGACTGATGCACCCTGGTGATGCGAGTACTACCGAGCTTCCGTATGCGCTCGACGAGTGGGTCGGTGTGGGCAGCCAGACCATCGTCGGACGTCATGACGAGAATCGGCAACCGTACGAGCCCTGAGGCCACATCCTCAAGTCGCCAGCGCGGCCCCCCACTGATCAATTCGTCGGCCATGCTTTCTGCCGTCACACCGGAAAGCGCTTCCATGTTCTCGGTGGTCACCCGCAGCACCTGTTCTCGCGGCAGCGACCCCACCAGGCCAAAATCCGCCGCAGAAATCAGGACGGCTCCGAGCAACTCCGGATGGCGAGCCGCCGTCAGCGCCACGACCCATCCGCCCATGCTATGGCCGGCGACGACGACGCGCTGGGGATCAACCCCGAGCCTGCGCGCGTTTTCGGTATCGCGCACAAACGCCAGCACCGCCTCCGCATCCTCGAGATTGCCACCGAAGCTGAACTTGCCGGGACTGCCCCAGGAACCGCGATAGTTCACCGTGATGGCGTTCCACCCAGCCCGACGGACGGCCTGAGCGAGGTCGAGGTTCTTTTCATTTCCGGGCAGCCCATGGAACAAGACGAAAGTGGGGTGGACCCCGGGTCCGGAGGCGAGATACGCGACCCCGTTGATCTTGACACCCCCTGAGGGGATATGCAGCACCTCCATACGGGCGGGATAGACACTGTCGCGCGGCGGATCAACGCCGATCGCATCCGGTGCCTGTGCCGTCAGCGATGATGCAGTCACAAAGGTGGCAAACAGAACCCTGAAAAGTCTCATGATCAGATCTCCACAAGAATCTTCAACGCGTCCCTCACCCCGTGAGCGACCCGAAGGCCGCTCGCCAGTTTCGGCGCATGCCTTCGAGCCCGGGACGCTCCAAAGGCGTGTCGGTGAATAGCTGATCGAAGTCGGCGGCGTCCAAACGTTCGAAATAGTCTCGGTCACGCACATCTGGGACTCGGCGTGGTGCGTAATCTGTGAGAGCGGTTGGCGTCGCGAACTTCTGGTTCCAAGGGCAGACATCCTGACAAATGTCGCAACCAAAGGCCCAGCCTTGGGACCGTCGGGCAAGCGTGTCTGGAATCTCCCCGCGAAATTCTATGGTAAGGTACGAAATACAACGGGTTGCATCGAGGATCCTTGGGGCCACGAAAGCCTCCGTGGGACACGCGTCGAGACAGGCCGTGCACGACCCGCAGTGATCGGTCTCGACCCACTGATCCACCGTCAGATTCAGATCGGTCAGCACTGAACCGATGAAGAAAAAGGAACCTACGCCAGGCCGAATCAGCATGGTGTTCTTGGCGATCCAGCCCAGACCTGCCCGCTCGGCCAACTCACGTTCGGGCACAGGACCCGCATCGACGTACGGACGTGCAACCGTGGCACCGTGGGCCATGATCGCCTCCGCCAACCGCTCGAGCCGCGCCATCATGCTGCGATGGTAGTCGGCACCGCGGGCGTACTTGGCAATCCGCACTTCTGGCCGGTCCGGCGTCGCGCCGGATCCTGCCTCCCGCCATCGGGTCGTGTCATCCGGTGGCAGATAGTTCTCCAGAACGACGACCGCCACTTGGGAATCGGGAACAATCTCCTCAGGGGTCGTCCGCTTCCTGGCTTGGCGGTGGAGATACCGCATCGTCCCACCATATCCCCGGGCCAGCCATTCCTCCAGAGCGGCGCCGCGCCGACTCGGCTCCAGCGTGGCGATTCCACAGGCGAGGAACCCGAGGTCGTGAGCGGCGGCCTTGATGGGCGCAGAAGACACGGTCACGAGTGGTCCGACGGTGAAGACCCGGGTTGCCAGTCGCGGGTGATCAGCCGCGCACCACGCTCGAAGCTGATGTACGACCACGCCCACTGAATGAACACCAGAACCCTGTTGGGAAACCCGATGAGATAGAAGATGTGAATGAAAATCCACGTGAACCACGCGAAGAAGCCGCTCAAGTGGAACCGGCCGAAGTCGGCCACCGCTTGGCCCCGCCCGATGACGGCGAGTTGGCCCTTGTCGCGATACTGGAACGTGGCCCTCGGACGGCCCGCAATATCGGCGAGGATCGACTTGGCGGCGTGCCGCCCCATCTGCATCGCCGTCTGACAGACCCCGGGCAGCAGATCGGTGCCCTCCTGGTGACAATAGGCGGCAGCATCACCGAGCACGAAGACCTCCGGATGCCCTGGGATACTGCAGTCCGGTTCGACCACGACCCGTCCTACCGAATCGAGTGCCACGCCGAGTGTCTGCAACAGGGGGTGAGCGAGGTTGCCGGCGGCCCAAACTACCGTATCGGTGGGGATGCGCCAGCCACCGGCGATCACCGCTCCGGGTTCGACGGCGGTAACCATCGTCTCGGTGCGGACCTCCACCCCGAGCCGCCGTAGCTTTTCCTTCGCCTTCTGACTCAATTCGCCTGGGTAGCTCGGCAACAGGCGTTTGCCGCCTTCGAGCAACACCACGGTGGCATCCCGAGGATCAATCCGCCGAAAGTCTCTGGCCAGGGCAAAGCGTTTGATTTCCGCGATCGCGCCAGCCACTTCCACCCCCGTTGGTCCTCCACCGATGACCACAAAGGTGAGATGTCGTTGCCGCTCGACCGGATCGGGCTCCCGTTCCGCACGTTCGAATCCCATCAGAATCCGGCGACGGACCTCGAGGGCGTCCTCCACGGTCTTGAGACCGGGGGCCAGAGGCTCCCACTCGGGGTGGGCGAAGTACGAATGTCGTGTCCCCGGTGCCAGAATGAGGTAGTCGTAGGACAGAGTGGAATCATCCGACATGACGAGGGAATGCGTTTCGACATCGACACGAGTCGCCTCACCGAGAACGACCGTGATATTCCGGTGACGGCGCAGAATGGAGCGAATGGGTCGGGCGATTTCCCCGGGGGAGAGAGCTGCGGTCGCGACCTGGTAGAGGAGGGGTTGAAAGAGATGGTGATTGGTCTTGTCCACCAGCGTGACCTGCACGGCGGCACCCCGGAATGACTTTGCGGCCTCCAGCCCTGCGAACCCACCCCCTACGATCACCACATGGGGCTCGGTCACAGATGCATCGTCTCCCGACGCCACCGAGCGAACGCGATGATGTCCCGCACCGGTGGCACCGCATCCTCATCGGCGTAGGCTGTGTACATCCGCCAGCGGAGGTAGGCCCGGTCGGGGGTCGGGAGGAACGGTGAGCTGCGCCACCATGCGCGGCGCCGAAAGGCCCACCCGGTCCGGAGAAGATCCACCGCCAGTCGAGGATTGACCGCCGCCCGAAGCGTCAGCCCGAGGAGCACTTTCGGCCACGATTGCTTCCCGGGAGTCGACAATCGCTACCTCCGCCCGAGCAGCCTGAGGTACTCCCGGTCCCAGGCGGCGGGGACACTTTCACGGGCGGAGTAGGGTCCGGGCGCATAGCGTCGCGAGTTGATGCCGAGTTGGCTCCGTTCCACGATGTCCCAGTCTTGCCGATTGGTCACATCCCAGAACCCGATCGCATCCTCTCGATTGGCGGTGGGATCGCTGAGGGTATCCGGATGGAAGAGCCATTCCGATGCGACGAGGGTCCGGTCAGGGGCCGTCGGAGTGAGGAGGTAGTAGTTGACGTAGTCCGGTTGGAGGCTGAGGAGCATGTTCGGCATCAGTGAGTAGTAGTACCCCCTCTGCCGATCCTCCTCGGGCAACTCGGGGTTGACCAATTGACCACATGCCTTGCCGCTGAGCGTCGCGCTTTCGTTCGGGACGGTGATTTCCATGTACCCCCCGAGGTAGGGTCCCTCGGTGAGGTCGTTGGCACCGCTTTGGAAGGGTAATACGTTGCTCAACTCGGGATGAATCATCGGACAGTGCACACACTCCGAATAGTTCTGGAAGACCAGTTTCCAGTTCGCGGCGACGTCGTACGAGACCCGATGCCCGACGACGAGCCCGCCGAGATTGAACCGGTCCCACCGTCCCAGGAGAGGCTCCCACGCTTCGTCGAACGGCGTCGGATTCTCGGCGAGATTCACGAAAACGAATCCCTCCCACTCCGCCACAGCGGCCTGATGCAGCGGGTAATCGCCGCGTTCGAACCCGTCGACATCTTGCATATGGGGCGCACCGAGGAGACGCCCATCGGTGGAATAGGTCCAGGCGTGGTAGGGACACTGAATCGTGCCCGGAAGGTGCCCTGCAGGTGCCTGACAGAGCTGGGTCCCACGGTGCCGGCATAGGTTGAAGAAGGCTCGAAGGATGCCTCCACCATCCCGCACGACGATGAGCGACTCCCCTGCCACTGCGCACAAGACATAATCGCCGGGGACACGAAACCGATCGCTTCGACCGACACAGTTCCAGTGACGAGCGAAGATGCGGTCCTGTTCCTCGGCGAGGACTTCCAGGGACGTGTAGTACTCGCCGGGGAGGGTGCGGGCTCCCTGTTTGAACGTTGCGGTCGTCGAATGGAAGGTCATTGCGCGGTCGTGAAGATGTCGATTTGTGGGGGTCGCAACGGAAGCTGCATGACCGAGAGAACGGAATCTACCCAGCCTTCGCGTTCGCCAGCCTCGAGATGGTGGATGGGGATGGCAAACTCCTCGAGGAGCCGATCGATGGTGCGATCGATGGCCTCCTGGAAGTCGCTCCCGATATCGCGGGTCCCATCGAAAGAGGGGTGCTGAATCACCGGGACTTTGAACAGGGCGTCGTAGGTACTCATCCAGTGCCCTACCAGGGCGTGATACTCCGGCCTCGGACCCACCCGATGCACGAGGTAAGCGTAGTTGTCGAGAACGGAGCGATCGCAAATCACCGCCTGGTACTGGCTCGACGCGGCCAGTTCATGGGCGATCTGGGTGTGGAGGATCCAAGCCTGCGCTTCGAGGGTGGTCTCCCGGTTGATGGGGAGAGGACAGAGTCGCGCCACCTCCCGAACAATCTCCACGCCGAGATCGAGGCGCTTCAACCGGGAGGCAAGATCGAAACACAGTGTCGTCTTCCCGACCCCGTGCGACCCGATGAACGCGATCTTCATCCGAAGCCTCCTACCGATCGTCGAGTACGGCGCGCGCCGCAAGCCACCCCGCACCACCGGCGATGCCGGGTCCGGGATGCGTGCCGGAACCGCCAAGATACAACCCCGCAATGGGCATCCGATGCCTGGCCCAGCCCGGTACCGGCCGCATGAACAGGATCTGGTCGAGCGTCAATTCACCCTGGCTCAAGGCCCCTTGGGTCAACCCATCACGCCGTTCGAGATCTCGAGGAGTCACCACCTGGCGGTATAGCACCCTATCCTCGAACTCGGGATGAGCCCGTTCGAGGGCGGTCGTGATCACGTGACCGAGTCGATCCGAGGCAGACGCATCCCACTCAGCACCCTCACCGAGTGCATAGGGAGCATACTGCACTCGCGCGAGGATCACATGCTTTCCCGGAGGGGCCAGGGCAGGCCACCGGGCCGTCGGAACGATGTACTCGACGTGCGGGTGGTCGGAGACGGCTCCATACTTGGCCGCATCCGAAGCTCGCTCGAGTGAGACCAGGTCGGTCGTGAGACTGACCACTCCATCGAGAGGGTCAGGCCCACCGAGCGATTCCGGCAAGCGTTCCATGGCGTAGAGCACAAACGCCGTACAACCTCGGTACTTGATATTCCCCACGGCACGGAGGAACTCGGGGTCGAGCCACACCGGATCCACCATGCCCCGAAGGGTTGTCGCCGGATCCGCGGTCGAGACTACGACGGAGGCGCGAATCTCCTCGCCGGTTTCGAGCATCACGCCGGCCACGGCGTCCTCCCGCACCAGGATCTGCGCCACCTTCGCCTGAGATCTGATCGACACACCGTACCCTTTGGCCCGCTCGTCGAGTGCCCCGACCAGGGCATCCGGCCCGGCACGCCAGTACCCCCGCCCTCTCATGCTCCCGAGCGGCGCTCCGGTCAAATGATGCAGGAACACGAACGCAGTGCCCCCGGACCGTGGTCCTTGCCGAAGATCCTGGACTCCCCCCACACCGAGTGCTGCCTTCAAGAGTGAGGTCTCAAACCAATCATCGAGCAATTCCTGGATCGACATCGGCAGGATCCGGAGCACCTCCGTCATGTCTTCGCGGCCGAGCGACCGAAACCGTCGTCCCACCCCGAGCAGTGCCACGAGTTCTCGCAGCGAAGTGGTCGCGATATCGATTGCCGGGAGTTGGTAGAGTGCTTCGAGGAATCCCGCGACTCGGTGAACTCGAGTGGCAAACTGAGGCCATCGGTCTGCGTCGGTTCGGGAGAGGGGACGGAGTGTTTCCGACAGGCGCCCGGGATCGCTGGCCAGCGCGAGCGATCCAGCTGGGCCCCTGACGGAGAGCGGTACATCCGGCGTGACCAGATCCAGCTTCAGGTTGAATGTCTCGATAATCGAAGGCGGGACCCACCCGGCATCGGAGGACCACGATCCCGCCTTGAACCCGGGAGCGAATTCCTCGACCCTGACCTGCCCCCCTATCCGCTCCGCTCGTTCGAGGACGAGAACTTTCCGACCTGCTCTACCGAGAGCGGCCGCCGCCACCAGGCCGTTTATGCCGGCGCCGATCACGATTGCGTCGAAGGACTCGATTCCCACGTCAGCGCTCGCCCAGAATGGCTCGTGCCGCGAGGTGACCCGAGGCACCCATGATCCCTCCTCCGGGGTGCGTGCCCGCGCCACACTGCCAATACCCCCTGATGGGTGTCCGGTATTTCGCCCAGGCGGGAACCGGACGGAGGAAGAAGAGCTGGTGAAGGGCGAGTTCTCCCTGGAAAATGTTGCCCTCGCTCAAGCCGGTGATGCGTTCGATGTCTGCCGGGGTGAGCACCTGTCGGTACAAGATCCTGTCCTTGAGATTCGGCATGTACCGCGCCAGGGTGTTCACGACCGCATCGCCGAATGCCTCTCGCCGGTCGTTGTTCCATCCACCGTTCAGGTTATAGGGTGCGTACTGCACGAAGATGCTCATTACATGTTTCCCGGGCGGGGCCATTCCTGGATCGATCATCGAAGGAATCACCACATCCATGTAGGGGTGCCGGGAAAACTCTCCATACTTGGCGTCATCATAGGCCCGCTCGAGATAGTCGAGGCTCGGGCTGATGGAAATCGCCCCCTTGAGGTGGGGACCTGCCCCCGGCAAACAGTGAAGATCGGGAAGGCCGTCCAAGGCCAGGTTTACCTTCCCGGAGGAACCGCGGAACTTGAAGCGCTTGACGGCATCGACGACATCTCCCGGCAGTTCCTTCTCCTCGACCAACTGCAAGAGGGTGCGCCGCGGATCGAGCCCAGAGATGACCATCGGAGCTTCGATCTCGTCGCCGTTCTCGAGTGCCACGCCAGTCACCCGGCCACTGCGCACCACGACCTGCGCGACCCCCGCATCGGTCCTGATCTCCGCACCATGGCCACGGGCAGCGCCGGCAATCGCCTCACTAATGGCCCCGGTGCCCCCCTTCTGGAATCCCCACGCCCGGAAGGCTCCATCGATTTCACCCATATAATGATGCAACAGCACGTAGGCGGAGCCAGGGGATCGAGGACCAAGGAACGTCCCGATGATGCCACTCGCCGATTTCGTCGCTTTCAGTGGGTCGAATTCGTACCACTCGTCGAGGTAGTCGGCACTGCTCATCGTCATCAGCTTGAACAGGGCATGGAACCGATCGGGACCGAGCGACCGAAAGTGGTTGCCGAGTTTGAGCATCCCCGCCAGGTCTGAGGGTGCGAGCGACGTGGGGTCTGGCGGCATCATTCCCAGAATGGGCTTGACCGCCATCGCCATATGCTGCATCAACCGCCCGAATTGCGACATGGCCTCGGCATCCCGGGGGGAGTGTCTGCACAGTTCCCTGCGGTTCTCGTCCGGATCGGCCCAGGAACCCAAGTAGTCCCCGTTCTCCAAAGGGGTCACGGTACTCTCGAGCGGGAGAATCTGCAGGCCGTGGCGGGGGAGGTCGAGGTCTCGGATAATCTCCGGACGTAGCAGGCTCACGACGTAGGAAAACACCGAAAACTTGAACCCCGGAAAAATTTCCTCGGTGACGGCCGCGCCCCCGAGGACGGGCCGTTTCTCGAGCACCAGGACCTTGCGACCAGCACGGGCGAGATACGCAGCAGCGACCAGACCGTTGTGCCCACCCCCAATCAGGATGGCATCGTACCGTGATGTCGTCATGCGCGTTTGCGCTCGGGGTCGAAGAAGGGGAGCGAGCGCACCACCGCTCTAGCCTGACACCGGCGATGTTCGACCGTGACCTCCATGGTGACTGCGGTTCCAGGGTCAGAGTTGGATGCTTCGAGATGGGCGAGTGCGATATAACGTTTGAGGAGCGGCGACCAGCACCCACTCGAGGCATACCCGACCTGTGCGCCATTTCGATAGACCGGCTGACTGACGCGCCAGGCGATCACGGGAAGGTGCGGGGGAAGACCTCGATCCAAGTGGAGGGCCTCGAACGATTCCCACGACACTTCGAGACCCACGAATGCCCACGCCCGTGGGCTTTCCCGTTCTGACCGGAGCGCCTGGCGCCCGTTGTACGGTCCAGGCTTTGTCGCGGGGACCGTCCAGCCGAGGCCGAGTTCGAAGGGCGACGACTTCTGGGCCTCGATCAGTGCATGATGCGCGGAGTGATAATCGACGTCGAGCATGACTAGCCCTGCCTCGATGCGCGCAAGATCGAGTGCCCAGATACCTGCTGGTGTGATTCCGTAAGCCGCCCCCGCGTCGGACAACGCGTCCCACAGGTCGAGAGCGCGGGTCGCATCGACCCACAACTCATATCCCAGGTCGCCCGTGTATCCCGTACGCGAAATGGTGACCGGAATCTTGCGAATCGTCGTCTCCACGAGCCTGAAGTACCTGAGTGCCGCAAGGTCGGCTGGGGACACCTGCTCGAGCACCGCCCGAGACAGGGGACCCTGGAGCGCGAGGGCCGCCGTCCGTTCGGATACATCCTCGATGGTGACATCGAGACCGACGGCATTCATCGTAAGCCACCGCAGATTGGGCTCAGCCGCCGTCAACCGAAACCGCATCTCCTCGAGCCGGCTGATTGTTCCATCATCGATGATCTTGCCGGAGGCGTCGCACCACGGAGTGTACAGCACCTGCCCGACCCGACACTTCGTGACGTCCCTGGTCACCATCCGGTCAAGCAGTCGTTCGGCATCGGGGCCGCTGATCATGTACTTGTGCAATGGAGAGACGTCGAAGAGTGCCGCCCCATTGCGCACGGCCGCGTACTCACGATCCGGGTGGGGTTCGTACGAACTCGCGACCTGGTACCCCGCCCAACGACGCCAGGTTTGTGCCCGAACAAGGGGGGCCGTTCGTGGGTGGAATGGAGTGGTTTTGAGCATCGAACAGGAATTGTATCAGGAGCGCACGGGAGATCCTATCCACCAACGCGCGGAGGACCTCAATCCATCGGGGGCTCGGCGAGGAGATTCGTGAGGTCGAGTGGACGGGTCACCATCATCAATCTCCCGTCCGTGTCTCGTGGCCACTCTGCCTCGGGTTTGTCCCAATACAACTCCACACCATTCTGGTCCGGGTCCTTGAGATAGAGTGCCTCGCTCACACCATGATCCGACGCCCCTTGAAGGGTCATTCCCGCACTCCTCACACGCCGAAGGGCGTCGGCGAGGGCAGCACGGGTGGGATATCGAATCGCCGTGTGATAGAGTCCGGTGGAACCCCGTGGTGGCGGTAGTCCACCGGCACTCTCCCAGGTGTTCAATCCCAGATGGTGGTGGTAGCCCCCGGCTGCGAGGAAAGCCGCCTGATCACCCATGCGCTGCGTGACCTCGAACCCCAGCACGCCAGAGTAGAAGCCAATGGCGCGCTCGAGGTCCGCAACCTTCAGATGCACATGCCCGATCGTGGTTCCGGGGGCGATCGGCTTCACGGCCTTAGCGCTCGTTCAGCCAGATGTCCTCGAGCACCGTCACGCCTTTGGCGTATTCTCGGCCACCCACCTCGAGGGTGACGACGTAGGAACCAGGATCGGCGAGTCGTGCGATGCGTCGCTGACCCTGTTGCCCGCCACCAAAGCCTCCTCCGCCACACCCACCACCACCGAAGCCGC
The DNA here is from genome assembly GCA_003246755.1 of Gemmatimonadota bacterium. Taxonomy (GTDB): domain Bacteria; phylum Gemmatimonadota; class Gemmatimonadetes; order Gemmatimonadales; family GWC2-71-9; genus SZUA-320. The sequence continues at coordinate 57,817 of QKDC01000165.1, read as the reverse complement.
CGAATCCACCCTGACCCTGCTGCACTGGCCGGGGATCGCTGCAGAGATCCCACTGCAACCGGTTGAGTCCGGCCTCCCGGGTTCCCTCGATAGTCCGAAAGACAGAATCACTCCCCAACGCACGAATCGTGATCTTGACATCGCCCCGAGCGGCGGCGGGCAGATAGTAACCGATCGCAGTCCCCCGTGGCGCATTCTCGCCCTCGAAGTTCTTCGCGCCGGTGACCGATCGCTGCTGTCGGACGTCCTGCTTCCAGCGCACGGTGTTCTGAGGCTGGAGAAGCACCGGTTCCCGCGGTGTGGTGCCGGCCAGCTGCTGGAGGGCCGTCACGTCGTCCATGATCCAGACACTGCGGCCGTGCGATGCGAGCACGAGATCATTCTCTCGCGGATGGACCAGGATATCGTCGATGCGCACCACGGGGAGACCGCTCATGAAGCGCTTCCAGTGCCCGCCGGCATCGAGCGATACGAAGACACCAAACTCGGTCCCGACATATAGCAAGTTGGAATTCCGGGGGTCCTCTCGAACGGTATTGACGTTTCCAACCGATGGGAGCCCCGCAGAAATGGACGACCAGGTGGCGCCATAGTCTCGGGTCACGAAGACATATGGATTCAGGTCATCGCTCCGATGCCCGTCCAGTGAGGCATAGGCCGTCGACCGATCGAAATGGGACGCTTCAACCCGAGAGACGTAATACTCCTTCGGACCGCCGGGGAGATTCTTTCCTACTTCCGTCCAGGTCGTTCCCCCATCCCTGGACACTTGGATGTTCCCATCGTCCGTTCCCACCCAGAGTATGGAAGGGGTGATTGATGACTCTGAGATGGATACGATCGTGCCGTAGGCATTCACACCGTCGTTGCGCGAGTGAATACACGCGCCACTCCGCTGTCGGCTGCATCGAGGCATGGTCCCCCTCATGCCGAGAATGCTTCGCTCGTCTTTGTCGATGCCCTTGGTCAGGTCGGACGTCATGGTCCAGGTGGTACCCCGGTCACGCGAAATGAAAAGGGCATTTCCACCCGCGTAGATCGTCGTCGGAGTATGGGCGGACATCACCAACGGCGTGTTCCAGTTCCACCTGATCCGCGGATTGTCGTCCGGGATGGGGACGATGTTGGGGGTTCCGCCACCACCGAATCCGCCACCGCCTCCTCCACCGATCCTCGGTCGGATCGAGACGGACTCCCCGGTACCAAGATCCACGCGTCGGACATTGCCGTTTTGTGACTCGCTGTAGATCGTGTTGGGGTCGGTCGGATCAACGAGCGTGTAGAACCCATCCCCGCCCCCGACTCGATACCAATCCTGCGAAAGGATCGAACCACTTCGCGCGGAACTGGGTCCACACCAACTCCCATTGTCTTGCAGACCGGTGCAGACGTAGTACGGGTGGCGCATATCCACCGACGCATGATACGGCTGGCCCACCGCCCAGGACCGAAGCGACTCCCAGTTCTCGCCACCATCCCACGAAACGTCCACCGAGCCGTCGTTTCCGTACATCACATGGCGACTGTCGTTGGGGTCGATCCAGATCGCGTGGTTGTCCACATGGCCCATGCCTCGCATCGGTTCGAAGGTCTTGCCGCCATCCACCGATTTCGAGGCCTGCTGCCCGCCAACGTACACCGTCATCGGGTCACGTGGATCGACCCTGATCTGGCTGTAATACATGGGGCGGTTGTTCTCGTTACTCATGAAGCTCCAGCTGTTGCCGCCATCATCCGATCGCCATACCCCGCTCACCTTGTCGTCGGGTGGCTCATCCTGCTGGCCGAATCCCCCCCCTCCCGGACCACCCTGACTGGGAGCCGCGCTTCGATCCTGCGGTTCCCTGTCGGGCGCCACTTCCGCTTGGATGTACACGACGTCTGGATTCGACCGGCTGATCGCCAGGCCGATCCTCCCCATCGTCCCCTCGGGCAGCCCATTCCCGCGGAGGCGGGTCCAACTGCGGCCTCCATCGGCGCTCTTCCAGATCCCCGTGGCGGATCCGCCGCTCGCGAACCCCCATGCGGTTCGCCGCCTCTCGTAGGTGGCCGCGAACAGAACCTGGGGGTTGGTGGGGTGGATGATGAGGTCCGTCGCTCCTGTATTGTCGTCCACGAAGAGCGTCTTGGTCCAGGTCCTCCCCCCATCGGTGGTCAGGAAGACGCCTCGGTCTGGGTTGGGACCAAACAGGTGACCGATGGCAGCGACCCAGACCACATCCGGGTTCGTGGGGTGCACGACGACCCGCGCGATCGACTGCGTGTTCCGCAAACCAACGTGGGCAAACGTCTTGCCTCCATCGGTCGTCTTGTACACGCCGTCACCGAACGAGGAACTCTGCCGATTGTTGGCCTCGCCCGTGCCGACGTAGACCACATCCGGGTTGGATGGAGCAATCGCGATATCACCAACAGAATGTGTTCCGTATCTGTCGAAGATCGGCTCGAAGGTGATGCCCTGATTCGTAGTCTTCCAAAGGCCCCCCGTCGCGAAGCCCACGTAGAAGGTGGTGGGATCGGTTTCGACCGCCTCGATGTCATCGACGCGACCGCCCTGTCCCGCCGGGCCGATCGAACGCCAGCGGAAACCACGGAGCAGAGGGTCAGAGGTTTGATTGAGGAGGTCCTGCGCCGAGACATCGGAGAACGGGATCAGGAGACCAACGAGGATCAGACACGAGAGGCGCCTGAGCGTGAGGGACAAGTCCATGGTTACTCCAGGGATCGCAGGTGAAGGAATCTGCCCGCTAGAGTATCCAGGGTTTGCCCCGGACGCCAGGGAGAAGCTCTTCGGTGGGCTGGCTCCTCACCAGTGCCCACCGAGTTCCGGTTACTGAACCACCACAGTCCCTGCCATTCCCGAAGTCGAGTTTCCACTGACGGAGCCGTGAACCGTACAGATGTAGGCGAATGTCCCCGCGGTGTTGAACGTCAACGGGCCAAGGGTGAACCCGGTGTTCTGGACCCCCGTGTTGGCGTTGAAGGCGGGAGAGAGCACCGAAGTGACCGTATGGTCACTGCTGACCCAGTTCCAGGTCACCGTCCCTCCGACATTCACACTGGCGATCTCAGGCGTGAAGAGGTTGTTCTGCACCGTGACGGTAACTGCGGGCGACGGGGAAGGAGGCGGTGGTGGTGGAGGGCCAGGGGGAGGCGGGGGGTTCGGGCCTCCTGGGCTGGAAGTGGAGCAGCCAAGGCACACCAACAGGGATAAGAGTGAGAGTCTGGCGATCACGATGGCACACTCCGGTAAGAAGTGAAGTCCGTGGGCCCACACACCTTACACACCCGCTTCATACGGGGTTCACGACTGCTTCAGATGAGGGCCAGTATCACTTCACGACGAATCTGTTCCCCCCCCTTGCACAACGGAGCCCACGTACGGTGGTCAAACCTGGCTACGCGGCCCAAAAATCCTCGGAATGGCAAAGCCGGCTCTTGCGGTCGGTCTCCGGTCTGATGGTGTTCGAGACCCTGACCGGTCTCTCGATCTTCCTGCTCCCCTTCAGTGTCTCCAACCAGGTGATGGTCATCCTCCATACGGGGATCGGGCTGGTTTGCATCCTCCCATTCGTGTGGTATCTGGTCCGGCATTGGCGCACCTATCGCTCGTTGCGGCTCAGCCATGAGACGCTCACGGGGTATTTCGCCCTGGGGGCGACGCTCGTGCTCGTCATCTCCGGGCTGGTCCTCACCTGGCAGTCCGTCGTGGGAACCCGAATTGGGCGTGTGTGGGATCTCAGCCATATCGTGGCAACGTTTGCCCTGGTGGCGTCGGTCGTCCCACATCTCGCCACGGTCATCGTACGGGCCCTCGCACCAGCGACTCGGGAACCCGCACTGGCACGCGCAGTCAAGGGATTCGGTCTGAGCACAATGCTCTGGACGGGCGGATTGATAGCGGTAGCGGTGGTGGGAGCCCTGTGGGTGGCTCCCGCCCCGTTCGTCAACGAACTTCCAGAAGATTACAGCTACCTCTACGGCCCCGAACGTCCTTTTGCACCGAGCCTGGCCCGGACCAGTACGGGAGGGGCCTTCGACGCGCGGTCGTTGTCGGGTTCGGCTTCATGTGGCACCGCAGGTTGCCACAAGGCGATCTACGACGAATGGGCAGTCAGCGCGCATCGCTATTCGGCAATGGATGCTGCGTTTCTGGCGGTCCAATCCGTCATGGGAAAACAAAACGGGGCGGAATCCACTCGCTATTGTGGCGGATGTCATGACCCCATCTCCCTCTTTTCAGGTACCAAGAACATCTTCGTCGAGGATCTCACGTCCCTGAGCGGCTATCAGGAAGGCATTTCGTGCGTTTCCTGTCATTCGATTTCGGAGACGGATGTTCAGGGGAATGCGAACTATGTCATTTCCCAACCCGGCCGCTACCTGTTCGAAGGTGCCGACGGCGGGCCCAGGCAATTGATTGGCGAATTTCTCATCAAGGCATACCCGCGGTATCACGTCAAGAGCCTCCAGCACAAGCTCTTCAAGAGCCCAGAGTTCTGCGCGGCCTGCCATAAGCAGTTCATCGACGAAGAGATCAACCAGGTTGGGTGGGTCCAGCTTCAGAATCAGTTCGATAACTGGCGCAAGAGCCGTTGGAATACCCCCGGGGACCCCACCAAAACGGTGGAGTGTCGCGAATGCCATATGCCGCTCGTGGCCTCGGAGGACCCTGGCCGCGGTGACGATCTCGACTACAACCGTTCTCCCACCGATGGGAAACACCGAAGTCACAGGTTCCTGGCCGCGAACCAATTCATGCCCCTCGCCCTCGAACTTCCCGGGGCCGCGGAACACGTCGCCCTGACCGAAAAGTGGCTTCGAGGTGAGATCGACGTCCCGGAGATTGCGGATAAGTGGCGCGAGGGCCCCGCCGTCCCCATACGCATCGTGGCTCCGCCCCAGGTCAGCCCCGGAGAGCCGGTCACGATCCAGACAGTACTCACCAACAACAAAGTGGGCCATGACTTCCCCACTGGGCCGCTCGACATCATCCAGGCCTGGGTGGAAGTGGAGGTCACGGATCAAAACGGGAACGTGGTCTACCGGACTGGGCAGCGTGACTCCTCACACTTCATCGCACCCGGATCGTTCATCCTCAAGGCCGAGCCGGTCGACCAATACGGTAACCTCATCGATCGGCACAACCTCTGGGAGATGGTCGGCGTCCGCTACCGACGGTCGCTCTTCCCCGGTCTCTCCGACCAGGCCGAATTCACCTTCTTGTACCCGGGTGCCATCGTGACTGCGGGAACGGAGACCGCGCTGGCCGCACTCGACCGGGTGGTCGCCGTGCCCCCTCCCACCGACGCGGTGACGGAATTGCGTGTGACCGCGCGCCTCCTGTACCGGAAGACAGACCAATTCTTGCTCAACTTCCTCTTCACCGAGGAAGCCGGGATCACCGCACCAGTCACGGTCATGTCCGAGGACCACGCCACGATTCCCGTGACGACCGGAATGCGGTAACCTCTCTCCATGCAACCCATCACACGGCGTCGCCGTCTGCTCCGGCGTACCGTGGTCGCCGCTGCAGTGTTCCTCGTCCTGGCGATCCTCGCACTCTGGATGGTGCTACGTCCCGGCGAGAGCTACCGACCCGGCGAGGGTGTCGAAGGTCTGACCGCCGAGCTGCTCCGTGACCTGCCAACGGACTACCCGAGAGTCACCTTCACCGATGTGACCCAGGCTTCGGGCATCGATTTCACCCACTTCAGTGGGGCGCGGTCGTCCCAGTTGCCGGAGGACATGGGTTCGGGCGCGGCCTGGGGCGACTTCGACAACGATGGGTGGATCGACCTGTTCGTGGTGAACAGCGTGGGACCCATTGCACTCACCGCTGACGACCGTGCTCGATCGGCCGCGCACTCGACGCTCTATCGCAACAATGGTGACGGAACCTTTTCTGATGTCACCGCACAAATGGGTATCGAACACCGTTCCTGGGGCATGGGGGCCGCGTGGGGCGACTATGACAACGATGGGTGGATCGACCTCGTCGTCACCGCGTATGGTGAGATCGTGCTATACCGGAACGAAGCGGGACACGCGTTCACCGACGTCGGAGCCATCACCTCAGTGGGTGGACATCCGGGGTTCTGGGCCGGCGCCACCTGGGGGGACTACGACCGCGACGGGTTCTTGGACCTGTATGTCGTGGGCTACGTTCGCTTCACGGTTCGGCCCCCCGACGCGGTGAGCCTCCACAACGAAATCGAAGAGCCCACCAGCCTCAACCCGTCATCCTTTCCCCCGGAACGCAATCTGCTCTTCCACAACAACGGCAACGGCACCTTCACGGAACTGGCCGCCCGTCTCGGCGTGGCCGACACCACGGGACGAGGCATGGAGGCAGCCTGGGCCGACCTGGATGACGACGGATGGCCCGATCTCTACGTCGCGAATGACGTCTCCGACAATGCGCTCTTCCTCAATCGAGGCGACGGACGGTTTCTGAACGTCAGCCACGCTGCGCGAGTCGCCGACTATCGTGGCGCGATGGGACTTGCGATCGGTGACTGGGATGGAGACCTCGATCTGGACATGATGGTGACTCACTGGATTGCCCAGGAGAACGCCCTCTACGACAACCTGTTGAGTCAGCTGCGCCGCTCGGATCCGGACACTCGAGCACCCCTGCAGTTCATGGACGAGGCCGACCGCTTTGGGCTCGGGCAAATCGCACTGGACTACATCGGTTGGGGTACGTCGTTCATCGATTATGACAACGACGGCCGACTCGATCTCTTCGTCGTGAATGGAAGCACCTTCCAGGACCGCGAGAACCCATCACGCCTGATCCCCATGCAAGATCAGTTGTTCTGGAACCGGGGAGCCGAGAAGGGGTTCTTCGACGTCTCAGCGGTCTCAGGTGACTACTTCGCCCAGAAGGAGGTGGGACGCGGTGCTGCGTTTGCCGATTTCGACAACGATGGCGACGTGGATGCCTTCGTGGTCAACAACGGGGGCAAAGCGGTACTCCTGCGCAATGATGGTGGGAACGCCAAGTCCTGGCTGCAAGTGGCACTCCGGGGCACCAAGAGCAACGTCCAAGGTCTCGGAACCAAGCTTCGGGTGGTCGCGGGCAGCGACATTCAGATCCGTGAGGTCGGAGTCCAGAGTTCCTATCTCTCTCAGAACAGTCCGGTCGAGCATTTTGGGATGGATGGGCACGCGGTTGTGGATACGCTCGAAATTCGATGGACGAGTGGAGACACACAGATCGTGACCGGGATCTCAACGAATCAGCGCATTGATATCACCGAAGGCACGCTTCCGATTGCCGGCACCGAAGGACCGGCCATCAGTCGGTCTGAGAGGACTGCATTCTGGACGCTCTACCGACAGGCGACCCAGTTTCGCCTGTCTGGGAACCCGGGCGAGGCATCACGAGTCTATGACGCGGCCCTCGCAATCGACCCCAACCACGAGGACGCTCTCTACCAGTCGGGGAACATGCGCCTGATGCTGCGAGACTTCACCGGGGCGGAGGAGGCGTGGCGCAGACTCGTCCTCGCCAATCCCATGAGCGCGCGAGCACATTCTCAACTCGGCGGACTCTTCCTGTGCCTCGACCCCGAAGCCCCCCTCAATCCCGCGGCGGCCATGAGGGAATTCAATCGCGCCCATGAGATCAACAAGGAGGAAACGGGGCCACTTCTGCATCTCGGTGAGGCCGCCCTCCTCGCCGGTGATCTGGTCTCTGCGGCACGCCACTTCGAGGCTGTGCTCGCCTCTAACCCCCGCAGTCCGTCAGCGCATTTCTATACTGGCTATATCGCCTGGAAACAGGCACGACGAGACCGGGCGGAAGCCGCATTTCGTGAGACCCTCCGCCTCCTCCACCCCCCCTCCACGTCGCGGGCTGGTGAGATCGGGACGCGCGAGGGAGACACCAAGACGGGCAAGGCATCCACCGTGACCCGAGCCATCGGGTGCGATCGTCTCGACGTGATCGTCTCACGGTTGGCGGAGGCACCACAAGCAACCGGCGGAATGGTGGACTCCTTCCAGAGCCTGGACGCCTTGCTCATGCAAGCCGGTCGCCGACAGCCCCCTCGCTAACGCGTCGAGACTCAACGCGCCACGCGACCGGACCAGGAGCTACACCGCCGCGGCAGCCGGCGTGCGTCGTAGGTCGATCCACATCGCGATGGGCCCGACGATTGCGAGAGCCAGGATGGGGGGCGACGCCGAGAGCGCGGCCGGGACGGGCAGATGGAAATCGGAAGCCAGCCGAATTGCGGCCTCGACCAGCGCCACAATCCCAACAACCAGCATGCGCCCCCTCCTGCTCCGGACCGTGGTTCGCGGATCGGTCACCATGAAGAAGACGAAGAGCTGGTACATGGGCCCTGTGATCGGAGCTACCTCGGGAAGCAGTGGAGTCCCCACGAGCTGACTCCGGATGAAGCCGAGTGTGAAGAAGCTTGCGACATAGGTCAATGTGACGTGTAGCACCTTGGCGCGTGAGACCACGAGGAGGCCGATTCCCCAGATGATGGCATTGGTGAAGAGGTCGTTGCCCCACTGATGGCTCAGAACACTCATCCGGCCGGGGGCGAGGAGCAGGAGCAGACTGATCGAGAAATTCGACGGGTTCCACAGGTGGCGACCGTGGACCTGAACGACGTACTTGGAGGCGATGGCGAGAAACGCTCCCAACGCAAACGGCCAGAGGAGATGACCTTGCGGCTTGGTGAGGAGCGCCAGACTGATTCCACTCACGTAGGCGCTCTGGAGGCCCGGCATCTTCCCGCGGATGAACCACGAGAACGCTAGCTCCGTGGCAACACAGACGCTGAGCGTCATGGCCAGGCGGTCGTAGCCACCGAGGACTGAGTACTTCGCCTCGCCCAGCACGAGCACGAGGGTGATGAGAATGATGATGAAGTGCTTAGGGTCGAGGCGTCTCAAGATGGTGTCCGTCACAGCCTATCGGGCTCGACCACATGGTGCAGTCGATCGACAGCGAGATCCGTCAAGATCTGCGTCATCCCCGAGGGCCAATGGATCACCGCCCGTTCCACACGACCCGCCGATCCCAGACCAAAATGGAGCCTGCGGTCATTCTGACTGGCAAAGCCCATCCCGCCATCAACAACCTTCCGTTGGTGCCCCCCAGAAAACTCGATCACGACTTCCGCACCGATGGCACTCCGGTTACTTCGGGTTCCCTCCAGGGCGAAGCCTATCCAGTGGTTTCCCGGGGTCACGGTATTTCGGTAAACCGTGGCAGGCTGATCTTGATTGGCGATCACCACATCGAGGACGCCGCGATTGAAGAGATCGACCAGCGCGACCGCGCGACCATCGTACTCGTCCGTCACCCCGACGGAGTCAGCCACGTCCACCCAGCCCGAGGCACCGAGATTGAGGAGGACACGAGACCGCTCATAACCTGAGAGGCTCGTCGAGCCCATCGCAGGCCAGTTCCGAGCGTCTTCGAAGATGTTACCGTTTGCTCCGGCCACCTTCGACATCTCATACCAGTAGCTCTTGTCCCTGTCGGCCGAGACGAATCCATTGAGGACATAGAGATCGTTCCATCCGTCGTTGTTCAAGTCACCGAACTGTGCACCCCAAGCCCATCCGGCATCCGCCACCACGCCGCTCGCCACGTCCTCGAACCGTCCCACCTCTGCAAGGAGGTTGAGCCGCAGGTTGTTGTCCTGGAAGAGATACCCGCGCTCGGAAATGTTGGTGACAAAGACGTCGAGGCGCCCGCGATTGGACATGTCCCCGAGAGAAACCGACATCCCGCTCTTGGAATCGGTTTCGAGCCCCGCCCGCGTGAGGACAAACCGTGTCCCCCCCTCGTTGACGAAGAACTCCTCGGGGCCGTAGTCGTTCGCGAGGTACAAGTCGGGCCACCCGTCGGCGTTGAAGTCTGCCGATGCTGCGGCAAGGGTCCAGCGCGTGCTCCCCACTCCCATGCGCTCGGTGACATCTTCGAATCGCCCGTCCCCAACATTCCGGAAGAGGAGATTTCTCCCTCCGTTGGCTGCAAACTCGAAGCTGTTGTGCATGATCCGTGTGGTGACCGGATTCCACAGGTTCACATCGGAGCGGAAGTACGCCGTCACGTACAGGTCCAGCAGACCATCGCGATCGAAATCGAACCAGATCGCTCCGTTGCTGTTGACCCAACGACGAAGGCCCGCCGAGGCGGTCACATCCTCGAATTGAAGGCTTCCGAGGTTCCGGTAGAGCCGGAGATAACCGTACCGATACACCAGGAGATCTTCGAGGCCGTCGTTATCGTAGTCGCCCCAGACCGACCCCATCGACACGCCCTCGCTCTTCTGGTTGAGATTCGCGACACCCGCCGAGGCGGCCATCTCCACGAACCGGCCGTCACCTTGATTGAGGTACAACGCGTTGGGCTCATCGAACCGGCTATTGGTGAAGTAGAGGTCGGGCCAACCGTCACGGTTAGCGTCGGTTACGGAGACCCCCGCGCCAACTCCCGCGATGTGGGGCGCGATGTTGTCGAAGACAGGATCGAGCGTAGGCCGATGATGACGAAAATCGATCCCAACATCGGCGGAGACCTCTTCGAGCCGAAATCCCGGGTGACCGATCCCGGCCAGCGAGGCGTCACGGGCCTGGCCGAGATAGGCTACCAGTCCGATGGCGCCGAGAAAGAGGCCACTCACGATGAGCCGTCGACGGTCGAGGGAAGTCACGGCGGAACCATATCATGACCGAGCGTCGACGGACAAGCGAAGGATCCGCTTGGCGTGCTCCCCGATCATCATCTAAGTTCCCCACGAGGGGAGTCCACACACGATGCCAATTCGTTCTACCCCACGGCACCTCATGACGCTTCTGGCGTCTTGGGTTCTGGTTTCGAGCGCATGCAATCGCGAGGCGCCCGACGCCGTGGGCCGCGCCATGACGGCAACTACACTCGGGTCGGTATACCTCCAGGAAGGGAGGCTTCACGAGGCCGAAACGGAGTTTCGCCAGGTCATCGACTTGCTGCCTCGGGCTGCTTCTGGCTATTCCAATCTGGCCCTGGTATTCGTTCGATCCGGGCGCTATCGAGAGGCGGAGACCCAACTCCACCGAGCCCTCGATCGCGACACGACCGAAGTCTCCACCTACCTCCTGCTGGCCAAGATCTACGAACTCACGGGACGCCCGGAGGAATCCCGTCGCGAGCTGCTGCGGCTCGCCCAGCGTGAACCCGCGAACCCAAAGGTTCTCTTCAGCCTTGCCGAACTGGCGCAGGCCGACGACCCGGGGTCCAGCGAATCCCTGGATTACCTGAGTCGGGTCGTCGTCGGGGCACCGGGGAACTTGGCAGCGCGCTTGCGATTGGCCGTCGGGCTCGCGACTCGTGGAAATGCCGACAGCGCCCTCGGGCAGCTCGAAGCGCTGCAGGGGCTGATCCCCCAGCCCCCGGGGGAGATGATGACGACCCTCGAGCAAGCGCTCCGACATCTGCGATCGAGTGACTGGGAAGCTGCTCTGGCCCCGCTCGCTCGGTTCCAGCGTTTTCTGGAACTCACGCCAGAGTTTCAGTCCAACCTGCGCTCGATACAGGGACCGGGCGTCGGTGGACCCCTCGAGGGCTTTCCCGTCCTGACGTACAGCCCGATCCTTCAGCTCCCCGGACGGAGCGACCTCGTGCGACGGACGATAGCGTTTCGGGACGCCACGACCGAAGCCGGTCTGGGAGCCCTTTCGGCACTGGGGGGAGGACAACCCAGGTCCCTGGCGGTGGGGGACTTCGATGGTGACGGGGTGGATGACGTCCTCACCGGATCGACGCTCTTTCGGAATGCGGGTGGACGCTATGTCGCAAGCACGGTTGAGGTGGAATTGGGGGCAACCAATCTCCCACTGACCGCCGTATTCGCCGATACGGACAACGACGGCCGGCTCGACCTGTACACGAGTGGCTCGGACGGACGACACCTCTTTCTCCGTCCGGCGGACGGCGGGCTTCGCGATGCCAGCGCTCGCCTTGCGGGGGTCATCGGCCCGGAACGAGTCGCCTTGTGGTTTGATTTCGATCACGACGGCGACCTGGACCTCTTCCTGGGCACGGAAGATCTCGACCGAGTCTTCCGCAACAACCTCGACGGCACCTTCACGCCCCTGGGATCCGAAACCGGACTTGCCGGTCTTCCAGCATCGACCAATGGGGCCGCGATCGGTGACTTCGACGATGACGGACTGATCGATCTCGTCACGGTCGGTGCGGAAGACAATCATCGTGTGCACCTGAACCTGGGACAGTCCCGGTTTGCCGAAGGCTCAGCCGCGGGCTTCACCCCTCCCGGACCCGCCAAGGCAGTGACGGCCGGTGACTATGATGGCGATGGAGATCTCGACCTCATCGTGGTCGGGGAGAGTGCGGGAGCGGGATGGATGTTTACCAACCGTGGAGATGGCTCTTTCTCCCGAGGCGATGACAGCCAACTCAGTCGCGTCCTGGCGACGATATCCCCACAGGCCCTCGGCACGATCGACTATGACAACGATGGAGATTTGGACCTCATCGTCACGGGACGACCTTTGGCAGATCAGGCGCGAGGGACTGTCCTGCTGGCCAACGACGGGCGGGGACGCTTCGAGGATCGCTCCGAGATACTCCCGAACGTCGGCGGCGGTGCTTTGGCCGTCACCGACTACGATCTCGACGGGGACGAGGACCTACTCGTCTCCATGCCGACCGGGGTGCGTGTGCTCCGAAACGATGGGGGTAACACCAATTTCTACGTGAAGGTTCAACTCACGGCCTTGCGGACCGGAAGTGGGAAGAACAACGCGTTCGGGATCGGTGCGCGGGTCGAGATTCGATCAGGCGACCTCTACCAGTCCCGAGTGGTCACCGAGCGAGTCACCCATTTCGGGCTCGCGACGCACCGAACGGCCGACGTCATCCGGGTCACCTGGCCCAACGGGGTGCCCCAGGTCCTCTCGCCTGGGAGTTCGGGAGAGATCATCGAGCAGGATGTACTCAAGGGGTCATGCGCCTTCACGTACGCATGGAATGGCGAGCGGTATGAGTTCGTGACGGACGTCATGTGGCGCAGCGCGATCGGGATGCCCCTGGGAATCATGGGTGGGAACACCAAGTACGCTCCGGCGGCGGCGTCGACAGAATACGTGCGTATTGCGGGAGAACTGCTTCGACCGAAGAACGGCCGATACTCCCTGCAAGTCACCGAAGAGCTCTGGGAAACCGCTTACCTCGATGAAGTCAAACTGCTGGTGCTGGATCATCCGGATTCGGTTGAAGTTTACGTCAACGAGCGCTTCGTGCCACCGGGGCCGACGAGCCTCCGCCTCTACCACGTCCCTGGAGCCCGCCCACCGGTGTCGGCGATCGATGGTCAGGGCATGGACGTCTTGTCGGCTCTCACCGACAGGGATCACCGCTACGCGCCGTACCTCACACCGACGCGATACCAGGGGATCACCACACCACATGAGTTGATCCTCGATCTCGGAGAGGTTCCCGCGGCGGACAGCCTCTTCCTCTTCCTCAATGGCTGGATCTTCCCCTCCGACGCCAGCATCAACGTCGCGGTTGCTCAGTCGAGCGCGTTCCAGGTCCAATGGCCGTCGCTCGATGTCGTTGACGCGTCCGGCCGATGGCAGACCGTGATCCCCGACCTTGGCTTTCCCTCCGGGAAGGCGAAGACCGTGATTGCCGACCTCACTGGAAAGTTTCCGACCGATGATCACCGGGTCAGAATACGATCCAACATGCAGATCTATTGGGATCAGGCCTTTATCGCCGGGACCGCATCGAGCAGTCCAGTCCGAGTCACGACTCTCGTTCCGGTCTCGGCGGACCTGCACTACCGTGGGTTCTCCCGCACCTTCCGGAAAGGTGGACGATACGGCCCTCACTGGTTCGACTACGGAACGGTGGCCACCGAGCCGCGGTGGCGACCGATTACCGGTGCGTTTACCCGTTACGGGGACGTCGTCTCCCTCCTTGGTACTGCGGACGACCAATACATCGTGATGGCCCCGGGGGATGAGACAACCATCGAATTCGACGCTGCCGCTGCCCCCGCACTGCCCAATGGTTGGAGGCGTGACTTCCTGCTTTACACGGACGGGTGGATCAAGGACTCCGATCTCAATACCGCGCTCGGTACCGCTGTGGAACCGCTGCCGTTTCATGGGATGACGGAGTACCCCTACGGGCCCGACGAACGCTTCCCGGCAGGCGCCCCGTACCAGGAGTACCTTCGTACCTACCAAACCCGGATCATCGCGCCTTCGAGGCGCTAGCACGAACGCCTCTCGCATAGTCCCCTCGAGGAGAACTCAATGTCCCGACCATCGGACAAGCATTTGCGCGGCCCACGGATCTCACCTGCCGGGATCGCCGGCAAGGAGACCGTGTCCGATCTCATCGACAACACCTTCCTGGCCTACAACGCGGGTCGCCTCCGCGAGGCATGCCAGTTGTTCGTGAGGCAGGTGTTGCAACCCGATGTCACCGTGGGCATGAGTCTGACTGGGGCGATGACTCCAGCGGGTCTCGGAATGAGTTCCCTCATTCCGTTGATGGAGGCGGGATTTGTCGACTGGATCATCTCCACAGGGGCCAATCTCTACCATGATGCGCACTTTGCACTGGGATTGAGTCTGCATCAGGGATCTCCCTTTGCCGACGACGTGGAGCTTCACGCCGAGGGCGTCGTTCGGATTTACGATATCGTGTTCGACTTCGACGTTCTGTTGTCCACCGACGCCTTCCTCCGAGAAGTCTCCCAGCATGACCAATTCCAGCGGCCCATGAGTTCCGCCGAGTACCACTACCTCCTCGGCGGCTACTTGCGTGAACGGGAAAGCGCCCTGGGTCTCGCCCGTCGGTCGGTGCTGAGCACGGCGCACGATCTCGACATCCCGGTTTATACGAGTTCCCCCGGTGACAGTTCGATCGGCATGAACGTGGCGGAGCTTGCTCTCGACGGGAACAAGCTCCGGTTCGATGTCTCTGCCGATGTCAACGAAACAGCGGCGATCGTATTGGGTGCAAAGCGTTCTGGGGGCAAGAGCGCTGCGTTGATCGTGGGTGGCGGAAGCCCGAAGAACTTCCTCCTGCAGACCGAGCCGCAAATTCAAGAGGTGCTCGGCATTGACGAAAAGGGGCACGACTACTTCATCCAATTCACCGACGCTCGCCCCGATACTGGAGGCCTGTCCGGTGCCACCCCCGGCGAAGCGGTCTCCTGGGGTAAGGTCGACCCCGACATGTTGTCCGAGACCGTCGTGGCCTACCTCGACACGACGATCGCTCTGCCACTCCTCACCTCGTACGCCTTGAGCGTCCACCCAGCCCGTCCCCTCCGCCGACTCTATCAGCGACGCGAGGCTCTGATGGCAGCGCTCGTGAAGGAGTACGGTGCGTCGCGCGAGTTCAGAGATCAACGTGCGACGGAGGCAACAACCACCAGGTGAGCGAGACCCGACCGATTACGAAGGCCTACGGGGGGTATGCCCTCGGGCTTTTGACTGTCATCAATGTGGTCAACTATATCGAGCGCAACGCCATTTTTGCGTTGTTCGAACCCATCAAGCGAGACCTGGGACTCTCCGACGCGCACTTAGGCTGGTTGGCGTCCGCATACGTCCTGGTGTTTTCCATCGCCGCGTTCCCGGTTGGTGTCATGTCCGACCTCTCGTCCCGAACGACCGTCACGGCGTGGGGCGTGTCACTTTGGAGCGCGTTCACCAGCCTGGGGGGGCTGGCCCGGAACTTCTTCCAACTCCTGGTGAGCCGCGCCATGGTGGGATTTGGTGGCGCTGCGGGCAATGCCGCCAGCACCGCACTGGTGGCCGATTACTTCCCAGGAATGCGGCGTGCGGCAGCGATGAGCGTCTTTACGGCGGGTCTCGCCCTCGGCGGGGTGCTCGGGTTGCTGATCGCCGGACAACTCGAAGCCCAATACGGATGGCGTGTGGCCTTCATGGCGCTGGGCCTTCCCGGATTCGGCCTCGCCTTTCTGATTTCCCGCCTGCGCGACCCCATCAAGGCCACCCCGCTTCCTTCGATCCGCGACCAGGTGCGGCATCTCGGGCTGGAGACTCGCGCGATTGTCTTCGCATGCATCCCGCTCCTGACCAGCCTGGGGATTGGAGCGGCCGCCGCGTTCGTCCTCGATCAGTACTTCGGGGCGGACTCCGCCGTGGATTCGGCGGTCTTCGCCATCTGCGCGGGAGCCGGTCTGGCGTTGAATATCCGCAGTTGGGTACGCCGGGCGGCAATGGGAGGCGTGGGCGATCGCGTCAGCCTCGGGATGCATTCCGCCCTCGCTGAGCTCGTCAACGGGTTCGAGACCGTTCTCCGCACGCCAACCCTGGTGTACGTGTTCATTGGAGGTGCCTTCATCTCGTTCGGGATGAACGGGCTGGTAGGCTGGGCCCCCGCATTCATGACGCGCGAACTCGGCCTGACGGTCGCCGAGGCGACGGTCCTCCTCGGGAAGGCTGGATTGACGATGGGTATCGCCGGGACTCTCGCCGGTGGCTTCTTGGCGGATTGGATCCAGAAACGCTATTCCTGGGGACGGGTCTTCGTTTCGGCCGTCGGCTTCCTGATCGGCGCGCCCCTGACCCTCTGGCTCCTCACTATCCGCGACCTCACCCTATTTAGCTGGGTGTTCAGTGCGGCATTCTTCTTCACGACCTGGTACAATGGCCCCCTGACCTCAGTCATCTTCGATGTCGTTCCCCAGCGGATCAGTACCACCGTCGTCGGAGCCTACCTCCTCTTCATTCACCTCGCGGGCGATGCGATCGCGTTCCCTTTGGTCGGGATGCTCTCCGATCGGTTTGGTATAGCGACGGCAGTGCTGCTGCTGCCGTTGGTGGCGTTGTTGGGAGGGATCGTGGTGCTAGGGTCGGTTCGGACGGTGGGGCGCGACATGGACCGGGCCTCGTCCTAAGTTCGCCGATTCAGCGAGTGCGTCCGATCAGGTCGACCAACTCCTGATACATAGCCTCTTCCGCGTGAGGGTCACCGGAGCGAATCGCCGCACTGGCACAATGACGGAGATGGTTGTGGAGAAGTGCCTTGGCTGTGGCACGCAGCGCCTCTTGCACACTTGAGATCTGGGTCAGGATATCCGCACAGTACCGTTCGTCTTCCGTCATCCGTTGGAGACCGCGAACCTGTCCTTCGATCCGCCGCAACCGATGCAGTACGGCTCTCTTGATTTCTGGATCCACGGCGACGGCATGCCGCCCCTCTGACGACATCGTGCCACAACCACAAGGCGAAGGGGTGAGTGTGCGCTCGTTCATGCTGCTTTTCGAAGCCTCAGGCTATTGGTCACGACGCTGACCGAACTGACCGCCATCGCAGTCGCGGCCATCGTCGGGGTCAGGAGAATCCCGAAAGCCGGGTACAACACTCCGGCAGCAACAGGGATCCCGATCACGTTGTAGGCGAAGGCCCAGAACAGATTCTGCCGCATCACGGCCATGGTCTGCCGACAGAGCTTCACGACCCGCGCAACCCCCATGAGATCCCCGCTGATCAACGTGATATCCGCTGACTCGATGGCCACGTCGGTGCCGCTCCCCAGGGCGATGCCCACATCGGCCGCGGCCAGTGCCGGTGCATCGTTGATGCCGTCTCCCACCATTGCCACCACCTGTCCGGTCGCTTGGAGGGCACGCACCTCGTCCAGCTTTCGGTCGGGCAACACCTCCGCAATGACCGTCCCGATGCCCACCTCGTGCGACACCACCTCTGCGGTGTACCGATTGTCCCCCGTCAACATGACGACGTCGAGGTCAAGATCCTGGAGCGCCAGCACGGCATCCCGACTCGTCCCCCGCACGGGATCCGCGATACCGAGCAGGCCCACGAGACGGCCATTGACTGCCACGGCAACCGGCGTATGGGCCTGTGCCGAGAGTTCCTTGGCCACCGTTGCGAAGGGGAGGGTCTCCACTCCCTCCTCTTCCAGGAAACGAACGGTCCCCACAAGCACGTCGCTTCCTTCGACACGCCCACGGATCCCCTTTCCAGGGACGGCCTCAAAGAACTCCGGTTCGTGCAGGGTGACGCCTCCTTCCTGCGCAGAGCGAACGATGGCCTCCGCGAGCGGATGCTCGCTCCTGCGCTCGATCGAGGCCGCCAACCGAAGGAATTCAGCCTGATCCACCCCTTCGGCGACCCGCATGACCGCCACCGCAGGACGTCCTTCCGTGATCGTCCCGGTCTTGTCAAGAACGACGACATCGAGGGATGCAACCCGTTGCAAGGGCTCACCACCTTTGATCAAGAGCCCCCGTTCCGCCCCTCGACCGGTCGCGACCATCACCGCCGTCGGAACCGCGAGACCCATCGCGCAAGGACACGCGATGATCAGCACGGTCACTGCCGCGGCAAGAGCACGGACACCGGAGGACGGCGGCGGCGCCATGATGAACCAGACCACAAACGTCGCGATGGCTATCGAGATCACCACGGGGACGAAGACGGCCGACACGCGATCGGCAAGCGCCTGGATCGGAGCTCGGGAGCCCTGTGCTTCCTGTACCATTCGAATGATGTTTGCCAGCACCGTGTCACGGCCCACGCGAGTGGCTCGAAACACCACGGCGCCGGTCAGATTCACCGTGCCCCCAGTGACTTCGTCTCCCGGTTCCTTGCCCACGGGAAGGGGTTCGCCGGTCAGCATCGCTTCGTCGATGGAACTGCGACCCTCGAGCACTTCACCATCCACCGGGACCCGCTCCCCTGGACGAACGATGACCTCGTCACCGACCTGAACGTCCTCCAACGCGACTTCATGGTCGCTCCCATTCCTCCGTATCCGCGCCGTCTTCGGCCTCAGCCCGATGAGCCGACGAATCGCTCCAGTCGTCTGTCGCTTTGCCCTGGTTTCCAGGTAGTTGCCAACGAGGATCAGCGCGATGATCGTGTTGACCGCCTCGTAGTAAACCACGGGTCGAATACCATGGGCTCCAAACCAATCGCCACCCACCGTCATCGCGATACTGAACACCAACGCGGCACCGGTTCCGACTGCGATCAGGGTATTCATGTCCGCACTGTGGTGGCGAAAGGCGGCCCATGCACGGGTGTAGAAATGACGGCCTGCCCACAGCACGGTCGGCAGCGTCAGGGCGAGGAGGATCCACCTCCACGCGGAAGGATGCAATTGGCCGAGAGCCGGAACCAACGAGCGAAGCCCGTCTGCCAGTGGTGCGATGAGCCGCATCATGGGGTCGCCTGTCATCGCGTCGGGCACTTCGGCAAATGGCATCATCACCATGCTCAGGATGGCGACGGCAACCGCGAACTTGAGTTTGGAGGCCAGTTCGTGCAATTCGTCCGATCGGGTGCGATCAAGGGCCTCGGTATCGGCGATGGCATCTGATCCTGGCGCCGGCACCGAAGCCCCGTATCCCGTCGCCGTCACGACCGACACCAGCGCGTCGGGACTCACCACGTCGGGCTGGTAGACGATTTCGGCCTGCCCGGTCATGAGGTTCACATGCGCCGAGCGAACACCCTCTTCCCGCTCGAGGGCCCGCTGCACCCGACCACTGCAGGCGGCGCAGGTCATGCCCGTCACCATCAGCGTCGACCGCTCGGTGCGGAGGTCGGGCGAAGCCACCGTCATTGACGGGGAGTCCTGGAAGCGAGGAAGAAGTACCAATTCACCCACACGATCGAGACGACTCCGAGGACCAAAACAACCCAGTCCGAGAAACTCATACTGGTTGCGTTGTCGCCGGGTACCCCTCGTCCGCGACCATCGCAGCAATCTGGTCGGGCTGGGTCACCGCTTCATCGTAGGCGAGTTCCGCCCTCCCCATGCTGACTGTATCCACTCGCACGCCCGGGGCCCTCTCCAGTACCCCACGAACCGCCTGCAGGCAATGCCCACAGGTCATTCCCTCGATGTGTAGCGTCAGTGATCGCATGTTGCCCTCCCAACAGGTGAGACGGAGATCGTTTCGGCACCCTGTCCATCATATATAGGGGAGGGGGGTATGTCAAGAGGTCGCGATACGGTCATGTAAGTTGCTGATTCAAAACACTTTATGTCACCAGCCATCGGTTGGTAGCGGCCAAACTTGACTCCCCGTCGGGAGCCCTGGGGAAAGGTATGCTTTCTGCACCGACGGGATGCGATGACCCATGGCGACCGAGAGACCCGCACCACAGGTGACCCGACGGGCTTGCTGATCCCGGTGTTACCCCTCGAGGATGGCCCACCCGATGCGGCCACCGTAGAGGCGTGGCACCTTGCGCTGTCGAATCTCCTCAGCGCCGAGGTCCAACATGACCTCCTTGGCCTCTGGCTTTTCCCGGTGGCCGGCGGGGTGATCCTCCTTGCGCCAAAGGAATTGAACGCCGATCACCTCGTGGTCCCGGTCCCCACACCTCGCCTGGCCCAGCATCAACTGTACGCATTGGAAGAACGCGTTCGCCAGGCGGGGTACGGGTCTGCCATTGCCATCCCCGTGCGTGGTGAAGCTGCGGATCATGGCCTCGCCCTCTTCGCCGCACTGCGACCGGGTGTGTACGGCGTTTCCCAGGCCGTTCGCCTTCACTCCGTCTTGCGCGGCCTGGTTCCGACTTTCGAGGGTCTGGGAGTGTCACCTCCTCTTCCCACGGTATCGGCAGGCAGCCCTGGCCCGGAGAACCTGCTCTCGGCCATCGCAGAGGCGGCCATCGAGGCGCGGAATGGGCCAGAACTCCTTCGGCTGCTATCGGGCAGTCTGCTCTCCGTCCTACCTCACGAACGGATCGAGGTCGCTGTCCCTTCACCGTCTGGGACCTGGGCCCTATTGAGTGGCCGCATGGAGGGACAACGGTGGTCGGGACCTGAATCATCAGCCCAGGTCACTGAAGCGATTGAGGCCCTTCTCGGATCGGCGGACGATGAGGGTGTGTTGATGTTGCCAGAACTCGGCCCCGCAACCAGTTGGCCTTCCTACGCTGTCACGCGATCGTCGCGTCGCGTTCGATCGGCCATTGGTGTGCGACTCACGGTGGCCGGCGCCTCCGCGGCGTGGCTCCTGGTTGGTGGGCCACGTAAGGGGATGTTCGGTACTGCAGACCGAGAGGTCCTCAAGCGCATTGCACCCATCGTGGCTCTCCGAGTGCACGGGTTGCGACAGGCACTCACCAGCGAGGTGGGACAGGCTCAACTCTCTACTCTCAAAGCAAGCCAACCTCGCGTAGCCCGACTCGTCACACTCCTGGCGGCCACGTCGCATTGGGGGGATGCTTCCCGCACCTTCGCAGAGGAGGCGTGCAAGGCACTCGGATACCGCTCTTTGCGTTTCGCATTGCGATTGGGGTCGGATCGTCTGATCCAGGTCGATCCCGGTGACCACCGACCGCTGACGGCGTTGGACGACGCCCCACAGGATTTCTCACCGGTCGGACCTGTCGTGGCCGGGCGCGCACCGTTCTTGGTCTACGGCGACGAAGGTGAAAACCTGGCGGTGCCGCTCCGCCTGGCTGATCGCACTGTCGGCGCACTGGAGTTGTTGGATGGGGCTCCGGGAGTGTCCGGTCACCCGGTGACCGATGCCCAACAGCTTGCCGATGTCATCGCCCCCCACCTCGAATTGCTCCGACGAAGCGCTCTCCCTGATCCTGCCGTATCAAGGGCAGAGGCCCGAGCAAAGTCCTAACTCGATCGCCTCCGGAGCACCCCGTTGAAGAGAAACGCCGTCACCAGCAGCACCCCGAACATCACGACGATCAGCGGACCAGTGGGAAGATCGTACTGAAACGAGATCCCGATACCGCTCGCCGACGCAAGGACGCCCGCACCCCATGCGATGAGAGGGAGTTTGCGCAGATTCTGCGTGAACATGAAGGCAATGGCCGCGGGGACGACCAAGAAGGAAAACACCAGAAGGACGCCAGCCACCGGCACTGAGAAGGTGATTACCAACCCGAAGGAGAGATAGAACCAGAAGTCCCACCAACGGATGTGCCATCCTTGGGCTGCCGCCTTTTCGGGTTCGAAGGAAATCGTGAGAAATCGGCGCCTGAGCAGGAAGTGAATCACTCCGATGATCGCGTAGAGGATCGCCAGGCGCATAATCGTGGGCCAGGTAACCCACAACAGGCTTCCAACCAAGATGTCCTTGATGGCTTCCCCACCGTGCGCGCTGCGATCGGCGACGAGAATCGCAGCGGCCGACGCAACGACATACACGATTCCGATGATCGCTTCGTGAGGCACGCGCGTTTTGCGTTGGTCCGTTCGTGTCATGGCAAACAACGCGGCACCGAAGGTGGTGAAGGCAAGGGCATAGACGAATGACCAGGTCGATCCGGGGAGAAAGCCCTCCAGGATGGCAATCGTCGAACCGAGCGCAGCCATCTGGGCGAGGGCAAGATCGACGAAGATCACTTCGCGTGCGATCACATGGAGACCGAGGTAGGAATGCATGGCGACGATGACCATGCAGGCCACGATTGGGGGAAACATCAATTCGAGCATCGGCGCCGCTCCTACCTGTACACGGCCAGCAAGCCGTTCAACCAGGTATCAACCAATTGAAAGTAGGTGTCGACACCAGGTGCACCACTGGTGTTCTCAGGGACGATCACCGCAGAGGCTCCGGTGCGCTCGGCGACCAACATGATCTGGGCCCTGCTGAAATAGTTGGAAGCGAACAGTGCCTTGATCTTCCTCTCGCGCATCAGAGCGATCACATCCCGCACATGACCGGGAGTGGGAGGAATCCCTGGCTTGGCCTCGATGAACTCCGCACAGGTGATCCCGAAACGCGTCGTGAAGTAGGCCCACTCCTTGTGATAGCATACCATTTCCTGACCACGCAGCGGTGCGGCTTTCTTCAGCCACCCGCCGAGTCGAGTCGAAAGAGGCGCCCCCTGGAAGATCGTTTTGGTCAGGAATCCATCCAACTGCCCATTGCGAATGAGTGTGAAAGCGGTCGCGGGTGTCAGCGCCGCCACCAATTCTGACCCCAAGAGCGCCTCGAGCACCCGTCGTTGGAAGTCCTCCTGACGACGACCAAACTCCGCGGCTTGGGCTGGAGCGACTCGTTGCAGGCCAGTGAGGATGTTCCGGGAAATCAGGATCGCATTTACCGGGTCAGTGTGAATGTGCGGATTCCCCTGCAGATGGATGTCCCCCGCCGATCGACTGACCACGACCGGCACTTCGAGGAGCGTCACCCCGGTATAGGCGGTTACGTACCCTGGTCCGCCCTCGGAGATCTTCCGGTTTCCTGCCCGGTCGAGGAGAGCCGGCACCCACAACTCCAGGTCCAGCCCCGTGGTGACGAAGACATCGGCGTCACGGAGGAGGGCAACAAAACTGGGTTTGGGTTGGACAAAGTGCGGATCCTCATCACCTTGCGCGATTGATGTCACCGTCCCGAGAGCGCCAACGATTTCTCGAGCGATGGCGGCATACGTGGTGAGACTGGTCACCACCTTTACCGGGGCCACTTCCTCCGTCCGCGCCTCGCCGGGCGTCACACCGGGGTGAAGCAGGGCGAGTGAGAGCATCCATGACAGCATAGGACCTCCGTCCTAGTAATTCTCGTGCTTGTGCGGACCCATCGCCCAAACGACTTGAGCTACGAGTTTCGACATCATGTCCCCGCCGATCCGGCCATGGCGACCCTCCAGCCGGAGGTATACCCACTCACTCTGCCACCACGTGAGCGTCGGCACGACTTGCCACTCACGAGCATACGCCCCACGGGCGGCCTCGACCCAATCGTAGCGCGTGCCAAGTACGACTCGCGTGTTCAAGCGAAACTGAGCGTCCGCGAATGCCCCATATCGATTGGTCGTCGCCCCTTCCTGCACGGAGTGCAACCGATAACCCTCGGCTCGCAGCGTGAACTCCCGGCGCGTGCCGGTGTTGGGGGGACGGACTGTGAGGCGCAAATCCACACCGACGAGTCTGCTCTGCAGATCCAAGTCACTGTTGTTCCCACCCAAACCCGTGAAACCGACTTGAAGGAAGGTACTTCGGCTCACTTGCCAGAAATTCAGGACTCTCCCGAGGAGGGTCGGCTGATGACTCTCGCCGAAGAGGGGCTCACTCTCCGCGCTGGTTCCCTGGACCCACAGCTCGTGGGTCCCCCCCCCGAGCGACATCGGGATCGCTGTGTAAAGGGAAAGGCCCACGGCCGCCAATCCCTCTTCCCCGAGATAGCGCTGGTAGACCAAGGGGTAGTCCGTTTCCGGTAGCGCATGCAGGTGCCAACGATTCAGATCACCGACTTGCTGTCGAATCATCCCTCCATCCAGACGCACCTTTCCGGGCAACCCGATCCAATAGACATAGCCTTCTTCAACTCCGACGCCGTCCTCCGAAACGCTCAGGAAGACCTTCGTGTGCGAGTAGGGATCGAGCGCGCTCTGGAACGAGAACTCGAATTCACGAGCCACCGCGTTGTCCTTCTGCGGCCCTGGGCCACTCTCCACGGAAAGATGGAGGTTACCCGTCGCACTGATCTCGGGGTTGAGGGCACTTCCGCTTCGCTGTCGCCCCACGAATCGAACGGGAGCGGCCACCGTGGCCGTATCACCCTCGACTGCCGCGGCTGCGGCCGCAGCGGCAGCGGCTCGCAGAGCGTCCAGGTCATCGATCCCCGATTCCACCGCACCGGTATCGGGTCTCGTCGGGGAGCACCCCCGAAGCATGAGGAGACGAGCCCGCCCTTCGAGCCGCCAGAGCTGTCGGACGAGAGAATCAGTGGCAGCCACTCCTGTCGGGACGGGTTCGGGCGGGGCGGAATCAGGGACGGCGGGACAGGTCCCCGCCTCGAGAAGCTCGAGACGGGCGGAGAGGCTTCGGAGCCGAGCGAGGAGGGAGTCACTGGATACACTGGGCGGGATCCGGGGCGATGGTCTGTCCTGAGCCCGGACGGGGGAAGCCAAGGCAGCGCCCCACCCCAGAATGAGGACCACGAGGCTCACGCGCGTGATCCACCACAGACCCTGGTGGTCCTGGTCCGGCGGCTTGAGAGGTTTCTTTGGTTTTCGCATGGGTCACCACCCCCTGACCGAAGCCGGTGGGTGGAAGTCTCCTCGTTGTCTGGGTGTCTGGTGAGAACAATCAGACCAAGGAGGGAGGACCTCTCGAAAAAGGCTGGAGAAGGGGTTGAGTGGCCGCACGTAAGGCCTGCCACGGATTCACGTCATGGCGGGTAATAACCAACAGAAGATGGCGTGGTGTGGTACTGGGAGGCGCGCTGCGAGTCGCCGACGACAAACCGACCTGGCAGTGGTCGGCGTGGGTGCTCAGTCCTGCCTGCTCGACGTGTGTGCCAACACCGTGGCTCGGCCCCTCGGGGTGCAGGAGATGGTAACCCGCCTCTAGCCCTGACACCCCAGGCCCCGCCGCAAGGAAGGCTCCGAGGATGACCAATGACCAGAGCCGTTGCACCAGGTTCCTGCCAGAGGCTTGCATGCGCTCAATCTACTGGGTCGGGGGAGCTGGTTCCAACTCCTGCCCTGCCTCCACGTCCGTGACCTCCGGACGGCGGAGGGGTCCGTCGACAGGTAGGAGAAACCAAAAGGTGCTCCCCTGCTGGTAAACCGATTCGCACCCGATGGCCCCACCAAAAAGCTCCACGAACCGTTTGCTGAGCGCGAGGCCGAGCCCCGTGCCTTGGACTTGTCGTCCAGCGGAACTGTCGACCTGGCTGAATTCGAGAAAGAGTCTGTGCATGTCCTCCTGGCGTATCCCAATCCCATCATCACTGATGGCAACCCACACGGCATCCCGGGTGGACACACCGGCAGCATCGGAGGCTCTCTGTGCCGGGACCGGAAGGGGGGCGCGGGTGCGGAGAGCCGAGACGGCAATGTGTCCGCCAGGGGGAGTGAACTTCGACGCGTTGGACAGCAAGTTGAACAGGACTTGGCGAATGCGTCCGCGATCAGCTTGGACCACGAGCGAGCCTTCGTCGAGTGTCACATCACAGACCTGTTCCTTGGCGGATCTGAGGCTTTCGGTGTCCGCGACCGCAGCCTCGATCGCCAATCGAAGATCAGTGGCCGTAAGCGTATAGGCCATCTGCCCCGCTTCGATCTTCGAGAGATCGAGCACGTCATTGATCAGGCCGAGTAAGTGACTGCCGTTGCGAGATATCGACTGCAGGAAATCAAGCTGTTGAGGGTCGAGCGAGTCCGCGCCCTGATACAGCAGAAGATCCGAAAAACCAATGATGGCGTTCAATGGTGTTCGCAACTCGTGACTCATGTTCGCAAGGAACTCACTCTTGAGTTTGGTCGCCTCGGTCAGTTCCCGATTCTTGGTCTCGAGTGCCATAGCATTTTGATGGCTTTCCTCGAGGGTTCGTGTACGGTCCATGCCGAGGGCGACCTGATCGGCGAGTGTTTGGAGGACTTCCAGATCGGAGGATGTGAACGGCGGGCTGGTGCCACGACTGGTTACCGCGAGGCACCCCAGCACGATACCAGAAGACCGGAGGGGGGCGCACACCAGGCGACGACGCCGCAGGTCGACACCTGGTGTCTGGTAGACCCGGGGGTCGGCGGACGCGTCATCGGAGATCACGCCCTCGTCGTGGCTCAGGACCCAGCCGGCCAACGACGTATCCATCGGTATCAGGACGCCAGTATGATTGGCGTAGAGTCCACTTCCGGCGGCGACCCTGAGAAAACGACCCTCCTCAGCCAGAACCATGGCACTCGCCCCCTCGGCATCAAAGAGCGATCGAGCGACCCCAACGACTTCGGAGAACAACTCGTTCATGGTCTCGACCTGAAGCAGTGTCCCGGCAAGCTCTCGGAGGATCACAAGCTGCCGGTTCCGTTCGGCCTCACGCGTCCTCGTGGCCTCGAGAATGCTCTGCTGGTGCCGGGAGACGTGTTCGTGACGCCGCATCACCATGAGACCAATGGCTACGGCCACTCCTGGGAGAATGACTCCCAACTGCGACCCCTGGAAGGCGTAGTAGACTCCGACCGCAATGATGAATGTCGACAGAACCGTGAGGGTCTGTGGACCGATCCGGAGGAGGCCACGCCAACGTTTCATTGCTTGAAGATAGACCCAGGGTGGCTGTCCGTCTTGCCGGCAGCCACCCTCCCTCCCCCCCAGCGCTACTTCAGCGTCGTGAGTTCTCCGTAGGTCGGCAAGGGCCAAAGGTCTGCCGCAACGTGGGTCTCCAACTGGTCGACCAGAACCCGCAACTCATTCATCGCCGGGCGGACGGACTTCTTGATATAGATGGCGTGACGCATCGTCGATTCATGCTCCGCGGCGGTCACCTTCTCGAGTTTCTCGAGTGCCTCCTGGAAACGATCGAGCAGCGCCGAGAAGCCCCGCAGCGTCTTGGTCACCCCCGCTGCCTTCACCCCGGTCGCCGTCGTGGCGGCGACAGTCCCCGCGAGAATGGTCTGATGACGCAACGCGGCAGGCAAGACCATGGTGCGCCCGATCGAGATCATGGTTTCCGCTTCGATGGCCAGTTGCTTGACGAACTTCTCCAACACGATATGGGTCCGAGAGGACAACTCAGCCTTCGACAAGACTCCGTACTTCTTGAACAGATCGAGGTTCTTCTTGCTCTGGAGAACCGGGAAGCTGTCCACAGAGTCGTCCAGGATGGGGAGCCCCCGACGCGCCGCTTCCTCGTGCCATTCCGCGGAGTAGTTGTCCCCTGCGAAGACCACCCGCTTGTGCTGGTGGATCACTTTCTTCAGGACCGCCAGGGTCGCGCTCTGAAGTTTGGCTGGCGTGGGGTTCTTCCCCGCCGCCTTCTGGAGATCGGTAGCTATCACGTCCAGCGACTCCGCGACGATCAGGTTCAGGACGGTGTTCGGCCACGCGATGCTGGCCGACGATCCCACGGCGCGAAACTCGAACTTGTTGCCTGTGAACGCGAACGGTGAGGTGCGATTGCGGTCGCTGGAGTGGCGTGGGAGCTGAGGCAACGTCCGGGCACCGAGGTCGATCACCCCTCCACCCAGAGTGCGCTTGGGTAATCCTTTTTCGACCTGATCCAGGATGTCCTGCAACATGTCGCCCAGGAAAACGGAGATGATGGCGGGTGGTGCCTCGTTTGCACCGAGGCGATGATCGTTCCCCGCCGACGCGATGCTGGCTCGAAGGAGATCCGCATGAAGGTCGACGGCACGAACCACGGCACAGAGAAAAACCAGGAATTGCAGGTTGGTGTGCGCGGCATCCTGCGGGTCGAGCAGGTTGACGCCAGTATCGGTCGACATCGACCAGTTGTTGTGTTTCCCCGATCCATTGATCCCGGCAAAGGGTTTCTCGTGCAGCAGGACCTTGAGACCGTGCTGGGGGGCCACCCGTCGGAGCGTTTCCATCAATAGCATCTGATGATCTGAGGCGATGTGACTCGACTCGAAGACGGGTGCGATCTCGTATTGGCCCGGCGCAACCTCATTGTGACGGGTCTTGACCGGGACCCCGAAGCGCCAGAGTTCACGCTCCACGTCAGACATGAAGGCGAGGACACGCGGAGGGATGGTGCCGAAGTAATGGTCTTCCAGCTGTTGCCCCTTGGGGGGACGCGCCCCGAAGAGAGTGCGTTCACAGGTGACCAGATCAGGGCGCCGAAAGTACAGCTCCCGGTCCACCAGGAAGTACTCCTGCTCCGGACCAACGGTCGTGGTTACCCGGCGGACACCTGCGTCCGTCTGGAAGAGTTGCAGGATGCGAAGTGCCTGGTGCGAGAGCGCCTCCATGGATCGGAGGAGCGGGATCTTGGTATCGAGCGCCTCACCAGTCCAGGAGACGAAGGCAGTCGGAATACAGAGGGTAACATTCTTCTGGCCCCGCACCAGGAAAGCCGGGCTCGTCGGGTCCCAGGCGGTGTAGCCCCTGGCCTCGAACGTCGCGCGAATCCCGCCCGAGGGAAAACTCGAAGCGTCCGGTTCCCCTTGCACGAGTTCGGCCCCCGAAAAATTGTACATCACCCCACCAGCCCCGTCTGGCGCGATGAGGGAGTCATGCTTCTCGGCCGTGGATCCCGTCAGTGGCTGAAACCAATGGGTGAAGTGCGTCGCCCCGTTTTCAACCGCCCAGTCCTTCATCGTTGCCGCAACCACGTCGGCCACCGCGGGATCGAGAGGATCCCCCATCCGAATCGTGTTCACCAAGCTGCGGTAGATCTCCTTGGGCAAGCGTTGCTGCATGACCCGTTGGGTGAAGACATCGGCGCCGAAGATGCGATCGACGGCAGCGTGAGCATCGGTCGTGCTGGCTGGGGCGGTGGTGGTCACGGCGGTTTCCTTTCGGGACGGAGGTGTGGCCCATACCACGGGCATCCGGCAAGTCTAGCCACCCAGGGCGACCGGCTCCAGTTTCTCCCCTAGAGCAACTAGGGGTAATTGAGTACCTTACCCAGACCATGTCCGGTCCGCCCACACTCACCCTGCTCCCCGGAACCCTGGAACTCTGCATCCTGCGTGCATTACGCTGGGAACCCACGCACGGAACTGGAATCGGGGAATGGATTCGCCTGGTCACCGATCGGGCGTTCAGCCTTGAGGAAGGCACGCTCTACCCCGCCCTGCATCGACTGCAGCGACGTGGCCTGATCGATTCGGAATGGGGGGTCTCCGAACATGGGCGCCGCGCCCGGTTCTACCATCTGACTCCCGCCGGTCGAGCCAGACTGCCCCAGTTGTTGAGCGAGTGGGACCGGTACGTCGATGCCGTGAATCGGGTCGCCCGCTATGGTCACCCCGCGCTCTGGGCACAGGCCTCCACTTCGTGACACCGTCTCCCCCGTTGAGACGCACTGGGAGCCCCCTTCCTCAGGCCGGTCAGGACGTCGAGACCGCACACGTCCTACCCCTGGCGTTTTTCGGTGCGGGACAACTCTGGTTCCTGATTGGGGCGCTGGGTCTCGTAGTGATCGCACCCGACCTCGCCGCCGGTCAGCTCAGCTCGCCGAGGGTCTTCGCCGTAACCCACGCCTTCACGTTGGGTATGGTGGCATCCGTCATCTTCGGCGCAAGTCATCAGTTCGTCCCGGCAGTGATGGGTGTCCCAATCCGGCGGTGGTGGGTGGCAATCCTCGGGTTCCTCACCTTCGAGGCCGGGGTAGTCACCCTCGTGGCCTCGTTGTGGCGATGGAATCTCGCCGGACAAGCGGTGGGGTGGACCGTCCTCCTCTGCGGTGTGGGGTTCGCCTCCTGGAATACACTCCCAGCCCGGAGGAAGGCGAAGCGAAACCGGGACGTGGGGAATTCCCTTTCCCTCGGACACTCGGCGCTAGGGTTGGTGCTGCTGCTCGCCGGCGCGCGCATCGGTGCCGGTTTCGGATGGTGGTCGGTCGGCCGAGACACGCTCCTTGCCGCACACTTCCACCTGGGCGTTTTGGGTTTCGGGAGTCTCACGATTGCCGGTGTGGGAAGCAGGATGCTTCCCGCGTTCCTCCAAGCAGCGTCAGCTCCTGAAGGCAGTCTGACGCGATTCCAGCGGTGGGCGAGCTCGGGTCTGATCCTCTACGTCACCGGAGTGCTGCTCCAATGGCGGCCGCTGACGACGCTCGGATCGATCGTCATGGCGCTCGCGGTCGGTATCCACCTTCGCATGATGCTGGGACACTTCCGTACCCGGCGGAGCGCTCTCGATGCCTCCCTCGGCACCATTCTGCTGGCGGTCAGCAGCTATGGCGTCACCCTGGTGCTCGGCTTGGTGCTTCTCGGCACGCAGGTCACCGGCGGGCGGATCTGGGCCGCATATGCATTCTTCGCCATCGTCGGTTGGCTTTGTCTGATGGCGCTCGGCGTGATGACCCGGGTGGTCCCTCGTGTGGCAACGCTCCTCGCCGCTGCGCACGGCGCACGGCCCAAAGCCGCAACCGCGGTCTGGTCACCGAGTCGCTGGCAATGGAGCTCGGTGGTGGCCCTGGCAGTCGGGATCCTCGGAGTAGGTGGGGGAATGGTCCTGGGTGATGCCTCTCTGGTGTGGGGCTCAGCACTCGTGTTCGCGGCAGGGGCGTTCCTCGCAGCACCACCCGTCCTTCGGGGGGTCAGCACGGGGGTCGCGACGAATTTCGAAGGCGGTGGTACTCCCGGAAGGTGAACCCGTGGGCATGGCGGTCGTCCGGTGGATGGTACTCCTCGCTGACGAGCGCCCAGGCGTCATCATCAAACGCGGGGAAGGTGGTGTCGCCTTCGACGGTCGCATGAACGAAGGTCAGATAGAGCCGATCGGCCCAAGGAAGCGCGAGCCGATAGATCTCGCCACCACCGATTACGAAGACCTCTGCCTCGGTGGCACCCAGGGCCAGAGCCTCCTGCAAGTTCGGAACGACGGTGACACCCAACGGAGAGAAGTTGGGATTCCTCGAAATCACCACGTTGCGGCGGTTGGCGAGCGGATGCCTGATTTCCTCGAAGGTGCGGCGGCCCATGATAACCGTGTGATCCAAGGTGAGGCGCTTGAAGTGGCGCAGATCATCCGGAAGACTCCAGGGCAAACCACCAGCGGACCCGATCACGCCGTTCTGGGCAACGGCAGCCACCAGGGAGACGATCACACTGCGACCGGTGCAGGAATCCGTGGGTGTGGGTGGTAGCCCTCGAGGGTGAAGTCCTCGTATCGGAATTGGTCGAGTTCGACCACCGCCGGGTTGAGACGCATCGTGGGTCCCGCCCTGGGTTCCCTGCTCAGCTGAAGACGCGCCTGCTCCATGTGGTTCAGGTAGAGATGACAGTCGCCCAGACTGATGATCAGCTCACCGGGAGTCAGTCCGGTCACCTGAGCGATCATCATGGTGAGGAGCGCGTAGGACGCGATGTTGAACGGCACACCCAGGAAGACATCCGCGCTGCGTTGATACAGCTGACAGGAGAGGCGCCCCTCCGTCACGTGGAATTGGAACAGCACGTGGCAGGGCGCCAGGGCCATCCGGGGAATGTCGGCCACATTCCAGGCACTCACGATCAGGCGACGGGAATCCGGCGTTTCCCGAATCCCCTTCACCACCTGGGCAATCTGATCGATCCGGGAACCATCCGCCGCCGGCCACGACCTCCATTGCGACCCGTAGACCGGCCCCAGATCCCCATGTTCGTCCGCCCACTCGTCCCAGATAGTGACCCCCTCCGCCCGGAGTGACGAGACGTTGGTTTCCCCCCGGAGGAACCAGAGGAGTTCGTGGATGATCGACTTGAGGTGGACCTTCTTGGTGGTGAGCAACGGGAAACGGTCGGCGAGGTCGAAACGCATCTGATGGCCGAACACACTGAGGGTCCCGGTGCCGGTCCTGTCGGCTCTGGTGCATCCACGGTCCAGAATCAAACGCATCAGATCCAGATGTTGCTGCATGCTCCTCTCCCCGGGAAGAGTCGGTCGGCTACTCCGGCAAAGGTAGTCCTGAGGCACAGTCGGCAAAAGCCGACTGCAGCGCTATGTTTTCC
This sequence comes from Gemmatimonadota bacterium, assembly GCA_003246755.1. GTDB lineage: Bacteria > Gemmatimonadota > Gemmatimonadetes > Gemmatimonadales > GWC2-71-9 > SZUA-320. The sequence continues at coordinate 25,428 of QKDC01000165.1, read as the reverse complement.
TCATGGCAGACCACCCCAAGGCCCAGCTCATTCACCTGGAGACCGACCGGCGACTGGGCCACGAGTGGGACGAATGGGACGGGACACCGTTGCCCAACCAGGGCAACTTCGATTCCTCACCCGTGTGGTTCTTCGTGTGGTCAGCAGTGGCTGCGGTGTTCGCGCTGGGGGTCCTGCGCGTCGTGATCTTCCTGCTGGAACCACACCTCACGGCGGTGGAACCGGGCGCGACTTCCGTGCTCACGGTGGGATTCGCGATCATCGCCGGGACGATCGGCGTTTGGTGGGTTCTGCTGTCGCTCTCATTCGCCCTCGGCCTCCCCCTGCTTCCCGAACGCCTCGCGGAGCGCGGTCCGTTCCTCCGTCTCATGCGGCTCACTTCACGTATCGCCGATCGGTTCGGATGGCGAGATCGCGTAGAGAATGCGTCGGTCAAGGTGTTCAATACTCTCGCCCGTCTCCGCAAGAGGAAGGTGGGGGAAGGTGAGCTCCTCTTGTTGGTCCCCCGCTGCCTCTCTCGCGAAACCCTCGAAGGCGTGCTCTCCGTGGCGGGGAAGTACACGGTCCCCGTGTTCGTCGCGACACGGGGACAAATGGCTCGAAGGGCCATTCGCGAGCGACGACCGCGCGCGGTCGTTGCGGTTGCGTGTGAGCGAGACATGGTCAGCGGACTGCACGACGTGGCCGGTCGAGTGCCGGTCCTCGGGCTCACCATGCAACTGCCGAGCGGGCCCTGCAAAGATGCCGTCGTCGATCTGGGGCAGTTGGAGGATTGGGTCCGGGCCTACGTCGCCTAGTTTCCTGCCGTATCGGGTTGGACCCGCAGGGTGTCGCTCCCGAACAAGATCACTTCGCCCGCGGTGTCTCCGTACCTATCGGTCAGTCCCTTGAGGATTCCGAGCATCATCCGTCGAGCGGTGTGGGTCTCATGGACCGAGCGTTCGAACTCGCGCGGATCGCGCGAGGGGTCATCGGCGAACCGGTAGACGATCTCGACGGTGATCACACTGTGGAACGGGGGCCCGGGGTCAATCCATCCCCGGATCTTGTCCACGGCTGAGTTCAGCGCGCGCCCCTTCACTGGCGTAAACCCCGGCACGGAAAACCATTCGGTTTCCAGATACCCGTCCCGTTCCTCCACCCGCTTCAGAGGAAAGCTGTCCGCGATTGCAGCGGCGAGAAGTCGGGTGGCCTCCGGCACGGTGAGTCGGACTTCGTAGCTCTGTTCCTCCGGCATGGGCATGAAGCCGGGGCGAGTCGTGCTCGCCTGGCAGGCCGGAAGGACGGCAACCAAGAGCACCCCGAGCCAGCGTCTCACTCGATGACCATCGCCACGGGAGGCTCCGTCGCATAGTCGTAGAACCCACGCCCGGTCTTCCGCCCCAAGTGGCCCTCCTCAACCAGGCGTCGCAGAAGAGCCGGCGGGGCAAACCGTTCCTCATGGAGCCCCGAGTGCAGCACCTCGGCCACCCGACAGGCCGTGTCCAACCCGATCATATCCAGCAGCGTCAGTGGCCCCATCGGGTGCCCACAACCGAGTTTCATCCCAAGGTCGATGTCTGGGATCGTGCCCAAACCCTCTTCGACTACTCGAACGGCATCCATCAGGTAAGGAACCAGCAACCGGTTCACGATGAAGCCCGGAGCGTCCCGGGCCACGATCACTTGTTTGCCGAGTCGCCGAGCGAATTCTGAAACCCGATCGACGGTTTCGGCGGAGGTTCCCACTCCTCGCACGACCTCTACGAGTGGCATCATCGGTACCGGACTGAAGAAATGCAGTCCCAGAAATCGCTCGGGTCGCCCCGAGGAGGGCGCCATGTCCGCGATCGCAAGACTCGATGTGTTGGTGGCAAAGACGGTTTCAGCCGGGGCGATTCCGGCCAACGTTTCCCAAAGCGCGTTCTTGAGAGTCAGGTCCTCGGGAATGGCCTCGATCACCAGATCCGCCTCGGCCATGGTTGCCAGATCGGTGGTGAAGGTGAGTCGCTCGAGAGCGCCGGCTCGCTCGGCGGCCTGCAGGGACCCCTTCTCGACGAACTTCTCGAGTGACCGCGCGATCCCCCGCTTGGCCCGATCCAGAACCCTCTCGTCGAGGTCGCGCACGACGGTCTCAAAACCGGCAACCGAAGCCACCTGGGCTATGCCATGTCCCATCAAACCCGCGCCCACAACCCCGATCCGGGTAAAGGAGCTCATCGTCGGCGAGGTGGTGCAGAGCGCGGAGGTTGGGAAGGTGGCCGAGAGGTGGAGGCCGCGATCGCTTTGCGGACCTCCCCGGCGAGGACCTCCAGTAACCCTGTCGTCTTGGGCGGAAGCACCTTTCCCTGTCCACCGCGCTGACCCACGGCCTCGACGTGGTCAAGGGCCCTTTCGAGGCCGAGTTGTACACGACGAGCAACGGGAGAAAAGAGGCGAGTAATACCCCAACCTGCGCCGAAGGCTGCCGGGAGCGGAGCGAGGGCGAGGAGGCCCAGTCCGAAGGCGAAGAGAACGGCGGCGCCAGCCAGACCGATGGATCCGACCGCCAGGGCCCCGCCGATGTAGGACGAACGGGCGCTGCCGAGTGTGGCGATGAGACTGACGTGGCTGTAACCGGTTTCCAGAGGTGTGATGGAGGCCCTGACCGTGTCGGCCCGCATCAGCATGAACCGAACAGGCCCTGATTGCAGACCGGACATCCCCCTTCTCAGGGCCGCCTGCATACCTCTCATTCGTTCCCACGATACGCGTCCAGACTGATGACGCTGCACGACCAACAGCTCATTCTTCTCCATCCAGGCGATCAGCTCGCGTTCGATCACATCGGGCTCTGCGTTCACGACGCGCAACGCGGAGATCTCAGCAGGACCGACGGCTCGATCCAGCAGCCCTGAAGCCCCGGAGAGTGACAACTGGAGCCGTGACTGTTCCTCGACCATGGCGCGTTGGAGATACATGGCGGGAATGCCGACTTCTTTGCCGAGGGCCAAGACCTCTTGGGTCGAGAGTTCGTCGCCGGGGTCACCCTCGATGGCCTGGAGCTCCGCCGCCCGCTGAAGAATCCGCTCCAGCGCCTCCCGATCTATTCGAGCTGGAGGTCCGTTGGTCACTGCTCCGCGTCGGGCTTCTTGGTCTTTTCCCCGGTCTTGAACTGCGGCAAGAGTGCAGACAGGTCAGGGGCGGGGAGGGCATCGGTCCCCTTGTTCGCCGCCGCCGCGGAGGTGTCCTGTCGGCGCAGTTCCGGAATGAACGGTCGGATCATCTCGATGGGCACAGGGAAAATGGTTGTTGAGTTGTTCTCTGCTGCGATCTCCACGACGGTCTGCAAATACCGGAGCTGGAGCGCCGTGGGCTCTTGGGCGAGCACCTTGGCTGCCTCCGCCAAGGTCTGAGATGCCTGCAACTCTCCCTGGGCTGCAATGACCTTGGCTCGTCGCTCCCGCTCCGCCTCCGCTTGTCGTGCCATCGCGCGTTTCATCTCTTGGGGGAGATCAACGTCCTTGACTTCGACGGCGGCCACTTCGATTCCCCAGGCGTCGGTTCGACTGTCGATGATCCCCTTGAGAATCCCGTTGATCTTTTCGCGATCGGAGAGCAGTTCGTCCAACTCAACCTCGCCGAGCACCGATCGCAGGGTGGTCTGGGCGAGTTGGCTCGTTGCATACCGGTAATCCTCGATTTCGATAATCGCCTCTGCGGGGCTTTGCACCCGCATGTACAGCACCGCATTCACCTTCACGGACACGTTGTCTCGAGTGATGACATCCTGGGGTGGGATATCCATGGCGACGATCCGCAAGGAGACCCGTTTCTGACTCGCAAATCCGACGGGCAGGAAGATCAGCCCTGGGCCCTTGGTCCCCCAGTAGCGACCCAAGAAAAACGCCACAGCCCGCTCGTACTGCTTCAGCACACGAAGGCTCAGGAACGAGTAGGCAACCAATCCACCGAGCAGGGCGAGTAGGACTCCCATGATGCGTTCTCCTTCAGGCGGGGAATGCTTCGACAACCAGCGCGGCGCCTTGCCCCCCACCGATACAGGCGGCGCCGAGTCCATATTTTCCACCGCTCCGACGTAATGCATGCAGCAGGTGCAGCGCGATCCGCGTTCCGGTCGCGCCGAGAGGATGCCCGATGGCGATCGCGCCCCCTTCGGTATTCGTCCGAGAGCGATCCAACTCGAGTTCGCGCTCTACCGCAAGATACTGCGCTGCGAACGCTTCGTTGATCTCAATCAGATCCATCTGGTCCAGCGTCAGGCCCCCTCGGTCGAGGGCCTGACGCGAGGCGGGAACGGGACCGATGCCCATCACCGCGGGATCGACCCCAACCACCCCCCAGGACACCAGTCGGCCCAACGGTTCGAGCCCAAGGGTCTCGGCGAGTTTTTCGCTCCCCAACACCACCGCCGCTGCGCCATCAACGATTCCTGAGGCATTCCCCGCCGTGACCACCCCGTCTTTCCGGAAATAGGGCGGAAGAGTCGCCAGGACCTCGGCAGTGGTCTCGGGCCGCATGTGCTCGTCTGCGATCCAGGGCGAGACCTTCTTGGTTTTGGGGTGCATGAGATCTATGGGGACGACTTCCTCCTGAAACGCTCCGCCCTCCCAGGCTGCCCGGGCCGTCTCCTGGCTCCGGAGTGCGACCTGGTCTACCTCCTCCCGGGTGAGCGCGTACCGGTCCGCGAGGCCTTCCGCCGTTTCGGCCATGGAGAGTCCGCACTGGGCATCGGTCAACGCAGCCCAGAGCGAGTCCTCGAGCGGAGGTGGCGAACCCAGACGCATCCCCCAGCGCGCACCTCGTACCACGTGAGGGGCCATGCTCATCGACTCGGCTCCACCCGCGAGTACCGCCTCCACTTCGCCGAGCAGGATGCGATGAGCTCCCTGGACAATCGCTTCGAAGCCTGAGCCGCAAAGCCTGTTCACGGTGACGGCGGGTGTTTGGATGGGGAGTCCAGCGCGGAGACCAACGTGTCTGGCTAGGTAAGCAGCGTCCGCGGAAGTCTGAACGACATTCCCGAAGATCACGTGTCCGATGCGATCAGCGGCGAGTCCGGAACGCACTACGGCAGCGGTGGCGGCCAAGGCGCCGAGATCGGTTGCGGATTGGCCTCGCAGACTCCCGCCGAATGCACCGAAGCCGGTCCGCACACCGGACAGGAACACGACCATTGGTGGAGACTAGTGGGCGCCCTGCGATGTTTCCGTGGTTTCCTGGCCACAGGAAACACAGAATCGCCATCCTGGCTCCATGTCGGCCCCACAGTGGTCACATGGTACCATGATGACGCTGCGCCCGCAGGCTTGGCAGAAATTGATGGCCCGTTCCCGCGGAAGCGCCGTATCGCAGTGCGGGCACTTTTCAGGCGGTAGCGCCAGGGCGCCAGCTGACAGACCCTCGGGACCGGCCTGCACGAGCTCGGCGACAGCGTCTTCACCAAAGACCCGGACCATCGCTTCCGGGTTGATCACCAAGACCGCGCTGGCCTGGCCCGGGATCCCTGACAGGTCGGGAGTGAGACTCGCCACCTGCCGCTGACACCATTCAGCGACCTCAGGGGGTTCTGTCTTCACGTATCCTCCCTCCTCGCCCACGAGCCTGATGAGCAACTCCTCATACTCATCGTTGCTCTCCAGAGCGAGCGCCCGGCGATTGGTACGGTAGGGAAGAATCTGCTGCTTGATATCCATGATCGGGATGGGCTGGTTCACACGAGCAGGGTCCAAGGCAATCACGTTGCGGGCAAGCCGCTCAAAAAACCGCTCCAAATCAGTCACGAGGGTCCTCAACGGAAACGGTGAACGATGGAATCACGCACCAGCGTCAAGTCGGAACTTTTCACCGGCCACAAGCCGTCTCTCCAATGCGCCAAATGCAGCATCTGCATCATAATCGAGGTACCTGCCAGCCGCCCGGCACCCCTCCAGCCACTCCAGGAACCGCGAAGCCCTGATCCCGTCCGAGTTTCCCTGGGCTTTGGCGGCCCCGACTGCGAGGGCGTCGGCGTATTCGTTCTTCGGGTGACCTGCATGTCCTCGCACCCAGGTGAACTGCACATCGAATCGCATGCTCGTACTGGCGAAGGTCTTCCAGAGTTCGACGTTTTCGATCGCTCCACTCCGGCGCCGCCAGCCACGAACGATCCAATTGGGAACCCACTCCCGGATCCCACGCACCAGGTACTCCGAATCGCTCACCAGAAGGAATTGCGACCGAGACGATACAGCTTCGAGCAGGCGGAGAGCGGTGATGGCTCCCGTGAGCGCCATCCGGTTGTTGGTCGTATTCGGTTCCGAGAGGAAGAACTCTCGTCGCTCCACCACCCCATGCGATCGGGTTTCAATCAAGCCTCCTGCGCCGCCCGGACTGATGCGGCTCCGATCGTTGACGAGACAACTCTCATCCAGATACACCACGACCGGACGACGCACCAACGCTCAGACTCCGAGCACGTCGAAGGTCTCGATTTCATCGAGCACGAATTCGAGATCCTCCCCCGTCATGGGGAGTCTCGCGATCAACACTTCCTCACGGCCGTGTACCCGAAGGCCCTGAGCAATCACGACGTACTCCGTGCCCCTCCTGGTGAGGGCCACCCGACGACGAGCCGTCACGGCCGCTTCGAGATCGGACATCCTCGCCGGGGTCCAACGATGGATACGTCGAGTCACCACGACACCGAGCGGAACACTCGCAGTCCAGATCCAGCAGAAAACCGACCGATCACCGCCGCGGCCTGGGTGCCAGCGGCCTCGAGTGCCTCAACCAATGCTCGGGTGCGATTCTCGGGAATGGCGATCAGCAGCCCTCCCGAGGTTTGTGCATCGGCGCAGATCAGCCGTTCTGCCTCCGTGAGCGAGGGGTCCCACTCGACGGCCGACGCTTCGAGATTCCGCCGCGACCCACCCGGCACAACACCCTCGCCTGCCAACGCAAGCGCCCTCGACAACAACGGGAGTCGCTCGAAGGCGACATCGACACCGAGACCATTCTCTTGCACCATGTTGGCAAGATGCCCGATGAGGCCAAAACCGGTCACGTCGGTGGCCGCTGTCGCCTGATGCTCCACGGCGAGACGCCCGGCCTCCATATTGAGGCCCATCATGCAGTGGACTGCCTCTTCCAGTTCCGTCTCTCCGAGGATGTCCTGCTTCAAAGCGGTCGTGAGAATGCCGGTTCCGAGAGGTTTGGTGAGAATCAACCGATCACCGGGACTCGCACCCGTGTTGGTGAGCATGCGGTCGGGATGAACCTCGCCGATCACCGCAAATCCCAACTTCGGCTCGGGGTCGTCCACCGAGTGACCACCCACGATCGGGCACCCCGCGCCCTCGAGGACACGAATCGCGCCCTGCATCGCTTCACCCAATAGTTCGAACGGGAGCGTGTCCCTGGGCCACCCGACCACACTGAGACAGAAGAGCGGTCGGCCACCCATGGCGTACACATCGCTCAGAGCGTTCGCCGCGGTGATCCCTCCCCATGCAGCGGCATCATCGACGATCGGCGTGAAGAAATCCACCGTGGCGATGAGCGCCCGGTCCGAACCGATCCTGATCACGGCAGCGTCATCTCGGCTCGCCGCGTCGACCAGGATGTTCGGGTCGGGGGTCGTGGGGAGGTGGCGCAGCACCTGCGCCAGTTCGGCACTGCCGAGCTTGCAGGCTCAACCAGCGCCATGTGACAGATGGGACAATCGGATACGCGGCCGCGCGTCACGAGGTGGTGTCGGCATATCTTACCTCGCCCTGAACGTGGATGCCTGCATGTCGTCTACCTTGATCCTGCTTGCCACGGCGGCCGTGCTGGGGTTTCTGCACGCGCTCGATGTGGACCACATGCTGGCGGTCACTGCCTTCGTCAGCCGAAGACCGGCCCTGCGAACGGCCATCCAGTTTGGCTTCCGCTGGGGCCTTGGACATTCCCTTGCGGTCCTCGCAGCCGGGGGTGTGATTCTCATCACCGGGCTGCGTTGGGGAGCGCATTGGGACCGGGTCGCAGAGGGAGGCGTAGGTCTGATGCTGGTTGGCATCGGACTCTGGTCCATGCGATCAACCCGCAACTTACATGTGCACCTCCCGGCAGAACATGGTGACCATGCGCATCTCCACACGCACCCCAAGGGCACGGGCGGCCACGATCACCACCATCACTCCAACCCATCGTCATCGTCCCACGCACATGAGGCCGGCGGTGTAACGCTCGTCGGCATGCTCCATGGTCTTGCGGGGACGACAGCAGCCGTCGCACTGCTCCCGGTCACGTTGATCGACCGGACCTCGCTGGGATTCGCCTATTTGATCGTATTCGGAATCGGTGTGACGGGATCGATGACACTCTTCGCGGCCGTGGTAGCGAAGGCGATTGGTCGAGTCTCCGACCCTTCGGTCGAAACCGGCAGAAGAGTCTCCCGGATGGTCGGTGTTGCGGGCATCGTCGTGGGACTGTGGTGGCTCTGGAAAGCCGCATCCCCCTAGCGGTTACTTCTTCCGGGCCGGCTTGGCCTTCTTCGCGCCACGCTTCTTGGTCGCTTTCTTCGTCGCCTTCTTTGGCGCAGCCTTCTTCGTCGCCCTCTTTGGCGCAGCCTTCTTCGTGACTTTCTTCTTCGCGGCTTTCCTCGCAGGTTTTTGCGTGGCCTGCTTGACGGCCTTCTTCGTGTTCTTCTTGGCCTGCCGTTGGAGGCCAGGCGGCGAAGCGGGCGGTGGATTGGGTTCGGCTTCTTCCACAGGCAGTGCGGGCATCGAGGGCATCGGATCCATCCAGCCCTGTCCAGACCACCCCATCTCCATGCTCCGAAACGCCACCATAAACCATCCTCCTGAGGAAGACACGAGCCCCATATATCTTGCGAGACGAGGGTCTCTGTGCAAGACAAGGCCGGTTCTCTGAAGATTCATCGTTCTGGGCGAACGCGTATCTCTTTGTATTACAACACGTTCCATTGTCTGAGGTCATGGCATCACATTCGCACGAAGTGACGACGCGAGATACAATCACCGATTCGTCCACGAGAGTATCCCATGAATGACCTGCTGAACCGTCTCGGCGTCGGCGCCGAACAACTGAAATCCGTGGCCCCGGCTCTCGTCGCGGCCGCCCTCATCCTCTTGACAGGCTATTTGGTCGCCAGGCAAGCCCAGAGGTGGACGCGTGACCTCCTCAAGCGCTGGAATTTCGGCAGGTTGGTGGGATCACCGAGCAAGATTGGTGGGGTAGACCCAGCCCAAACGATGGCTCGGTTGCTCTTCTGGCTGGTGATGCTGCTCGTCATCCTGCTGTCCAGCACGGCTTTGGGGTTCGAAACGGTGGGTCAACTACTTGAACTCTTCGTCGGTTACGTCCCGACGCTCCTAGGGGCTGCCATCACCATCATCCTCGGGGTGATTGCCGGTGAGTTCATTCGGGCCGTAATCCTGGCCTCGGCAGGTGGTGCCGAAGGTGCCCCCACCGTCGGTCGGCTCGCCAAGTCGGCCATCGTTCTTGTCAGCGTGTTCATGGCTCTCCAACAACTGGGTGTCGGGGAAGAAATAGTCACGGCGACGTTCACACTCGTCTTCGGCTCCATCGCCTTGGCGGCTGGGCTGGCTTTTGGGCTGGGTAATAGAGAGTTGGCCGGAGAGATCACTCGGCGATGGTACGAGCGGGGGCGTACAAAGGTCACACCACCGTTGCCCGAGCCCACTTCGGAACCGGAACTACCCCCCGAGTGACTACGGGAGGGGGGCTGGCCGAGGGATGTTCACCTGCATGAGACGTACCCCTTCCCGGTATTGCTCCGCCACGAGTGCGACGGAGTCGCCGACCGCAATCACGTGACCATGGCGCAGGGGCAAGACCGCGATATAGCGTAACATCCCCTCCCGATCCACCACATGATACTCTCGAACGGTGTCGACGGTCGCGCGGCTCCGCTCCAGAAAGATCGTCCCGTCATGGGAGGAAAACCCTGCTTCGAAGGCTGGCTTGAGAGGGGAGAACGGCAGGTTCTCGGCCGTCGATCGGAGTTCCTCAGGAAACTGCTGTAACCATTGCTGTCGATCGACCTGGGTGACCTCGTGGAGTCGGTCGGGAAGAGCATCCCCTTTGATGATCTCCCCGTTGGGGAGAATCCAGTAGGTACGGGGTGGATAGACTCTGGCAATCCAAACCGCACCATCGCGCAGGACACCCCACTCGTCCGATCCACTGAAAATGCGTCGCTCGAGTCGGCGGCCTGTCGCATCCTCGATTTCCGCGAGATCGAGAGGTGAAAGACGGCCCACCGTGTCGAACCTGGCGAGGTTTTGGGCCGACCGAACGATTGCCGCAGAATCGCGATTGCCACTTCCAGCGGGTCCCGGGGGTGGTGACACCTCGAAGTAGAGTTGACCTGCGGCGTCCCGCCCTTTGGGTAAGGCCCCGCGAAGCTCAGGCACCGCCGGCATGCTGGCGATGAAATCGCCATCGGCGTTCCACATGGTCGCGCGGCGTAACGCCCAATCGGTCACCGTGACCGTGTCACCATAGGTGTAGACGTCGAAGGGATTCCGAATCTCCCGCCCTCCCGCTCCACCAAGGAGGGTACGGGACCCAGTCGCAAAGTCGACAATGGCCGCCTCGTTGAACTCACCCGATACGACCGCCCAGCGGGATCCCTGTACCCAAGCCGCCACCGGGAGATTGACGTACTGCGTGAGAATCGTATCCTGCGGCTGGCTAAACTCCGCGAGTGGGATTTCTCGTCTCACGGGCGCGCCACACCCCGCAACGAAGAGCACCACGAGCCAGACACCCGACATCCTGAGCATCACTCAGACGCTCCCTCCGACTCTCCCTGCCCCTCACGTTCTTCAGCCTCGTCATCTCCCGAGCGAAGCACGGCGGCGATCGGGATCAGTCCAAGTCGCTCCAACTCATCGTTGACTCGAGGAAGACCGACCCGGATGACTTCTGCCAACCGGCGGGTCTGGATCGCGAGTGAGTCCGAGAGCATCTCGAACACCTCATAGCTCTGCTTCGTAGGACGCGCCTCCGCCCCACCAACGACTCCGGCGAGGGCGGCGATTTTGTTGTTGAGCCGAATCGGGAAATTCAGCGGGTCTTGGTTGCTCTCGTTCCTCACCTGATAGATCTCACCTTCAACGGCGCTGAGATCCCTGATGAAGCTCGCGGTGGTTCGCGTCAACCCACCCGCCCGACTTCCCGCATCGGCGGTGCGGGACACCAAGTCGCTCTTGATTTGCCGGATTAGACGTACCGCGTCGTTCGCTTCTGTGGTCTTGTCCCGGATCTGGAGTAGCAGGGCAACTTGCTCCTGTACGTCGGCGTCCGTGGCATCGGTCCTGGGGTCGCGGAGGACTCTCAAGGCTTGGGTCTGCACCACATCGCCCACGGTGAGACGTACTTGGTAGGAGCCTGGGGCAACAACGGGACCCGACGTGCCAGCGGCCCAGAAGATCATCCCTGGAAACCGAGTGGCATCCGCGTGCCGCATGTTCCAGGAGAACGTGTTCATCCCTTTGGAGGCGGTGACCCTCGGGGTCGGAGCCGGGCCCCGCCCACGAACAGCCGTCACGCTCGGGGTGGGTGGGCCACCAGCGCGCACGGAGGCAGGAAGAACTCCGAGATTCCTGAGGCTGTCCACCCGAGCCTCGTCCACCTCTTCCCGCGAGGCACCTGCTGTTTGCTGGGCTGGTCGATCGCTCGAGAAAGTGCCAACCACCTTCCCCTCCGGATCGAGAAACTCCAGTTGCACCCGCTTCCCAGCATCCTTGAGCCAGAAGCTCACCTTGGCGGTCCCGAACATTCTGTACGCCGGCGTGGGGGCGAACAACTTGACGTCAGACTCCACGACGGCGGGGGTGAGTTGCCGGAGTGTGGAAATGTCGTCCAGGACCCAGAACGAGCGCCCGTGCGTTCCGATGACCACATCGGCATCGTGAATGACGAGATCATGCACCGGTACGGGAGGCAGATTCAGTTGGAGGGTTTGCCAATGGGCACCGTCATCGAACGAGACCCACACTCCACGCTCTGTCCCCGCATAGAGGAGACCTTCCCGCGCTGGGTCTTCCCGGATGACGCGTGTGAAATCGGACCGGCGAATACCAGAGTCGATGCGAGTCCAGGAAGCGCCGTAGTCGGTCGTACGATAGAGATAGGGGCTGAAGTCTCCCAGTTGATACCTGTTCCCTGCAACGAACGCTGTACCGCGCCGATGAGCAGATGCATCGATGATGGAAATCCGAGTCCACTCCGGAAGATCTGGCGGCGTGACATTCGTCCACGTCTCACCATCATCCCGAGTGATGTAGATCATGCCGTCGTCAGACCCCGTCCACAGCACCCCGCGTTCGAGGGGCGACTCCGCCAAGGAAAAAATCGTGGCGTAGTACTCGACACTCGTCTGGTCCTTCGTGATGGGACCACCCGACGGTCCCAGGGTGGCAGGGTCGTGACGCGTGAGATCCGGACTCATGATCTCGAAGCTCTGTCCTTCGTCCCTGGACCGGAAGATCACGTTCGCCGCCGCGTAGAGAACGGACGGGTCGTGCGGCGAAATCACGATCGGGAAGGTCCACTGGAACCGGTAGCCAATATCCTCCGCAGAATGACCCATCGGATTCATGGGAAACGGGTTGATCGAGCGTGTGATCCCGGTACGAACGTCCTTTCTGCTCAGATATCCGCCGTAACTCCCGGCGTACACGACGTCGGGGTTGTCCGGCCTGACCGCGATATACCCAGACTCACCACCACCAACATCGTACCAATCCTCGACGTTGCTGCCGAAGACCGGCCGACTTGCACCGCAGAGTGTGCTGTTGTCCTGCTGGGCCCCACAGATGCGATAGGGGAAATGATTCGTCGTGGTGACGTGATAGAACTGGGCGGTCCGGTAATCCTGCTCGGTCCAGGTGCGACCGGCGTCACGGGTGATGTTGCCCCCGCCGTCATTCCCTTCGATGAACCGCTGATTGTCATCTGGTGACATCCACATGTCGTGACTATCCCCGTGCGGAGTCCGGATGCCGGTCCACGTCCTACCGCCGTCTGTCGAGCGTTGGAACGAGGTATTGCTAGCGTACACGGTGTTGGCGTCCTTCGTGTCGGCATAAATGCGGGAGTAGTACCAGGCACGCTGCCGAAGCTTCCGTTCGCTATTCACCTTGGTCCAGGTGGCCCCTGCGTCGTCGCTGAGGAAGACTCCCCCGCTGTCGGCTTCGATCAAGGCCCATACCCTGCCCCGTTGAACCGGTGACACACTGATTCCGATGTTCCCAATGAGTCCACCGGGAAGTCCGGGGTTCCGAGTGATCTCGGTCCACGTTTCACCACCATCGGTCGACTTGAAGATCCCGCTTCCGACACCACCACTCACCAGCTTCCAGGGTGTCCGTCCCGCCTGCCAGAGACCGGCGTAGAGGATGCGCGGGTCGTTGGGATCCATCGTGAGATCGACCGCCCCTGTCGAGTCGTTCCGGAACAGGACTCGTCGCCACGTCTCTCCCCCATCGATCGACTTGTAGATCCCTCTCTCGGCGTTTGGGCTGAAGACCTGACCCAGTGCCGCGACGTACACCAGGTCGGGATTACCCGGGTGAATCCGGATCTTGGCGATGTGCCGTGTCTCCACGAGTCCCATGTACCGCCAGGTTCGGCCTCCATCGGTGGTCTTGTAGACCCCATCACCGTGTGAGACGTTGCCCCGGATCGGGAATTCCCCCCCGCCGACATACACGATGTTGGGATTGGAGGGCGCAACGGCAATCGCCCCGATCGTCCCCCCGAAATACTTGTCACTCATCGGGGTCCACGAGGTTCCCCCATCGGTCGTTTTGAAGACCCCGCCCCCGGTCGTCCCCATCCAGTACTCATCGGGACGGGCGGCAGAGCCGGTGACCGCCACGGACCTCCCGCCGCGCAGCATCCCAACATTCCGCCACCGGAGATGGCTATAGGTCGTGGTATCGAGGCTCTGTGCCAAGCTGGGGACAGCGGCGGTGGCCCAGAGGATGAAGAGCGTCAAGATGTTTCGCACGGTTTGCTCCCTTCCACGGGGGACGGAGGAAGTTCACGCCCAACCGGACGTTTCACAAGAGAAACGCTTCCAGGTTTCACCTCCGAAACGTCTCGAACGATGCAACGCTTCTCCACATCGGAGCATCTAAGGACATGAAGGAACGGTGGCCGTGAGTTGCACCAGAACTGAACGTGGTTAGGGACGGACGTTATGGTCATGCTTTGCGAAAGAGCCAAAGAACAGATCTTCAAGGTATGCGACGACAGCGGTCGGATCATTGGCCGGATCGTTCGCCCATGTGGGACGGAGTTTCTTGGACCCCACTCGGGCACAGTGCTGCTTTCTCGTGAAGTTCCGCGGCTCCGGCCCACCCTCCTTCAACCCGCACAGCCCGGATTCGATCAGCACTAACCTTCCCCTCCGCACCCGGGCGTGCCTTTGCACGCAATGGCCAACCGCAAGGTTGGTCATTGTGCTATGGGGGGTAAACGTTGGTCGGAACCCGACGGGGTCATAGTTTTGGGTGTGCACTTGCTTTCCTTCGTATTTCCTCTGCTCCTCTCGGCAGGCGCCCTGAGCCAGCTGTCGTTCGGTCCGTCCATTCGCTCATCGCGAGGAAGACTCGACCCTGAAGCGACGATCGTGATGGCCGAACGTGCCATCAGCGATGGTCGGCCCTGGCAGGCCACCGAACTCCTCGACTCATTGGTCCGGCGTCCCGGACTGCAATCACCCCGTCTCCTCCTTGTCGCCGCCCGGGCTGCAGCCGGATGGGGGGGATGGACTCGGGTGGAGGAATTCCTTGCCGGTGAGAGTTGGCTCGACAGTCTTGGCGGGGAAGGACACGCCCTTTTGGCGAGAGCTGCGTTGGAAAACGGCGATCCGAGAATGGGGGCAACTCATGCCCTCGTTGCCGTTCGCCTCGCGGTTGACGAGAACTTGGGGCAACGACTCGTCCTGGAGGCACGAAGCTTCGATCGACTTTCCCGTCGCGACTCAACCACAGGGAAGGCACTCCGTGACAGCGCGTCACGCGCCTATCGCGGTGCCGCAGAGGCCCTGCCCCTCGTCCGCGACTGGCTGATCCTTCGTGCGGTGGGGGTCACCGACGACTCGGCACAGCGGAGTCAGCTGCTGTCCACCATTACACTGACACCGGCCTTGCGGCGGCGAATGTGGGCAAACGTGGCGGGCGCCGAGGGTGCGGCGCAGTGGGGGGAGGCAAGACGCCTCTATCTGGCACTTGGTGCGCCGTTCCGGGCGACGGCCGTCCGGTTGAAGGAGGCTAAAAGTGCGGACGAACGATCGGTGATTCGCGGTCAGCTTCTTCAGGCGCTGGAGGGCCGGTTGGGGTCTGACGACACGCGCACGGTCATCGACCTCCTGGACCTCCATTTCGCGCCACTAACCCCCAGCGAGGAGCTGCGCGTCGCACGCCGAGCTGTGGTGTCCGGCACAGCCAGTCGGGCTGCCGTCGGGTATGAACGGGCTGCGGGTGCCGGCCTGCTCGATGATGACGACCGATTTCGGTTCGGCACCGTGCTGGTCCGGCTTGGCCGCAACCGCCAAGCGATTGCGCAGTTCAGATTGGTGGGTAATGCCCGTCAGGGCGAGGCGGCCTACCAGTCCGCGAGAACGCGGATGCGAATGGGGGAGGTCACCGCAGCGATGGGGGATTTGCGCTCGGTGATACAGACCTACGGACCGGATCCCGAAGCGGCAGGCACGGCACTCTACCTGCTCGGGGACCTGTTGAATGACCGAGGAGAAGACTCGGCCGCGCGCGCCTCCTTCCGACAACTCGCGCAGCGGTATCCTGGCCATCGACTTGCCGAATCGGGCCGGCTTCGGGCTGCTCTCCTGGCATACCAATCCGGTGACGCGAGCACTGCCGCCGCGGAGCTCGACGAACTTCGGTCCCTGAGCGGAGCCGAAACGGGGGCGGCCACGTACTGGGCGGGTCGGGCATGGGCACGGACGGGTGATAGTGCCGCCGCGAGTGTGCGCTGGGCCGCCGCTGCCTCCATGAGGAACGAGTACTACGCTCTCCTCGCAGTGCGCGCCTTGGGGCGTGAGGGCTGGCGACCGCCGACGACTACTCGGTCTCACCCGCACCTCGGGTGGCTCGAAGAGGCGTTGGTGAGGGTCGACCTGCTCGAGACCCTGGGCTTGGGGGCGGAGGCTTCCTACGAACTGGGCTGGATCCGGGATCGTGCGGAGAGCTCGGTGGAGACAACCGTGGAAGCGGCTCGAGTGGCAGACTCGGCAGGGCGTCACGACATGGCCGTGCGACTGGCGATTCGGGCTCAGGGACGCGGTGCAGCATCGGATCGGATCTTGGTGCGGTTGCTCTACCCGATGCCGTTCGCGAGCCTCCTGGTATCCGAATCAAAGCGCCAAGGCCTCGACCCAATGCTCGTGGCGAGCATCATCCGGCAGGAATCAGCCTTCGACCCGAGGGCACGCTCGGGTGCCGATGCCAGAGGCCTAATGCAGGTCCTACCGTCAGTGGGACGCCAGATGGCGCCTCAGTTGGGGATTCGAGCTTTCGAGCCGGTTCTCTTGTATCAACCGGAGGTCAATCTCCGGCTGGGCACGGTGCACCTGGCGGGGAGCCTCCGAGAGTACCAACACATGGTGCACGCCCTTGCCGCGTACAATGCGGGTGCGACGCGCGTGCGGCGATGGCTCGAGACATCAGGGATGAACGATCCGGAGCTATTCGTCGAACGGATTCCGATACCCGAAACACGAGACTATGTCCGTCGGATTCTCGTGAATCTCGCCAGATACGAGTCCATCTACACCGAGGATTGACGTCCTCGACACCGAGCCCCGGTCACATCCGCAACCCCCCTGCTCACACCTCGCGCCACCGCCCACCGGCACGCGCCAGCCTAATCACTTCTGGAGCCGACATTCCCTTCTCACGCAGCTCACGAAGCGTGACACTCCGATCCCGCTTCGACAACTTCACCCCCTCGCGGTTGTACACCAGGGGATGATGCAGGAAGGTCGGTGGGCTCTCCCGACCGAGGAGTCGCGCAAGCAGGATTTGTCGCCCGGTTGAGGAAACGAGATCGTCACCGCGTACAACGAGCGTAACACCATGTCGCAGGTCGTCGACCGTGACGCAGAACTGATACGTCCAGTTCCCGTTACGGTCGCGGATGAGAAGATCTCCACACTGCCGTGCCGGCCTCTGGGATCGGTCACCCAAGAAACGATCCTTGAAGGTGACCACCTCGTCTCGCAAACGAACGCGAATACCCACACCAGACCCGAGCGGTATACCACGATCCCTGCATGTGCCAGGGTAACGCAGCTCCTGACCGGACACGATTCCGTCACCTACTTCTTCGGCGATCATCGCACGAGAACAGGTACATCCATATACCAGTCCCGTGTCGGCAAGTGCATCGAGCACCCCTTGGTAATGCGCCTCGGAGTCCTGTTGACGGAACGGAGATGGACCGGACTCCAGGCTCGTAAGCGACTCGGGATCCAGTGGGAACCCCAGCCACTTGAGGTCCTCCAATATTCTCTTCTCGTACTCCGGGCGACTGCGACCTCGATCGTGGTCTTCGATCCGCAGAATCACGCGCGCACCGAGGGATGCCGCCATACCCCATACCCATATCGCATGCGCAACATGACCGAGGTGTAACTCCCCGGTCGGACTTGGCGCAAAACGCGTCACGTGCTGCGACGGTTGTGGGGTTTGAGGCATCTCTCAGTATCGTTAGGTCCTCATCGGGAGCGGAAGCCATGTCTCAGCAGTCGATCACGTCTCGCCTGGCCGTTGTCACTGTCCTCCTGACCTTGGGAAGCCCACCGTGGCTCCCCAGCCAGCAGCGGACGGTCGCGCTCTCAACACCACAAGCCGCCTTCGACGAACCCTTCACGGCGATTCGTGGGGTGCGGGAACTCTCCGACGGCAGGGTTCTGGTAAGTGACCTCCGCGACAAGATCGTCATGCTCGTGGATTTCAATCGCGGTGCTGGGACAAACGTTGGGCGAGAGGGCCAGGGACCGGGAGAGTATTCCCTCCCGGCAAGTCTGTTCCCTCTCCCTGGTGGCAAGACGCTGCTCCAAGACTACGGGAACCAGCGATTCCTCAACATCGGACCCGATGGAAGCCCCGGGGAGATTCTCTCACCACCGAGACCCGCCGGCGGGAATGAACGCGGCGGCTTCATGATGATCGGTGCGTTCCTCAGTCCGAGGGGTTCCGACGCGGCGGGGAATCTTTATTTCCAGGGGTCGGCTTTCCCGGCCACGGAAGGCGGCGAGAGCTTGGATTCCGTCCCGATCGTCCGATGGGACCGGGCCACGAAAATCGACACCGCCGGCTGGATACCACTTCTCCAGGACGCCCGCCCTCAGGTTACACGGTCCGGGAACTCGATGAATGTGCGCATGGGCGGTGGCACTGCATGGCCCGCACGGGTGGAATGGGGCATTGCGCCAGACGGACGCATCGCCCTCGTTTCCCCCGAACCATTCAGGGTGACCTGGCTCACACCCCGCGGGGTGGTCGCCGGACCGCCCGTGCCCTACACCCCCCTCAAGGTGACGGAGGCCGAGAAGAAGGAATATCGTGACCAGATGAGCAGGGCGACGCCGATCATGATGACCATCGGGGGTCCGGGCGGAGGGGGACGCGCTGTGAGTTCTCCCCAGATAGAGATCCCGGAACCCGAGTGGCCCACGACCATGCCTCCGTTCACGGGAGGGGACGCAGTCCAGGTAACGCCCGAAGGCGATGTCTGGGTGGCCCGCACGCGCAAGGCTTCGGACAAGACACCACGGTACGACGTGTTCGACCGCACGGGCCGCCGGACGGGAGAGGTACAACTCCGGCCTCGGAGCCGAGTGGTCGGGTTTGGAAAGGGTGTGGTCTACGTCGTGCGCATGGATGAAGACGACCTGCAATACCTGGAGCGCTTCGCACGATGAGGGCCAGCCCAATCGATCCGAGCCGGGGGATTGCCTGAACCGGCGGGGGACTACCTGGGCGGTAGTGGCCCCACTCCCTCCTGCAACTCACGGATCATGCGGTCGTCCCCTGTGAGCTCCCAGTAGATCAGCGACGGCGGGATCATCCCCACCCCATTCACCTCGTCCATGAATCGCTGGATGGTGAACTGATCACCCAACTGACGCGCGCGCTCCATCAGAATCTCCTCCATCAGTCGACCACCAGTGACATAGCTTGGCCCGTAGCCCGGCTGACGCAAGTACAGATGTTGTTCGAATCCGAGCAATGGGTCGCGCCGCATCCAACCCCGGGGGATCCAGTTGACGTGGATGTCACCCGCCTCGGCCATGGTGAGATCGTTCGACTGCGCGTAGAGACTGCCGAGCCCGCGTGCGGCCCGGGCGATCAACATGATCCAGACAATTTCCCGTGAACGTGGGCTCTGGTCGTAGAGCCCAGCGTGCATCATCCACTCCTCCATCGCCGTCGCCATCCCCTCCGCGCGGTGCATCCAGATGTTGTAGAGCAGCGGAGATCGCCGAATGGGACTCGGATGAGGCGCCGTGCGCATGCGCAGGTGGTCCCACCAGTGGTTGAAGTGGGTCCAGAGCGGGAGGGGATCGCGATGACTGGTCTGCGAGAAGAAGTCGCGGGTCTCCGCGGGTGAAAACTGTTGGAACCGCTCGCGTATCGCACGCTCCATCCCCGGATGCATGGTGACGATCTGGTTCTCTTCCATGAACCGGAGATAGGTTGGCAGTGTCCGCTCCTGCAGCGCAGCGAAATCCTCCGGAGTGTTTGCCACGGGAAGCTCGGGAAGACCCCGGTTGCGGTTTTCCTCGAGTCGAAGCGAGGCATGGGCCCGCGCCAGCTCTCTCTTCGTGATGGTGACCTCGTCCGCCCAAGAGAAGGGCAGCAACAACACGTTCCTCAGAAACCAGGTGTATTGCTCCTTCCCAACCCCCGACGGACCGGTGCGGCTCGGTGCCTCATCGCGTAGCCATTGGGCGAAGGAGTCGGTCGCTGTTCGGGCTTCAGTGATCGCCCGAACCAGTTCGGGGTCAGTCGAGCCTACCCGCCCCAGTAGGACTCCCAAGGCCTCACTCTGTTCCTCGAACGACCGGATACCCCCCACCCACAGGTCGCGCGCGGTCGAGCCGGCGAGGTTGGTCCGCGCCTGCTGGAGAAGTGGTGGGACGGTGCGCAATTGGAGAGCGAGCCGCCGCGAATCATCCGGCGACAGAGGGGTTACCGTATCGAGGGCGGTGCGGGGCCAGATCGCGTATCGCCACAGCCGGATGGCGCCGTCAATCGTAGGACCCTCTTCCGCCGGCGTGTCGCTTTCGCTGGTTCGCACCGAGGCGTAAAAAGCCGGGTCGCGGGCGAACGGCTGGAGCACCGTGAGGTGGTACAGCATGCCGTTCATCTCGGCGCGGACGAGGTGAAAGTCTACCTGTTCTGAAATAGACCAACCCGTGGTGTCTATCGCGTCTAGCCGCTCCTGATACTGGCGCAGCGACCCCAGGCGTCGGGAGTTGGTCGCGGCTCGATAGTCTGGGGCAAGGCCGTCGAGCAGCGGTGCCTCCTCGAAGGCGCGCCATTCGTTGAACAGCATATGCAGTTGGCGATAGGTGGGGCTCCTCCCCCCCTGCTGCCCGAGAGCCGGTGGCGACACCCCCAGGAGTAGGAGGACGACGAGAGTGGCCATCCTCACTGCGGCAGTGTCCCTGAGACAATTCATGAGCACCCTACGGAATGGGGGGGTGGTATCAGGATCACCGAATGGCGAGTCATGAGTCCTCCGATGAGCTCAGGAGGTCGGGGATCCGTCACGGCGGCGGTTCAATTCAAGTTCGACACGGGCAAGGATCATCTCGATCCCGATCCGGTTGTGGCCTCCCTCGGGGAGGATGATGTCGGCGTAGCGCTTCGAAGGTTCGATGAACTCGAGGTGCATCGGTCGCACCGTCGAAAGGTACTGCCGGATCACGTCGTCCATGGTCCGGCCCCGGTGAGCGACGTCTCGCTGCAATCGCCGAATGAAACGGACGTCCTCGGCGACATCGACAAAGATCTTGATGTCGAGGAGCGCTCGGATGCGTGGATCGGCGAAAAGCAAGATCCCGTCGACAATGATGACCTCCCTCGGTTCGACCTCCACGGTGGCTTCAGCACGTGTGTGCGCCGGGTAGTCATAGGTCGGTTTCTGGACGATCTCGCCGCGTGCCAACTCTTCGAGGTGCCGAACCAGAAGTTCGGTGTCGAAGGCATCCGGATGGTCGAAGTTGACCCGGCGACGTTCATCGAGGCTGAGGTGCCCAAGGTCGGCATAGTAGGCGTCCTGATCAATGAACGCCGCATCGACTCCCAGGAACTCGTAGATAGTGCGGGCCACAGTGGTCTTGCCGGAGCCCGACCCTCCCACCACACCAATCATCAATGGTCGTTTGAGCATGCGCCCGCCGGTTGGGACGCCGATAGCATGAACCGGATCGTCACGGTTGGCAACCCGGAGACCGGCGAGGTATGATGATCCGAACCCTCCCGAGAGGCGCGTGTGAGAGCCCATTTCCATCTGCGTTCCCTGGCAGCGAGCTTGGTTCTCGTTGTGACGGCAGGGACGCTTGCTGCCCAGACCCCGTATTTCCCCCCGCGCGGCGAATGGGCACGCCGTTCACCCAACCAGGTTGGAATGGACCCGGTGAAACTGGACGAGGCGGTGGCCTTCGCGCGGGCGAGCGCCATTGACTGGCCGACGAACATCACACAAGAACTCGAACGGCGGGCCGCACGCGAGGGCAGCGGTGAGATCGTCGGCCCGGTGCGGGACTGGGCCGCGACAGGTGGCGTCATCATCAAGAACGGCTACATCATTGGTGAGTGGGGGGACCTCGACCGAGTCGACATGACATTTAGCGTGTCGAAGAGTTACCTCGCGACGATCGCGGGGCTCGCCTTCGACCGGGGCCTCATTCCCGACCTCCACGCTCCGGAGGGTGAGTTGGTACGCGACGGAGGCTTCGATAGCCCCCACAACGCAGCCATTACCTGGCATGACCACCTGAACCAGACCAGCGAGTGGGAAGGTACACTCTGGGGAAAGCCCGACCGCGCTGACCGGCGTCGGGGACGTGACCGTGAGCTTCAGGCGGCCGGCACATTTTGGGAGTACAACGACGTCAGGGTCAATCGCCTCGCACTTTCTCTGCTGCGAGTCTGGGGTCGCGCACTCCCGGAAGTGCTTCATGAGGAGATCATGGACCCGATCGGCGCCTCCGACACCTGGGAGTGGCACGGCTACCGGAACTCCTACGTCGATATCGGCGGCCAAGAGGTTCAGTCGGTGAGTGGTGGTGGACACTGGGGCGGGGGGTTCATGGCCAGCACCCTCGATCACGCACGGTTCGGGTATCTCATGTTACGCCGAGGCAAGTGGGGCGATCGGCAACTGCTTTCTGAGCGTTGGATCAAACTCGCTGAGACCCCGACGGACATCCAACCAACCTATGGCTACATGTGGTGGCTCAACACAGGGGGGAGGCGGTATCGAGCCGCACCGGAGTCGAGTGTGTTCGCCCTGGGATCCGGGGGCAACATGATCTGGATCGACCGGGAACACGACCTCCTCGTGGTGACCCGATGGATGGCCGGCAGCCGCACCAACGACTTCATCGGTCTCGTGCTCGCGGCCATCAAATGAACCCGCTCAATCTCTTCGACATCGAGCGGCTCGCACGAGAACGTCTAGCGATTGGCACTGCCGACTATTTCGGTGGTGGTGCCGAAGACGAAGTCACGCTCAGGGCCAATCGAGCGGCCTTTGAAGAGATCTTCCTGCGGCCCCGTTATCTGGTGGATGTGAGCCATCGATCTCTCGAAACCACGGTCCTGGGAACGCCCCTCTCTATGCCCGTCCTGATCGCGCCCACCGGATTCCAGGCCCTGGCGCATGCAGATGGCGAGCTCGCCACGGCGCGCGCCACTGCCAAGGCCGGCACCGTCATGATCCTCAGCACCTTTTCCACTTATTCCTTGGAAGAGGTGCGTGGCGAGGTGGAGGGACCGCTCTGGTTTCAACTCTACGTGCACAAAGATCGTGGCCTCACGACCGGCTTGGTGGAGCGGGCCGAATCTGCGGGCTACGAAGCCATCGTGCTGACGGTGGACGTTCCTGTGCTTGGCCGACGTGAGCGGGACGTTCGTAACGAGTTCGTGTTACCCCCCGACCTGCGCGTGGCGAACTTCGACATCACTCAATCGGCCGGCCTGCACGATGCTGGAGGCGAGTCGGGGTTGGCCGCATTTCACCGGGGGCTGCGGGCACCACAGTTCAGTTGGAAGGAACTGGAATGGCTGGTGGCGAAGACGCGTCTCCCGGTCATTCTCAAAGGTGTGCTTCGCGGAGACGATGCCACACTCGGCGTCGATCACGGAGCCAAGGGCATTATCGTCTCCAATCACGGAGGTCGGCAACTCGACGGTGCGATTCCGGGTATCCGTGCCTTGCCAGAAGTCGTCGACGCGGTTGGAGATAGGGTGGACGTGCTGGTCGACGGTGGGATTCGCCGAGGTACCGACATTCTCAAGGCCATTGCCCTAGGGGCCCGAGCCGTGTTGATCGGACGACCAGCGGTTTGGGGCCTAGCATGCGCCGGCGAAGGGGGGCTCACGCAAGTACTCGAAATCTTGAGGGACGAATTCGACACCGCCATGGCTCTTACGGGCGCACCAACTGTTGGTGCCATCACCAGGGACTTAATCGCATGACGTTGCATCGTCGACCACGCTCGACCGCCTTGCTTCTTGCCGGCGTCCTGGGTTGCGGGGGGGCAACCTCCAGCGTACCCGGTGTCGAGACGGAGAACTCTACCGCAGATCCCGTGCAGATAGCGCAACTCCTGGAGACCTTGTCATCAGACGTCATGGAGGGTCGTCGAACGGGGAGCCCAGCCGCCATGCGCGCGGCGGCGGTGATTGAGGCCAGCATGCGGCAGGCCGGCCTCGAGCCCGGGGGAGACGACGGCTTCCTGCAACGAGTCCCGTTGGCACAGGGGGAGAACGGACGTGTCGCGCTATTGGATGGGTTCCAGGCACTCGACACCATTCCCATCGGACGACGCCTCGAGGGTGGCAACGTCATCGGCATCCTCACCGGTTCCGCTCCGGGCCTTCGCGATGAGGTCGTTTTGGTGAGCGCGCACTACGACCACGTTGGTATTCGTCGTCCCATCGAAGGCGATTCGATATACAACGGCGCGGATGACAACGCCTCAGGGGTTGTCGCGGTCCTCACCATTGCCCGGATACTCGCAGCACAGGGAGGAACCCAACGAACCATTGTCTTCGCTGCCCTCACGGGAGAGGAGATGGGTGGCCTCGGGACGAGATGGTATCTCGCCCACCCGGTGCGCCCGTTGGAGCAAACCGTGGCCAACCTCAACATCGAAATGATCGGGCGGCCAGACTCCTTGGCCGGAGGGCCAGGCAAAGCGTGGCTGACAGGGTACGAACGCTCCAACATGGGTGACGGCCTCGCCGCTGGTGGTATACCGATCGTGGCCGACCCTCGGCCCGATCAGAACTTCTTCCGCCGAAGCGACAACTACGCTTTCGCTCGACGGGGCATTCCCGCACACACGCTCTCGACCTACAACCTGCACACCGACTACCACCGGCCCAGCGACGAGGTCTCCAAGACGGATCCAGCGCACATGGCGGCCGTCATCACTGCCGCGGCGCGAGCAGTGAGAATACTGGCGGATGGAGCGAGACCTGAGTGGAAGTCTGGTGGTAGGCCGGATAGGAATGATCGCTAATCGTTGGTCGTTCCTCGTAGACCGTGGGATACGCTGTTCACCTCATCCATGGCCTCCGTTTCCAACTGCACGTTACGGCTCATCTCCAAGGCCGCTTCAAGATCTGCGGTAATCGAAGTAAGGTTCGTTCCTCGGGCATGCAGACGCGTAAGGTCGATCCGGAACAACTCCAACGCGGATACGGCGTCCCGAAGGACGACTTCCGCGCGCTCGCGAGCCACTCGGACTTCCTGTGCGGCCATTGCGCGGTGGTGCTCGAGCACCTCACTCCCTGGTTTCTCAGCAGGTCGACTGGAACCATCCGCGTCAAGCTGCTGTAGAGCTTCGATCCGACGGCGCTGATGCTGGGCCATCCGTTCGAGGCGAACTATTGCGGCCGGCAGTCCGGCCAGTTGTTTTCGCAGGGCCTTTGGCAAGCTATCGTACAACACCTGTGCCGCAGACCCTAGCGCCAGTTCGGTATCCTGATTGCCAAGTTCTTGCCTGCGCCCGACCGGGCCGAGTCCCACCCTCGCCACTTTCATGAACCAGCCCCCGAGACGGCTACCCCAAAACGCCCGTCGGCATTCGACGGTGAGGTTTCCCTCGCGCTTCAGCAGTCCAAAAGCCCCATCGAGAATCGCACCCACGGAGAAGACGCTCAT
>QKDC01000067.1 GCA_003246755.1 Gemmatimonadota bacterium | reverse complement strand
GGTCAATCCGCTGGGAGTCCAATCGGATGGCGTACTCGTGGAAGGCTCCTCCAGCGGGCGGGGTGGGGGAGGTGGTTTCTTCGGGGGAGGGGGCGGTGGACGGTTCGATGATAGTCCGGATTTCAGGTTCGACTCCAAGGGTCGGGTGACGAGTTTTGGTTATGAAGTCGAAATCCGAATCCCCTTCAAATCACTGCGGTACCAACCCGCCGATCGTCAGAACTGGGGGTTGCATGTTGTCCGTCGCGTCCAGCAGACCGGGCACGAGGAATCCTGGGTTCCCGCCCGACGATCCGCTCAGTCGTTTCTCGGTCAGGCGGGTTCATTGCAGGACCTCACGGATCTGCACCGGGGACTGGTCATGGACCTCAACCCCAGTATCACGGGCCGGGCCAATGGAGAGCCCATCGGTGAGGGATGGAACTACGAAGAGGTCATGGAGGTGGGAGCCAACGTTCGGTGGGGCCTGACGCCGAATCTGACACTCAACCTGACGGCGAACCCCGACTTTTCCCAAGTCGAGGCCGACGCGAGTCAGGTGATCGAAGATCCGCGGCGTGCGCTCTTCTTCGAAGAAAAGCGCCCCTTCTTCCTGGATGGAATCGAGGCGTTCAATACCCCGAACAGTCTGATTTACACGCGCCGGATAGCGGCTCCTTCGGTAGCAACCAAACTCACTGGCAAAGTTGGTGGGACGGACTTGGCTGGCCTTTTCGCCCTGGACGGCAAGGCCACATCCCTGACCGAAGACCGCCATCCGGTCATCGGGGCCCTGCGAGTACAGCGAGACCTCGGGTCACAATCAAAACTCGGGTTGGTATACACCGATCGAACCGATCGGGACTATTTCAACCGGGTGGGTGGTATCGACACCCGAGTGATCCTGGGGGATTGGGCCCTGACGGGCCAGCTTGCAGGCAGTGTGACCCGGGAGGACGAGGTCACGACCACCGCGCCGCTTTGGCAGGCAAGTGTTCAGCGGTCGGGCCGGCACTTTGGTCTGAACTATTCCTTCAGCGGTATCAGCGACGAGTTCGAGGCCGCGACCGGGTTCATCTCTCGCGGAGGGGTGGTCAGCACTCGACTCCACCATTCCCTGACCTTCTACGGGGCACGAGACGCTCTCGTGGAGCGCACCTATCTCTCCGCATTCGCATCGGGAACGTGGGTCTACGACGACTTCATCCATGGACGAGGCATTCAGGATAGGTCACTGTGGATGTCAGGAAGTCTGACCTTGAGGGGCGGCTGGCGGTTCCAAGGGAATGTCTCCGTCGAATCCTCGGGATACGACCAGGGGCTGTATGAGGACTATGCCATCGAGCGCCGGGTCGGGGCGACGGTGGACACCATCCCCTTCACTGGGGTGCCGAGAATCAACAATGCCCGCGGCCGATTGGAGATCAACTCGCCACGATTGGGCAGTGTTGCCTTCAGGACAGAGGTGTCCTATGGCAGCGATGTGAACTTCCTGGAATGGTCTCCGGGTCGGATCTTCAATCTCACGAACAGCCTGCAATACTTCCCTACCAGCAAGTTGCGATTCGACGCGAGCTATCGGATGCAGTCTTACCGACGCAAGTCCGACGGGACGATGGCGAGTATCACACATATCCCGCGTCTTCGTGTGGAGTACCAGATCTCCCGGGCGATCTTCTTCCGCCTCGTCGGGGAGTATCGATCGGTGGCCAAGGACTCCGTGCGAGATGATTCCCGGACCAACTTGCCCGTGCTCATTCGCGATGGGGATGATGGGATCTTCAAGCGTGGTCTGGCCCTGGCCCAAGTCGACAACGACATTCGCTCCGAGTTTCTCTTCTCGTTTCAGCCGACGCCCGGGACAGTACTCTTCTTGGGCTACACCGGGTCCTACACCGAGAACGAGCGCTTCTCCTTCAACGGTTTGAACCGAACCGTTGACGGGTTCTTCCTCAAGGCGAGTTACCTCTTCCGCATGTGAGTGTCATCGCCATTAGGATTCTCGGGTCCCCAACCGAGAGATCCGATGGTTGAACCACGCTTCATTCCCCTGACGACCTGGCGGGAATACTCCCCGGAGGCAATGCAGAAGCGGGCCGAGGACTTCCACCTCGAGTTGGTGCGGCGACGCACGGTCCGGACCTTCTCCGATCGGCCCGTCCCGAGGGGAATCATTGAGAGTTGTCTTCGTGCCGCAGGCACCGCGCCCAGCGGTGCGAACCAGCAACCGTGGCACTTCGTGGCCATTGGGGACCCGGCGGTCAAGGCCCGAATCCGGGAGGCCGCAGAGCGCGAGGAGCAAGAGTTCTATCGTGGTCGAGCGCCGGACGAGTGGCTCGAAGCGCTTGCGCACCTGGGGACGGATGAACACAAGCCCTACCTCGAAACCGCCCCGTGGCTCATCGCGGTGTTTGCCCAACGCTACGGAACCAAGCCTTCAGGCGAACGGCGCTCCCACTACTACGTCACCGAATCGGTCGGTCTGGCCACGGGGTTCCTCATTGCCGCGGTGCATCGAGCAGGCCTCGCTTCCCTGACCCACACGCCGAGTCCGATGGGGTTCCTCAACGATGTGCTGGAACGCCCCTCCTCGGAAAAGCCCTTTCTGCTTCTCGTTGTGGGTTATCCGGCGGAAGGAAGCGAAGTGCCCGACATCACCAAGAAGCCGCTCGAGGAGATCGCTACCTTTCTCGAGTAGTTGGATCGTTCATGCCGAGGCGGTGGGCCGACAGCGTAGCGGAGGTCTCCCTCCCTCAGCCCCCGGCGCGCCGGAGCGCGGCCTTGAGCCGTGTGACGAAGCGAGGCGGGTCAATCGGCTTCCGGATGTAGTCATCCGCTCCCATGTCCATCAGTTCGATCTCCGAATCCTTGTCGTGCGTACCGGTCAGAACCACCACCGGGAGCCCCGCGGTAGCCACGGTCCGACGGATCTTTTTGAGGACCTCCCGACCCCCCATCCGTGGCATATCGAGATCAAGCACGACAA
The DNA here is from genome assembly GCA_003246755.1 of Gemmatimonadota bacterium. Classification (GTDB taxonomy): domain Bacteria; phylum Gemmatimonadota; class Gemmatimonadetes; order Gemmatimonadales; family GWC2-71-9; genus SZUA-320. The sequence continues at coordinate 22,921 of QKDC01000067.1, read as the reverse complement.
GGGAGAAAGAATGTGGTCCGGAGAGCAGCGTGACTGCTTCCTGCCCATCTTCGGCCTCGCTCGTCCGAAAGCCGTTCTTGGCCAAGAGAGTCTTGGCGAGTGTGCGGTTGACCGCGTCGTCATCCACCAGGAGAATGTGCGGGGCTTCATCGAGCTCCGGACGGAGGACGGCCTCGGGTTCTCCGAGTTCACGCGCGATCTCGGTCAGTGTCGTCAGTCCTTCGATCACCGGGTCCCTGGCGACCTCCTCAAGCAGGCGCATGCCGCCGGCGATGGCAGCCTGCCGGATTTCGTTCGTGGAGGCTTCCTTCACGACGAGTTGCCGGATCGTCTCGTCCACCGTCAGCAATTCCAGGATCGGCAATCGTCCTCTGTACCCCGTGTGACCACACTCATCGCATCCGACGGCCACCTTGCTCGGGGTCACGCCCTGGCGCGCGGAGAGTATGCCCTCCTCCTCAGGGAGGGGGAGGTCGGCTGGGACCGCACAGTAGGAACAAAGCCGCCGCACCAATCGCTGCGCCAACACTCCGCGCAGGGCCTCGGCGATGGAAGGACGATCGAGCCCGATATCGATGAGCCGCTGAACCGCCCCAACCGCATCGTTGGTGTGTAACGTGGCCAACACCAGGTGGCCGGTCATGCTGGCTTGGACGGCCACCTCTGCGGTCTCCCTGTCACGAATTTCCCCGATGAGAATCACGTCCGGATCCTGCCGGAGGATGGCCCGCAGCGCCGAGGCAAACGTGACTCCCCGCTTGGCTTCCACTTGGATCTGCGTGATACCCTTGACCTCATATTCGACGGGGTCTTCGACGGTCATCACGTTGACGTCTTCGGTCGCGAGGTCGCGGAGTGCGGCGTAGAGGGTCGTGCTCTTCCCCGAGCCAGTGGGGCCCGTGACGATGATGATCCCGTCACGCTGCCCGAGGATCTTCGTGAACCGATCAAACTCCGGTTTCGTCATGCCGACATCGGCCAGACCCATCGCGGTGACCGAACTCAGCACTCGGATGACGGCCTTCTCCGCTTCCCGTGTCGGCACGGTCGAGATCCGCAGGTCGTACTCCTTCTTGTCCACGACGATGCGTGCCCGACCATCCTGCGGTCGCATGCGATCGGCAATGTCGAGGTTCCCCATGATCTTGATGCGTGACAAGACCCGATTGAGCGCGGTCATGGGGAGTTGCATATGCCGCCGCATGACACCGTCTACTCGAAATCGGATCTTGCCGCCGTCGCGGCCGGGTTCGAAGTGAATGTCGCTGGCCCGCTGGTTGATCGCGTCTCGCAGCACCAAACTGGTGAGTTTGACGACCGGCTCCGCCTCGGCCTCTTCGATGCCGACCTTTTCAACCTCCGTGGACTCCACCAACCGGACCTGGTCGGGATCAAGGTCGTCAATACCCTCCAGCAACGAGGCCATCATATGATTCGGTGAGTATGCCTTGTCGATGGCCCGTTTCAGCGCTTCCGGCGCCGCGATAGCGAAGATCGGCGTCCGGCCGGAGGCGAACCCCAGGCCCTGCTCGACTTCGAGATCGGTGGGATCGGAGGTGGCTACCGTCAGCTCGCGATCGGTCTCCTGCAATGGGAGGACCTGGTGTTTTCGGGCAAAGCTATCGGGAACCAGGCGGAGTACCCGCGTGTCTCCGGTTGTGAGGTCGGCTACTTCCAGCCTGTGGTGTGCTGCAACCAATCGGGTCAGTTCATCGAAACTGATCCCGGTGGCCCGGGCAACCCGTTCCCAGGCATCGCGCGCCTCAGTCCGTACGGGCACCTCGAGGTCAGGCGGGATCTCCGTGCCGCTACGCGCGAGAACACCGACGAGCCAGTGTTGGGATCCACTCCGATCAGGCATGGGCACTCCGCTCCATCGCGGTCTTCAGGTAGGCCATGGACGCTTCGTATTCCGCTCGGAGTTGAGGGAGTATGGCCCGTGCGCGCTCAGGCTGCTGATGTCTGCCCGCCGATTCGAGGGCTTGCAGCACGGCCGCGAGTGACCGCGCCCCAATCGTGCCCGATGCCGACTTGAAGGCATGGGCCATGGCCTCGATTTCGGGGACTGTTCCCGCCTCGATGGCCGCCACCAGGCCAGTCATGCGACCGGGAGCATCCCGGACGAAGACATCGAGCATCGCCTCAACCGCCTCTTCCACTCCAGCCTCCGTCATGGTCAGGCGAAACCCCACCAAATCGACCGGGGCCGACGGATCGGACTCGATGTTGGGGAGAGGTGTGTCGGTCGGTGCCGTCGCCCACCGCTCCGCAATGGCGAAGAGCTCATGGGGTTTGAACGGTTTCGACAGATAGCCAGACATCCCGGCACCGAGACACCGGTCTCGCTCCTCCTGCAAGGCATGCGCGGTGACGGCGACAATCGGGAGGTTGGCGTTCCCTGAGTCCTCCCGGATCTTGCGGGTGGCAGTGAGGCCGTCCATGACGGGCATCTGCATATCCATGAGAACCAGATCGAAGGTCGTTCGTCTCACGGCCTCGAGGGCTTGCTGACCATTGTCGACGATATCGACCTGGTGGCCCCGCTTCCGCAGCATGGTCGCGGCGACTTGCTGATTGACGGGATTGTCCTCGGCCAAGAGGATCCTGAGTGACTTCCGATTCTCCTGGATGAGGTGGCGGGTGATCAGAGTCGGGCTCCCATCGGGCGCCGCGGGGCCGCTCATGACCGCGGCCAAGGTCTCGAGCAGGTCCGATCGGGAGGCGGGTTTGGAGAGGTACCCCGTGATGCCCAGCTCCCGGCATCTCCGTCCATCCCCGGGTTGTCCACCTGAAGTGAGCATCATCAGCCGCGTCTCGAGGAGGATCGGGTCCTGGCGTACGCGTTCCGCGAGCCCGAACCCATCCATCTGGGGCATTTGACCATCCACGACGGCCACCTGATATGGCCGCCTCTCGACCATTGCCTGGCGCATCATGGTGAGACCGATCTCACCACTCGGAGCTTCACCAACTTCGACACCGGCGGCTTCGAGCATCCCCCGCACAATACGTCGATTAGTCCCGTTGTCGTCGATAATGAGTGCCCGCAGCCCACGCAATTCGGCGTGGGTCGCGATGGGAGTGGGACGGTCGCTTTCGACGACGGTGAAGGGAAGGACTAAGGTGAACTCGCTCCCCTTCCCGAGGGCACTGGTGAGCTCCAGGTTCCCGCCGAGCATGGTCACGAGTTTGCGGGTGATGGCCAAACCCAAGCCTGTGCCCCCATACTTTCGGGTCGTAGTGACGTCCGCCTGGGTGAACTCCTCGAAGATGGCCTCCTGGTTCGCTTCGGAAATACCGATGCCCGTATCGCGGACTGAGATGCCCACGTTGACCGTCTCATCCTCGGCGCTCGAGATCGTCGTCAGCGTCACTGCGACCTCACCTTCCTCGGTGAACTTGATCGCGTTCCCGACCAGGTTGTTGAGGATCTGGCGCAGCCGACCCGGATCACCCAGGACCCGGTGGGGAACCGTCGGGGAGACTTCGCAGGTGAGCTCGATTCCCCGCTCGAAGGCTCGAACGCCCAAGAGCCGGATTGTCGATTCGACAAGGGCGGCCAACTCAAATTCCGTCTGCTCCATCTCCATCCGTCCAGACTCGATCTTCGAAAAGTCCAGGATGTCATTGATGATGGTGATGAGGGCTTCCCCCGATTCGCGCACCAGTTCCGCGGACTTGCGTTGCTCGGCGTCGAGGTTGGTCTCCAGCAGCAGTTCGGTCATTCCCAATATCCCGTTCATGGGCGTCCGGATCTCATGACTCATGTTGGCGAGGAAGGCACTCTTCGCGGCGGCGGTTCGTTCTGCGGCCCGACGTGCTTCCTCGAGTGCAATTCGGGAGTGCACCCGGTCGGTGATGTCCCGCGCAGTGCCTGTGGCCCCGGTCACTCGACCCGACGCGTCCCGAAGGGGTCGAGCGGAGATACTGAGATGCCGGTCGGATCCGGATCGAGTTCGCACCAGGGATTCATAGTCCACGAGGTCGGTGCCCTGGAGCAGAGTACGGAACGCCTCGGCATCACGCTCCAGGCAATCGGGGTGTTGGATGTTCGAGACGGGATGACCGAGCATTTCATCGGTAGTTAGCCCGAACATCCGCTCACACGCGTCATTGAGGTAGGTCCAACGGCCCTCCAGATCAATCTGCCAAATGAGATCCGCAGACGTCTCCACGAGGGTCCGGTACTTCGCCTCGGCTTCGCGGAGCCGGTCCTCCACCTGCTTGATCTCGGAGACATCATCGTACAGGGCAAAGATCACCCCAGCCGCCTCCTTCTTCGCGAGCGCGGCAGAGACACGAACATGAACCTTGCTTCCATCTTTGCGTTGCCGAACGATCTCTCTCACGACCGTGCCACTCTTCGCCACCGCCGCATCGAGTTGAATGGCGCTATCCCGTTGATCCTCGGGAACGATGAAATCGTTCAACGCCCGGCCCCGGACGTCCGCCACCGTGTAGCCGAACAGTTCTTCGAACGCAGGGTTCACCGAAAGCACCAGATTGTTGGTCCCAAGCGTGGCGATGGCAATGGGAGAGCTTTGAAGCAACGCGTCGAGAAACGCGCGCTCCGCATCGGCCCGGACCTCACTTCGGTTTGCGCGAGTCTTGGTCCGAAGTTGTTCGACCAGAGCCCGGTGTGACTGTGCGTTCAGAGCGACCATGGAAGCCCCAAACAATGCGGTGAGAAACACCGCACTCACATGGAGCTGACTCAGACCGTTCATCAGGATCCCTACCGCAGACCCTCCGAGCAGGAGGGTCACGAAAAGGCGGTAGATCCTGGGGTCGGCGTCGAGCGTCGAGCTTCCACCCGCGGCGAGTCCTGCGAAAATCACCAGCAAGAGCAGGTGGTGAGCAATGGAAAAGTGCGCGCCTGCCAGGAGTGGACCCAGAGCCCAGGCAAAGGCCAAGAGCAGCGGAGCGAATCGGGCTCCTCTTGCTCTCGTCGCCGCATGGCTGCTGCGGCGACCCACATAGACCCGGAAAAGAGCTGCGGCAACGATCGAAAGTGTCCAGGTGGCCTGGGCCCCGGATGGGACCTCATGACCGAAAATGAAGGGCAGAAGTAGCGCCAAGACGACATGGGCCACCATCGTGGTTGGCGCATACCCAATGATGCGGGAAACCAGCTCCTCGGCAACCGCGGCCTCCTCGGCGGCTTTTGGAGAAAACTGGGGAGATCCCCACGTAGGGGTCGAAAAGCCGGACCGAGACTTCTTCGCGTTGGCCGCCCTACCGGTTGTGTCACGGTGATCTGGGAGAACACCGCCCATTCAGAACTCTTTCGATGCGGGGATTGAGACCCGAGGTCCCACTCTGGAAAGGTGGCGGAAGAGTGTGGACAAGGAAAGCCCACTGGACTGTTCCAGTGGGCATTGGACCTCACCAATGGGCATGGGGCCTCACCAACGACTCCAGGAGATTCGGGACCTACTGCGATTCGACGTTCGAGAGCGTTTCCTCCGATCCCCGGGCCAGAAGGCGTTCGGCGAAATCCAGCCGCGACTCCAGTTCCCCCACCCGAGCATCGAGCCGCTCGAGTTCTTCGAGACGATAGTCAAGTTCGCTTTCGAGTGCGTCGAAACGCTCGCGATCGACCCGACTGAGACGGTCATACTGACTGCGCCCCATCCCCCGGAAGATCATCGGGCAGACGAACGCGAACAGGATTACCATCATCATCCAGGACATGGAGACGCTCCTTTACTGTGGGCTGGACGCCTTCACTGTGGGCTCGGTTCGGACCGGGCTCGAATCTCCTCCGTGGCCCTCCGGAGAATCTCCACGATCGACCGTGTCCGCGTGTCGTCCGGACCGTGACGCCAAGCCTCGCGATAGGCGGACGCGGTGAGACGGGCCACCGCCTCGTTCAACTCTCCCATCGCACCACCGGCTACGTGACGCAGGGTGTCGCGCACGCGATCGAGGATCTCCGTGACGAGATCCTTGTGCTCTTCCAGGAACGCAATGCCCTCGTCGGTGATATGGTAGACTTTCTTCCCCTCCGCGTCCACCGCTCGGACGTACCCCTGATCCTCGAGCAGTTGAAGGGTAGGGTAGACGGTGCCAGGGGAGGGGGTATAACACCCGCCCATACGCTCTTCCAAGGCCTTGATCACTTCATAGCCGTGTCGCGGCTTTTCCCTGAGCAACGTGAGGATGACGTACTTCATCTCCCCTGACTCAAACATGGGACCCCGCCGCCGCCGCCGTTTCCGACCACCAGCCCTCCCTGGCCCCCGATCCCACCCGGAAATCCAGCGCTCGGGGTTGAAATCGGCGAAAATCTCACTGAACCAATCCTGTGAACGACCCGACATGACGATCTCTCCAGGTAATCTACACGATATAACGTAAGATATAACGTACGATATGTCAAGATATATCTTACAACCCATGGGCTGTCCGTATTAGAATCGGATCGTCCCTTCCTGGAGATTCACATGCGCGTTGTCCGTGTCCATGCCTTCGGTGGCCCGGAGGTGCTGACGCTCGATACCGTGGAGGCACCGCAGTGCCTTCCCGGCGCGCTCACCATCAGAGTCGGGGCGGCAGGGGTGAATCCGGTCGACACCTATATACGCCAAGGCGCATATGCGCGCCTGCCGGAACTCCCCTACATCCCGGGATGGGATGGCGCCGGTATCGTGGAGGAGGTGGGAGAGGGCGTTGGACGCTTCACGCCAGGCGACAGGGTCTACTTTTCCGGTACGAATGCCGGACGATCCACCGGAGCCTACGCGGAGATCGCCATTTGTCGGGAGTTGCAGGTCCACCTCCTGCCAGAATCACTCTCCTTTGCACAGGGTGCTGCGATCGGCGTTCCCTATGCCACGGCACATCGGGCCCTATTCCATCGTGGAAACGCTCGCGAAGGAGAGATGGTGCTCATTCACGGAGCGAGCGGGGCAGTGGGCATGGCGGCTCTGCAACTGGCGCGCGCGGAAGGTCTGACGGTCATCGGGACCGCCGGCACCGAAGCCGGACTCTCGTTGTTGCAAGCTCAGGGAGTCACACACGCCGTGCTGCACGGAACCGAGGACTCGGCGCGAACGATTTGGGATCGAACCGGTGGTCGGGGAGTCGACTTGGTGATCGAGATGCTCGCCAATGTGAACCTCGATACCGATCTCACCCTCTTGGCCAATGGGGGGCGCGTCGTGGTGGTTGGGAGTCGGGGGCGAGTCGAAATTGACCCTCGGCAAACGATGATGAAGGAGTCTGCGATCCTCGGCATGGCACTGTGGAATGCCACTGAGGAAGAGTGCTCCGAGATTCACCAGACCATCGCCCCCATGCTCAGAGAAGGAGAGCTGTGGCCAGTGGTCGGGCCCGAGTTCCCGCTGGCCGAAGCCGCCCACGCGCACGAGCGCGTGATGGCCAGCGGGGCGCATGGTAAAGTCGTTCTCCGGATGGACTAAGACAAAACGGACCCACCAGCGGTGGATCCGTGTCGATCGAGGAGAGATGCGTTCTAACGGCGTCGGCGTCGGCGGCGTTGAACGAAGGAGACTCCGCTCAACCCCAGCAGCCCTGAGGCGAGTAGCACCATGCTCATCGGCTCGGGGACGACGGTTTCAGGCAATTCGAAGTTGGCGAAAACTGCGTCCTGGTCGTTGAAGGCGAGGCGGACCCAATCTGCATACCCTTGATACTGGTCGGGCCAGTTACTCCCGACTCCGATACTCAATCCATAGACATACATGTCCGACAGGCTGTAGGAGGGGCACGCCCCACCTGCACTCGCGTTGGCGAAGCTGCCTGTGGCCCATCCGGTTGGACTGGCAAGCAGGAGTTCCCAGGCCGGGGGTGGTGTGACTTGGGTGGCTTCCAGGAGAGAGCAATCGCTCACTGAGTACATCGAACTTCCAGCGTGGTACCAGAAGTTCTGTCCGGTGAGGTCCTCCGCCACCCAGGTATCGGACGTGGCCGCAGACGCATCACTGTACCACTTCTCCCAGACCAATTCCCCGGCGAGGAGCCCGCTCTGCGTACCGAGCAGGAGTCGGAGCACCGGCGTCTGGGCGAGCCACGGGGCGTCGGGCCAGGCACCATAATAGGGCTCGGCGGGCTGGGTATAGGGGAGAGAGGTTCGGTACCATTCGAATGAGAGATGCGAGATGTCTCCGAGCGAGCCCCACGGACTCTGACCGGACAGGGTCTGGTAGAAGCCCCAATCGAAGAGACTGCCACTCGTCCCGAGGGCCAGCGAACCATTGCCGTAGCGTGGATTCACTCCGGTAATTGCCGCGGAACCTGCGTCCGCGGTGGACGGGGTCCACGACTGATCGCCGGGGAACGGATAGACTTTGGTCTGAGCTGTGGCTTGGGGTGCCAAGGACAGGAGGCACACGAATGCCAGGGTCCCGACAGCGGCCCGACCAAGGATGAGGTGCTTCAGGAAGTGTGTCATGGCTCTCACCCGCCAAGATTGAGCAAGCGCCATGCCCGATCTGCCTCGGTGGCAAAGTGTCTTCTCAACTAGTACTCCGTGACCGCTCGGGGCGCTAGTTGGAGTCCCAACGCTTGTGAAAGATGGTGCGAGCGACCAACCACTCACCCTGGAGTCCCATCACGGCGAGGGAGTGTTGGGAGATGTCCCGGAATTCTGTGGCGGCGTCACCTCAGTGTTGCGCAACACCCCCTAAGACCGGACTCAGGGTGTGGTGTGTCCTCCCTCGATGGTGATGATATGGCCGGCGACGCCAGCTCCAGGAGAGAGGACAACCGAGCGACCACTCACCGTGGTCTGATTGTCTGGATGGCCGACACCGACGCGGGGTCCCAGCGTGATCTGTTGCTCGGCGATGATGGGCCCTTTCACCCATGCCCCTTCACCCGAAACGATCGACCCTCCACTCACCAGGGCTCCCGTGACAACCGCCCCGGGCCCCAGAGAGACATCTCCATGTGCCTTGAGGCTGCCACGGACCCGCGCACCGCGACCGAGGTGCACCTTGCCAGCAATCACCAGGTGTCCTTCGACCACGACCCCCTCACCGATCTCGACATCGGCCGGTATCCGAAGGTGGTCTCCGTGCTGCTCGGCCGACTCGGGAGCTTCGAAAGGGGTGTAATCCTGATGATCAACCCGCGAGGTGGGGAATGGCGCATCTCCGACCACGATTCTCGGCGCCCCCATGCGCTCGAACCCGACGTCCTTTCCGAGACTGATGCGTGTATCGGAAGAGGTGCGTCCGAACAGGGCGCTGGCATCTCCCACCTGCACGGTCCCCCGGGCGTGGATCCATCGCCAGATGACCGATTGGGGCCCAAGCTTCACGTCGCCATCTCCAAGAATGGCACGGTATTCAGCGCCCCTTCCCCCGGTGAGATCCTTGCGCGCGAATACTTCGAGGCGGAACCTCTCGTCTCCGGTAAGTGTCACGGCCTGCTCGAGGACGACGACCCTATCGTGCGAACCGTCCGGGACCGCCCCCTTGGCCAAGACGCTTGGCAGCTGGGCCACTCGGACGAAGTGGGTTCCGTCGGGCAACCTGCCGAAGTAGTCCCCCCTGACCGCGCCGGGGGGCAGCCGTCGAAGGCTGGCTTCGATGTACTCGCGGAAGCCTCTCGCAAACCGGCTGATGTCTGCGTTGTCCCGTCCGACCATGCGCAGGGGTTCGACATCGGTTGGATTGTACAGTTCCCGGATTGCCGGAAGGAGGGGCAGCGCCGCCCAGCTCATGGTGAGCAGCACGAGTGCGACGAGGAGCAGGGTACTCATCGGCCGTTCTCCCCGTTGCCGCCCCGGTAGCGCTCCGTCTTTTGCCAATCAGGGCCATGGGCACCTGGAGCCCGCCACGATCGTCGGGATAGTGTTGCTCGTGAGACGGCCAGGAGGTTCACCAGGAACCCGAAGGAGAGGAAAGGAAGCAACCGAATGCGGTTGCGCGACCCGTCGAGTCGTGCCGCCGTACCGACCTCGAAAAAGGCCGCGAAGTTCCCGAGGGTGCTGTAGCTGGCGACGGCGAAGAGAATCAACAGCCCTTGTTCGATCGGGTATCCCATGAAGTACAGGGCTGTCGCGAGGGCCCATCCGACGAGGAGGACGGGAGCCACGGCGAACACGCCGAGGAGCAACAGCCCGTCGATCACCTGAGCAAACCGAAGGTGCCGGGGGGACTTGAGCAGCGTCCACGCATACCGGCGGAGGCACTGATTGTGACCTCGCGCCCATCGCTGGATCTGGCGGATCCGAGTCGGCCAGTTCTCCGGGACCTCTTCGTAGCACTCCGACCGGTTCTGATACACAACCTCCCAACCGCGGAGGACCATTCGGAAGGTCATGTCGGTGTCTTCGGTGAGTGAATCTTCGTCCCAGTCACCCACGTCGAGGAGGGCACTGCGCCTGACCCCACCGACCGTCCCGCCATACTGCGGGATCAGACGGAGGTTCATGCGGGCTTGCTGATCGACCTGGTATCCCCCCGCGCGTTCGAGGTCGAGCAAGCGAGTCAGTAGGCTGCGATTGAGGTTATGGGGGATCACGCGCCCCATGACCGCGCCCACTTCGGGGTCGAAGAACGGTGCCACGAGTTGTCGTAACAGGTTCGGTCCGGGAAGGTAGTCGGCGTCGAAGACCAGGAAGATCTCAGCCTCCGAGCGCGAGGTGGCGTCGCGGAGGGCGGCTGCTTTGCCTGGCTTCCCCTCGGTCCTGACGTAGGGGCGGACACGACCGGGGTGTTCGCGAGCGTACCGCTCCACGATGCCCCCGGTCCCGTCGGTCGACCGGTCGTCGATCGGCACGATATGAAAACGCTCTGCCGGGTAATCCGCGGCCAGGAGCGCCTCGAGCATGCCGCCAATGACCTTCTCTTCGTTGTGCGCCGGAACAAAGACCGCCACGGTAGGCCAGTCGGCAATGCCAATGTCGACGTAGGGCTGTCGGAACCGCCCGAACACGCGATTGAGTGTGAAGACGTAGTGACGAATGGTGTAAGTGATCAACACCGCTACTACGACCCACAGGGCGAGAGCGAGTCCGTCAGCCAGGGTCATAGTCGCGCTCCCGTGCCCACGTCCTGGGGAATCTCCGATCCTCCCCAACTCATGGCCCACCCGTAGAACCCTACGAACACGAGAACCTCAACCAGGACCCCGAAGACGAAGAACAGTGTGGGTTGCACGAGCAGGGAGAACCGGTTGATCAAGATGGCGTGCACGAGACCCTGAAGCGGGAGCAGGATCGCGAGATGTCCAACAATCATCACCGTGAGGAGGATCTGTCGTGGGAGCGAGTGATCGAAGATGTAGAACCCGAAACCGAGGGCGATGGGCACTAACGCGAGAATGGCCATGCCAACGGTCATCAGCCCGCCGATGTAGCCCGGGAGCGGGTAAGGGAACGGAGGGGTGGCAAACGCGAAGTAGACCAGCGCGACGCTCTGGACCGCCGCGACGAACCGCAGGAAGTACCGTGCGGGGAGGAATCGCATCGGCAGCAGAAAGGAGGCGAGCAACAGTGCGGCCGTTCCTCCACCAACGATCAGCCAATGCGATGTGGAGGGCCACGGTCCCTCGAGCAGCGGGTATGGGACTCGGATCTGGAGGACCGATCCGATACCAATGGAGTGCCAATCGATGCCCACAGACACTCCGGATTGTCCCAGCACCCAAGTCTCCAGGCGACCCCATGTACGTCCTAGAACCGGCAGCCCGCTGACGACGGTGAGAAACCCAAGGAGGGAGAGGAAGACTGCCCGGATGGCCCGCCGTCCAGTCCACTCGAGTTGGACCATGGAACGGTGCTTCCGAATGATCCCGCCCTGTGCTCCGCGCAAGCGAAGTTGAGCGAGCCGAAATGCCGGCCCGATGGGGGTCGCTGTCTTACCAGTAATGGAAGATGCCAAGGGTCAGCCCCTTCCGGTCGTAGAACGTATTGTGGTACACCTCGGCCTGGAGAAGAAACCCCACGGCACCCCCTCCACCGAGCCATTCGCGCCAGGCCAACGAACCCTCCTGGCTCCTGAACCTGCGACGGGTGGAGTCGACCCCCGTGAGTTGGTAGCCCTCCCAGCCGCCGCTCGCGCGAAGCGTGAACGTCCTCGAACGCTCTCGCCCAAGCGTCACTGCGCCGAATCCCCGACTGGAGCGAACGGCATCCGGATAACTCCAATTCACGCGGCCACCCGCCTGGACCACGACGCCAGGGAAGTACATCGCGAGGCTGCCTTCCAGGGCCAGGTCCTCGAACCCCTCTTTGGCGTTCACATAAGTCATCCCGACCATGGTGACCAGATTGCGTCGCGGGAGCCAGGCCTTCCCGAGGGTGATGTCCGTGCGCAGGTCGGGAAAGAGAAAGTCCCCGGTACCACTCCCGACCGAGAGATAGGTGAACCAGGATGGCCCGAACTGATGGCGATGACCGATGGAGAGGTATCCACCCCGGTCGCCGAACGCCTCCTCGCCGAGTGCATCGACATTCCAGATGGTCGAATGCCCCACCGGAGCATGCAGGCGGAGACCTACCCCCCTCCAATCGCCGAAGCCGTTGGTCACATCGTGGTAGAACCCTTCAGCCTGTAACCAGCCGGCGGGACCCTCAGGCTGTTGGCCAGCGCCGGGTGAGGGCACCCCAAGCTGGAGGAGCGTGGTACACAGGCCGACGGCGCTGAAGGCTCTCATGCACCAACCGCTGCAACTGGAGTCCCTACCACGATGCCGTACCGGGCCTCGATGATGTCCAGGATGCGCTCCGCGGCATGACCATCGCCGAAGGGATTCGTCCCCGAAATCATGGCCCGGTAGGCCTCGTCATCACTGAGGAGCGCTGAGGTCACCGCAACCACTTCCTGTGGGTCGGTCCCGACGAGGCGTCCAAAGCCCGCCTTCACGACTTCAGGTCGTTCAGTCACGGTTCGGAGGATGAGGATTGGCTTTCTGAGAGCCGGGGCCTCCTCCTGAATGCCTCCAGAATCGCTCAGCACCAAGTGGCAGCGCCGCATGACCTCGAGGAGGTCGGGATACGACAGGGGCTCGAGAAGCCGAATCCTCGGCTGGTCGGCGAGCTCGGCGAAGACCACCTCACGCACCCGGGGATTCAGATGCACGGGGAACACGATTTCCACGTCGGGATGCGTCGAGAGTAAAGTCTTGAATGCTCCGCACAGATCGTGGAGCCGGTCTCCCAGATTTTCTCGTCGATGAACAGTGACCAGGAGGACTTTGCGCTCCGACCACGGAACATCGGCGAGACCCGGCTCATCGAAATGAAGTCGTGGCGGCATGCTCGTCAGGGCATCAACCACGGTATTTCCTGTGACATGCACATCGTTCCGCGGGATGCCTTCGCGAAGGAGATTTTCTCGAGCCAGTTCGGTCGGTGCAAAGTGGAGATCGGTGGCGACACTGGCGATCCGCCGGTTCGCTTCTTCAGGAAACGGTCGGTGCATGTCACCCGAGCGAAGGCCAGCTTCGACATGCCCGATCGGGATCCCTTGATAGAAGGCCGCCAACGCGGCGGAAACCACCGTCGAGGTGTCACCTTGGACCAGGAGGAGGTCCGGGCGAATATCGGCGAAGCACTGGGTGAGGGAGAGTAGCGCATGAGCGGTGAATTCGGCGAGGGTGCGATTCGTGTGCGTGAGCCCCAGGTCGATATCGAGAGGAAGTTCCATCGCGAGCATGGCCTGAGCGAGCATCTCGCGCTGTTGGGAGGTGGCGATGATCAACGGCTCGAATCGGTCAGACCGCCGGGCCAGCGCACGGACCACGGGGGCCATCTTAATCGCCTCGGGTCGGGTGCCCAGCACCACCGCCACACGAAACCGTGAGCCTGGGATCTTGCGGCTGAAATGTTCTGATCGCATTGGTTGTGTACCGCCCTCGCTTTCACGGCCCGGCAGGATGGAGTCCCGGGGCCCAGACCGTTGGGGGGCAAGGTTCACGCCACGTGTTGCTCGTACGCACCGCCTGTTGAGTGGATGAACCCAGCCAATATAAGTTATTGCCAGTCAATGAGATATAGACTGTCAATTTGTGAGTCCCCCGGAGTCAAGGGGGGGATCCTCCGACCAGAGGCCCTAATCCATGAGAGCTTCCTCCCGTACCGCGCAAGTGGCATTGCTGCTTGTCTCCCTCCTCCCTTCGCTCCCGTCGACCCTCCTGCCACAGGTCCGGGCCCGGGATCTGGGTGTTCGACCCGGGATCTTTCAGCCCGGGTCCTTCAACGCCATCACCGACGTCGAGGGGGTCCGAGTCGGTCATCGAACTCTGATCGTAGGAGACTCGGTCAGGACCGGCGTGACGGCGATACTCCCACACGGCGGCAATCCATTTTTCGAGAGAGTCCCTGCCGCGATCCATGTTGGGAACGGCTTCGGCAAGCTGATCGGAGTGTCACAAGTAACTGAGTTGGGTGAACTGGAGACCCCTATCCTCCTGACCTGCACACTCTGTGTCTGGCGAGCCGCCGATGCTCTGGTCGATTGGATGCTCGACCTGCCCGGGATGGAGCGGGTTCGCTCAATCAACCCGGTGGTTGCGGAGACGAACGACGGCGGACTGAACGCGATCCGAGACCGCCCAATTGACGCAGCCGCGGTCCGGGATGCTCTGACCTCGGCGCGGTCCGGTCAGGTGGCGGAGGGAACGGTGGGAGCAGGAACAGGGACCGTTGCCTTCGGCTGGAAAGGTGGCATCGGAACATCGTCTCGGGTGCTCCCCGCGAGTCTGGGAAACTGGACCGTCGGTGTCCTGGCCCAGACGAATTTCGGTGGCGTTCTTCAGGTCATGGGGGCTCCCGTGGGGCTGGAACTTGGACGGTATCCCTTTCAATCGGCAGTTGATTCTGCGGGGGATGGGTCGATCATCATCGTGATCGCGACCGATGCACCCCTCTCCGATCGCAACCTCCATCGGCTTGCCGCACGTGGGATCATGGGTCTTGCGCGTACCGGGTCATCCGCGTCGAACGGTTCCGGAGACTACGTGGTCGCGTTCTCGACGGCGGAGACTGTGCGCCGGGTGCAAGGGGTATCCGGCCCGCAGCTGGTGGGGGAATTGCCAAACGGTGAGATGTCGGCGCTCTTCCAGGCCGTCGTGGAGGCAACCGAGGAGGCCATCTACAACTCGCTCTTCATGGCAACAACCGTGACGAGTCGGTTCGGTACCGCGGAGGCGATTCCGATCGACCGGGTGCGCGAGATTCTCATCCGCTACGGTGTCACCCCCTAGTGCCTTTGTGGGGGGGTCGAGCCAGCTAGGGCAACGCGTTCGATCCACCGGGCGATCGGCGGTAGAGGGGTGAGCACCGATGGGATATACCGCACCGGCAACCCGAGCAGGTCCGCTGGGATCTTCGTGCGGGTCATGGATCCTCGGGCCACGAGGATGGTCATCACGGTCACCGAATCTTGGGTCCGATCCGCCATCGCGAGGATGGTCTTCCGGAGAGAGCGAATGGTTGCTTCGCGCAAGTCGGGTGGAGCGTCGTCACGTAACAGTGCTGGCTGTATCTCTCCCAGGTGACCCTCCGCCTTGAGTCGTTCAGCAACCTTCGACAAATCAGTGAGCCAGGCGTCAACGTCCTCTTCATGATTCGGCCCATGGCCCAAGAGGACCAGCGACGCGGAAGGGGTGACGCGCTTGGACCATGCGAGCGTGATGGCCTCGGCGAGTTCTGGCGCGTCATCCAGTGCGGCGGTAACCACCATTGGCACAGGGTGAAAGGGTGGCTCATGACCGTGACTCAAGAGTTCGTGCGGGAGTTCGAACCGTTGTCCAGCGTAATAGAGCACCTGCCGATAATGGCCGCCGCGCGAAGAGACCATGAGAGGGACCACGACGATGAACGTGACCTCCTTGGCGAGAAGACGGTTGACCCCCGACTTCCACCCATGCTCTTCAACCTCATCCCCCATCAAGAATGCGACCTCGACCGGTCCCTGGTTCCAGCGCACTTGGGCGACGAGTTCCCTGACCTGATCGTTCCACTCGGCATTGGCACCATGCGCCACGACCATGAGTCCAATAGGGCCAGGACCCGTGTGGAGTGCGTGAATCGGACGGAAAGAACCCGATCCCAGGAGCAGAAGTATTGAGAAGATCATTGCCGGTCGATTGATGAGAATGATTATCAAAGAATTTTGGCCTAGGCACAAAACACTGACCGCCCAAGAAAATCAAGGCGACTTCCGTATAGGGTGTTTATGAATGGGATTGATGCCGTGCGGCGTCGATGAAGTCGCGAAAGAGGTAGAAAACGTGGGGGTCGTGGGATTCGAAGACCTCGGGGTGCCATTGCACGCCCACGGCGAAGCTCCCATTCCGAGATTCCACCGCCTCGGCGAGACCATCGGAGGCGATGGCGGTCACCTCGAGGCCCTGGCCGAGCCGTCGTATGCCCTGGTGATGCATGCTGTTGACCAGGATCTCTCCGCGGTCAAAGGTCCCCCGAAGCCTCGACCCCGACGTCAGGGCCACCTCGTGTGCCAGGTGGTCGCGCGGAAAACCGGCGGTGGGGAAGTAGTCGTGCTTGATGGCTTGCGGGATGTCCTCGGCGATGTCCTGGAACAGCGAGCCTCCGCAGGCAACATTGATGACCTGCAAACCACGGCAGATGCCGAGAACCGGTTTCCCGTCTTCGAGCGCCCACCGAGTCAACTGGAGTTCGACCGAGTCGCGGGCAGGGTCGGTCACGCCGCAGACCGGCCGTTTGGTTTCGCCGTACGTTTCGGGATGGAGGTCGACACCGCCACAGAGCATGACCCCGTCGAGCCGTTCGTAGATCTCACGGAGGGTATCCGGGTCCTCGTCGACCAGGGGAATCATCCACGGGACACCACCCACGGAGGTGGCGGCCAGGAAGTACCGTTGGTTCATCACCCAGGATGGGGGAAGGATGTCCGGGATCCCGTCGATCACGTGCAGAGTCTGTGTCGGAATGCCAATGACCGGCCGCCGATGCTTCATACTTCGCTCACACCACTCCTTCCGCGGTTTCTAGGATGAGGTGATCTACGACGTCCTTGAGATTCCCGGTCCGCCGCCAGACCGCGATCTGGCGGTCCGCGCTGGTTCCTTCTTCGAGAATCCGAAAGGCGTGCTCGACTTCCCTCCGACTCCCGAGTTCGTCGAGGACATCATCGAGGAACCAGGTGATCAACTCTCGGATCAACTCCCGTGCCGGGTGCTCCGTCCCTCGGCCAAAATCAATCAGATTCCCCTCCACGCCGTAACGGACCGCCCGCCACTTGTTCTCCTCGATCAGCGTGTACGGGTATACCCGAAACGTCATATTATCGCGGCGGAGTTTCCAGAGTTTGGCGATAATCGCCTGGAAGATCGCCGCGATGCACACCGCCTCGTCCACTCGCGTGCACACGTCGCAGACGCGGAATTCGATCGTGGGGTAGGTCCAGTTGGGACGGACATCCCACCAGATCTTTGACGCATCCGGGATGGAGTTGGTCGCCGTCAGGGTTTCGATCAGGTGTTCGAATTGGTTCCAGGAATGGAGCTGTGGTGGGATCCCGGTACGCGGGAAGTTCCGAAACACGACACTTCGGTAGGACTTGAGCCCCGTGTGTCGGCCGAGCCAGAAGGGTGAACTGGTACTGAGGGCAAGAACGTGGGGGAGGAAGTAGCGGGACACATTGAGCGCGTCGATCAGAAAGGACTTGTCTTCCACGCCGATGTGCACGTGTGTCCCGAAGATCAAGAGGCGCTGCGCGAGATCTTGGAGATCCTCCTTCACACCGATGTACCGTTCGAGTGGGGTGATTTCTTGGGTCTGCCAGGCGGAGAACGGGTGACTGCCTGCGGCTACGATGGCCAGCCCATTGCGTGCGGCCAGTTCGGCCACCAGCCCTCGCAGCCGCACCAGTTCTGCACGAGCCTCAGCAGGTGTGCGACACACCTTGGTGCCGACCTCCACCATGGATTGATGCAACTCCGGTTTGACTTCCCCCATCAGCACGGAGTCTTCGCCTAGGATCTCGGTGATATACGATCTGAGTTCCCGTGTCTTGGGGTCGACGATCTGATACTCCTCCTCGACACCGATGGTGAGACTGGGGGGCTTGAGCGAACTCATCGATCACCATCCTCAACGACAAAGGTCGCGAGCGTGGACCCACCACCCGCGGTGACATTCACCAGAGAATCGGAGGAAACCCGGGTGAGGCACCCGTCGATCAGGACACCACCGAAGGAGAAGGGAGCCGTGTCGACCAGTCGCTCCGTGAACGTGAGCTTGCCGTCCGCGAATCCCGGGAACGTAACCCAGGGCAGATCGATCCGTTCTTGAACGATCCAGGGGGCGTCGAGCGCCGCGGCGACCGCACGATCCCACACCGTGCCGTCCACCTCCCACCCGAGAACGATACCCTGGCCACCGTAGTCGTCATTGGGCTTGAGAACAAATCGTTCCCGTTCTCGTGTCATCAGGTCGACCAAGTCGACCGTGTTGCCCCTCCATTGGGTCTTGCGTTGCTCCACGACGCGCGTCCAGGGCACGTGGGCCGCAATGACAGCCAGCGTCTCGGCATTGAACAATCGTGCGTTGCGCTCATCGCTCAGGACCGCGAGACTCGCCTTCTTGTGCAGTAACTTGGCCCGGAAGCCGTTGACCATCGTCACCGCACCCTCACGGGTGGCACGGATGAGGGGGTGATGGAGGCCATGACGCCCGACCAACTCGGTCAGGAGAACACGCTTGTAGACCACGTCAATCGGGACACCACCGGCTGCCAGGCGACCCTCGGCGTACTCGAGTTCGTCGGGATCCACGATCAGACACTGCAGCCCGTATTTCGCAAAGTATTCCCGAAAGAGGCGGAACTCACTTTGTGTGGGGACCTCACGCCAATCCACAATGGCAATGACGGGACCCCCGGCGATGTGCGCCCGGCCCGCCTGCGTGGCGCTGTCGAGGAGTGCATGCAGGACTCCGTGCCGAGATCGCAGCGGGTAGACCCGATGTCCCTTGAGGAACGATCGCATCACGGGCATGGTCATGAAGATCTCGGCGAGTTCGTCACTGTATGCCTGGCCGGCCGGCGTTTCACCATTGAATTCGGTGAGCCAGAATGAACTACCGGCGGGGTTGAAGAACGCATCGATCCGACCCAGAGTGTTGGGATGTCCCAGGCCGGGGTCTGCATGGATCAATTCCGATTCCCACGCCTCTGCCCCGTACTGGTCGAACACCTTGGGCTCCACCATGGCAGCCTCAAAGGCTGTGGAAAGGGCGTCGAGGAGTGTCCCACATCGTTCCCAGAGGAGCTGTTGCTGCCCCGGACTCAGGAAGCGCGGACGCAAGGTGGTACACAAGGGCCGGTCACCGAAGAAGAGGCCTCGTCGTGCCAACTGACTGATGAGCCATGCGGCGGAATCGCCTGCGATTTGATCACTGGTCGCCAACGCGTCGTGCCACGCTGCCACAGCCCGGACCGGGTTTGCTGCCAGGCTCATCCGCGGTTGGGTCGGGTGACGGGCGGTAGGACGGGGGCCAACGCGCGGTGTGGGCGTCCCCGGAGGAGTTGGTTCCAACTCGAAGACCCGGATAGTGGACGAGGTTCCAGTGCCAGGCGGATCGCAAGGTCGGCCATCTTCTGCACGACCCAGTTGAAGTACGGCTCGGTCAGGGAGTAGATATCGAAATCCGGTGCCGGATTCATGAAGTCGATGGCATAGGGCACCCCATCCCGCACTGCCCACTCGACCGAGTTCATGTCGTACCCGAGCGCCCGAACCAGGGTCAGCGACTGCGAGACGATCTCCTCCCTCAAGGCGGGGGCGAGGTAGTCCTCGTCCACATGATAGCGGCGCTCACCCGGGTCGTATCGCGTCGGCAGCACCCACTCCTGGCCGATGCAGATGCACCGCACGAATTGCTCGAACTCGATGAATTCCTGTGCGATCATCGTGAGCTGCCCCGAGTTGTCGTAGTGGGTGATCAACTCATCGAGTGAGCGGCAAACGTAGACGTCTCGCCATCCGCCACCGTAGGCGTCCTTCAAGATCAACGGGAGTCCGAGGTGATTGACCACTCCCTGCCAGTCCAAGGGGAATGCCAGGTTCTTGAGACTCTCCTCGTGTACGATCCCCGGGATGTATTCCTTGTTCGGAAGGAGGACCGTCTTCGGATGCGCGATCCCCAGGGAGGTCGCAAGAGTCGCCCCGAAGAACTTGTCGTCCGCCGACCACATGAAAGGGTTGTTGATGACGGTGACCCCAGTGAGAGCCGCGTGTTTGAGCCAGGTCCTGTAGAAGGGGACTTCGTGGGAGATGCGATCGATGATCACCGCATATTCGCTTGGGTCCGTGAGGCGGGGGGCCCCCAAGGTCACGTACTCCGCAAGGACGCCCGCCTCGCGGGAGCCGACCTCCTCAATGAAAGCGGGTGGCCAGGACCACTCCCGCCCGAGAATCAGTCCAATCTTCTGGGTCATGAGGTTTTCAAGGGGTTCGAGTCAGGGGGCAAACGTCGACCGACTGGGCGGGAGAGTCAAGCGTGGTCGGCCCACTCACCTGTCTCGGGATCACCCGAAAGCAGGAAGGGGAGGGCACTCTCAAAACGCCTTCCCCACGCGGATTCGTGATGGACCCCGTCGGCATCCTCTACATAACGAAGCCCTCTTCCCGGCGACCAGCCTAGCTGTTCGAGACGGACCCGGAGGCGCCGGACCGAATCCACGAGCCGCTGGTCCTCCGCCGTGCCCACATCCAGGTAGATCCGGCCAGTCGGCGAGCGGTTGCTCTCCAGAAAATCGAGGATCGCCTCGTCGGCAAACCACACCGAAGGGCTGAGTGCCCCGGCCGCTCCGAAGACATCGGGTCGGCAGAGCAGCGAGTAGAGACTGACCAAGCCACCGAGCGATGACCCAGCCGTTACCGTCGATGCACGATCAGGCTTCGTCCGGAACGAACGGTCGACGAGCGGTTTGACCGTCTCCACGAGAAAGTTGACGTAGAGCTCTCCGTCGCCTCCCCCGTGGCGGTCGTCTCGAAACGGGCTGTACTCGAACCGCCGGAAGGTCCCGGTGTTGGTGACTCCGGCGACGATGGCTTCGATCCCCTCTCGTGCCAATCCCCGCATCGTATCCAGCAAGCTCCAATCACCGGCGTAACTCGTCGTGGGGTCGAAAAGATTCTGTCCGTCGTGCATGTACACGACGGGGTAGTGGGTGTCGGAAGTCTCGTAGCCGGGTGGTGTCGCGACGAGAATGTCGCGGTAGTTGTGCAGTTCTTCACTCCGCAGCTTGGGATACCGGTGCAACTTGGGCCACGCCCCCGAGTCGGGTCCGATGGGTCCGGAAAGACTCTCCCATTGTGTCACAGGGTCCGTCGCGGCTGGAGTTTTACGGTATCGGAAGAGCAACCCGGTGGACTTGCACGCTGCGTGAGCCCTCCGCGTCGCTGGCGGTAGTGGCCAGGAAGAGAGCCCCGTCCGCGAATGCCAATCTCGGGAAGCCGGATATCCGCGCCCGACTGACCTGAACCACGTCCATCGTCGGACCGGGCACCTCGTCAGCCCCGATCCGCCGCACGCGCCACATCGCCCCCCCCTCCGTCTCGGCGTCGGCGTCCAGCCAGGCGATCACGACCGCACCGTCGCTGTCCGGGAGCAGCTGGAGATCTACCCGTCCGAGGGTCGATCCCGCATCGATCTGGAGGCGCTCCCCCCACGTCTTGCCGGCGTCCTGGGAGTGGATGAGATAGACGTGTGGGGTGGACCCCACTCCGGTATACCATGCCAGCCACACCGATTCACCTTCGGCCGCGAGCGCCGGACCATTGACCGGGCAAGCGCGATGTTCCCACCCATCCGGTGCTACGATCAGGGGTTCGGTCCAGCCTCCGTGCTCCTCGCGAACGATCGCGATGTCGCGGATTTCGTCTTCACTGCGGTCGCGATAAGCGGCCAGCAGTCCCCGTGAGGTACGTGTCACCGCCGTTTGACAACATTCACAACTCCGGATGTCCAGGAGTTTCTCCGGACCGAGCATCCCCGATCGGTCCACCCGACGAGTACGCACCGACATGGGACCGCCTACCGCCGCGGTCATGGCACGCCCATCGAGCCACGTGAGATCGACACCGCCCTCGTTGTCGGTCGCCATGGCCACGAACCCATGCTCGGTGTCGGAACGATCGTCGTGCATAGGCTCTGGGGTGGTCCACGTCGCACCTTCATCACCCGACCTGGTGACCATCGCGTGATAGGCGTACGGAGATGTCGCCGTCTTCTCCAGGAAGTGCGCCACCCAAACGCCGTCCTCGGTCACCGTCAGAGACGGAAAATCGGCCCAGTTTACGAAAAGTTCTCGATCCTGAACGATCACTCGAGGGGCGGACCACCGCCCGGCCTCACGCACGGCGTATCGAAGGGAGGATCGGTCGGGGGAGTCGCTCTCAAGCCAAGTCACGATCAATCTCCCCTGCCCGTCCTCGACCAGGTTGGGGGCAGTGCTCCCCGGCGTTCCAACGAATTCCACCACCGGTCCGGCCGCCTCCGTGCAGGCAAGCGCAAGGGTCAGCAAGATCAGTGATGCGTGCTTCATGGATCCTCCGGGTCACTCAGCGGCCGTTGTAGCCGGCACCGAGGGAGTGATCAAGTCATTGAGTGTCGTGTGTTGGAAGAACGCCGTCGTCAGTTCGGCCACTTCCTTCCAGCGATCGTGAGCCGCGCATGCCGTGCGATCCGAACACACGGGGCGACCAAGGATACACTCCCGCCTCTCGCCGAGGCGCTCGAACGGGCTGATGATGTCGATCAGCGCAATCTGGCTGGCATCGCGGGCGAGCCAAAACCCTCCGTTCTTCCCCCGGGTCGAGCGCAATACCCCATCCCTGGCCAGCAGATGGAGCGTTTTGGAAAGGTAGTTCTTCGGCACCTTCAGAGCGTGGGCGAGGTCGCCCACGCTCGAAGGTCCCACGCCTGAATGTTCTGCAAGATAGAGGGCCGCACGGA
>QKDC01000082.1 GCA_003246755.1 Gemmatimonadota bacterium | reverse complement strand
GTGGCTGACCGCTATTTCAGCGCCGAGCGTTTCCTCGCGTTCCTGCTGGTCGTAGGGGGCGTGATCAAATGGATCACCGCGAACCAAACCGGGTACATGCCATGGCTCTGGCTCTCCATCGCCTACAGCGTGGTCTACATGCCTACCCTGGCCCTTTCGAATTCGCTCGCCTTCGCCAATCTCGACGACCCCGAGGGTCAGTTCCCCAAGGTGCGTGTCTGGGGGACGATCGGGTGGATCGCGGTGAGCTGGGTGTTCCCGATGATCTATCTGCAAACCGACCTGCGATTCTCCATGATGCCACCCTTTCTGACGGGCCCGGAGCTGCCCGGTGTTACGGCGCGCCTGGCAGACTCGCTCCGGTTCTCGGCGGTGATCTCCTGGGCCTATGCGGCATACTGCCTCTCGCTCCCGCACACCCCCCCCAAGAAGGAGGGCGTGGAGCCCCTTGCGGTCACCAAAGCGTTTGGATTGCTGCGCCAGCGGCCCTTTGCCGTCCTCGTCGCAGTGAGTCTCCCAATCAGTGTGATTCATCAGGTGTACTTCCTTCAGACCTCACCTTTCTTCTCTCATCTCGGGCTGCTCGACAGTCAGATCGGGCCAGCGATGACCCTCGGGCAATTCAGTGAGATCCTGGTGATGGCGCTGCTGGGGTGGTTCTTGACGCGGTTCGGCTTCCGCACCGTGATGACCGTGGGTGCGCTCGCCTACTTCGTCCGGTATCTGATCTGGAGTGTGCCGACACTGCCTGTGTCGGTGCTCGTGGGGAGTCAGGCCCTCCATGGGGTGTGCTATGCCTGCTTCTTTGCCGCGGCCTATATCTACACCGACCGTGTCGCCCCGGTGGATGTGCGGCATTCGGCACAGACGGTGTTCGGCATTCTGATACTGGGTGGAGGACCGGTCTTGGGTGGGGCGCTGTCGGGGTGGCTACAAGCCCGGTACACCCTTGCCGATGGTGTCGTGGACTTTGGGGCCCTGTGGCGGGTCGTAGCTTTGATCGGACTGCTCTCGACCGTGGTGTTCGTGACACTGTTCCGCGACAGGCCGAAGAGTGCGCCGCCGGGGCCAGCCGAACGTTAGCCAGTCGATGGACCGCAGAGACTATTGGGCCAAGTTGCTGTTCTGGTAGTCCGGGTCGTCGGTGACCTCCCGAACGATGTACGGTGCGAGCCACTCGGGAGGCTCGGCGACATAATCTTCCGCGGGGAGTTCCACCTCGGCCAAGACGAGATCACGGTCGTCGAACTGGTCGATTTCCCAGACCAGGTCCCCGGCAGCGACATGATAGCGACGTTTGCGCACACGGCGTCCTTCCGTGAGTGGCCACATCGCTTCGAACACGGCCTCCGACGTTTCCTCTTCCGTCTCCTGTCGTACCAACCCGGTGCCAAGTTTGAGGGTCCGGAACCACCGGGTGTCTGTGCCATTCCGGGTACGACGGATGCGTTCGTGAATCCGCTCTCCGGGCAAGTAACCCTGATCGATATCGAGTTGGTCGGCTCCCGTCACCGCCTCGGGTAGCCCGTTGAGGAGGAACTTTCGCTCGATCTCAATGCCCGGCGAACCTCGTGCGGCGAGATCATCAGCGATGGCCAGGACCGGTTCGATCAGGAGCTCGGCTCGATGGGCGATCCACCGGGTGCTCACATCCCGCCAAGCCTTCTCCCGCCGCGCGTGGACCAGCGAGGCAAGCGCCATGAGGCCGGGCATGGGATCGCGGCGTCGCTCGCGTCGCAGTGTCTGCCGGTCCAATCGATCACCATCCCGGATCCGCTCGGCGACACGATGGCCCCTTTCGAGCGCCGCATCCTCGAGTGCCGCGGCGATGGCTTCGCCGAGGACGTGCGCGTCGCGCAGTTCTCCGAGCCCTTCCTGAATGCCCTTGTACCGATTGACGACCTCGCGCGCGGCGGGGATCATCCGCACAAAGGGCTCGAGCAAGTAACGGACTTTCTTGCCTGCAATCCGCGCGAGGTGGGCCTCCTCATGCTTGCCGATCGCGTCCGCGACATCGAGGCGAGAGGCAAAGATGTCGAGGAGGGCCCGAAGGTTGGACGCGGTCTCGGCAGCCAGGGAACGCGAAGCGCCCTTTTCATGGAGGACGAGTTGGTCGAGGCGACGCTCCAGGTTTGTCGTGAGAGGGAAAAACATCGCCTCCACCCGCTTGGCGGCACGGGTGTCACTGCGGGCCTTGGCTGCATTCAGCCGCTTGAGCAGCCACCGGTAGCCAACGCGATCTCGAGGACGGAGGTCGTCGACTCCCGCCAGCCAGGAAAGTTTGACCTCGAGATCGCGACTGACCCCCGTGATACGGGAAAGTCGGCGGAGATCTCTGGGAATCCGTGGAGGGACTGTAATCCGGGTCGTACTTCGATAACCACGGAGGAGGCTCCGTAGGCGGCGCAAGGCGACCCGAAAATCGTGAAGCGCCTCATCATCCTCCGCCAGTCGTAACCGATCCCGGGCTGCTCGGAGACGATCCAAACGTTCCGTGGCAAGCGCCGTCACGGCATGAGTCGCCGGTGCTTCCAGCGCCGTCGGGGTGAACAGTCCGCCCTGAATCAGGGGTGGTGGGCCCGTCTGCGTCATGGAGGGGTAGCTGTGGCCGTGAGGGCGTCGGACATCTCCCGGGCGGAGGCCCATCGCTGGTCGGGCTGTTTGTAGAGCGCCCTGGCGATCGCCGCCGAGAAGGAAGCCGGTACGGCGGGGACGAAGGCCTGCACGTCGGGTGCCTTTTCACGGATGTGGGATTGCAGGACGACACTCTCGCTGCGGTGCACGAACGGCGGCCGGCCGGCCAGGCACTCAAAGAGCACGCAACCCACGGAATAGAGATCACTTCGCTGGTCGAGGTCCCGAAGTCCAGAGACTTGTTCCGGACTCATGTACGCTGAGGTACCGATGGCGATCCCCGACTTGGTGAGGCTGGTCTGTCCTGAAACGGCAATGGCACGAGCGATGCCGAAATCCAGGAGGATGGCCCCTTTCTTGGTGAGGATGATGTTGTCGGGTTTGACGTCACGATGAACGATGCCTTCCTGGTGTGCATGCGCCAGGGCATCGAGTAGATCCTGCCCCACTCGGAGGGCGTCCTCGATACTCAGATGTCGATACTTGGCAAGATATTGGGAAAGGGATGGACCGTCCCAATACGGCATCACATAGTAGACGAGCCAGTCCCGCTCTCCACTGTCGAGCACCTGGCCGATATTGGGGTGTTTCAGTTGGCTGATGAAATGGATTTCCCGGAGAAACCGCTCTGCCGCAACCGTGATCGAGAGCTCGGGCCGGAGGATCTTGAGGGCGACGGTCTGATCATCCTGGGTTTTGGCCAAGTAGACCACGGCCGCTCCCCCTCGCCCAATCTCCCGTTCGATCCGGTACAGATCGCCCAGTTTATCACGCACCATGGGGAGGAGATCACGCGGCATTCGGGTTCCAGACGGGGGAGGACACCCGAAAAACTAGCCATGGTGGCCGAAGACTAGAAGCTCAGCCAATAGTTGAACTTGATGAGGAAGATGTTATCGGGCTTGGCCCCCCGCAGTCCGGAGATGTCATCGGAAACGGAAAGATTCCCGGCAAAGGGCTCATGGCTGAACCGATCCTGGGTCCAGACCAGGAAGATGGTCGATCCGGGTCGATACTCCCACCGAAGGACGAGATTGCCTCGGAGTGATCGGAAGTTGAAGTCCGGGTTCCCGATGGTGAACGCGTTGGCGTCCCCGCTTCCATCCGGATCGATCTCGAAGGCCGTGGTCCGACCCAACTCGTCGATGACCGGAGTAACACGGCCAACGTCCTCTCCATACACCGAACGAGAACTCGATCGGGGGGCATCGAATTCCTTGAATCGATCGTAGTCCACACTCGAGACGAAGGGCTGCATGAACAATTCGAGTGTCAAGGTGGGACTGAAGGTAACGTTCACCCGTGTATCGATGGAGAGGTTCTCCTGTGTCAGGTCGGCAACCACGTAGCGATAACCATCGAATTGGGTAGCTGTGGGGTCAGCGATTGTCGTGAGATACTGATACCCAGATTCGGAGTGGCTGAAGCTCGGAGCGATATTGATCTGAATATTCGAGGCGGGGCGCACGTTGGCACCACTCGAAAACCGATAGGTCCGTGTGCCATCGGTTCGCACACCAAGACTCCCATCGGCGTTGAAGGACATGGCCTTCCGGGTATCGGTGTTCATTCTGAGTGACCAATAGTCCATGCTCGGCCGTTGCACTGCGGGGCCCCCGCGAAGTGCCCGGTCGTCGAGCGTCCCGGGCCGGCGCAAGTAGAACCCGCCGACGGACCAGTAATTCAGGAATTGGAACTGGCCGAATACCTGATACTGCTCGTCGGTGAGATCGCCGTCGAAGTTGTACTGTCGGTGTCCTCCGAGAATCAGCAACGCACTCCGGTACCAGTGGGTTGGCGTGGTGAGATTGCGAACCAGGTTCGCATTGAGGTAGACGTAGTCCGCCTGGGTCAAGAAGGCGATGTCATTCATCTCGAAGCCCGGACTGCGCAAGTTGACCGCGGCCTCCCAGAGCCATGCACCGGACTCCTTGGCAACCCGGGCGTACCCGGCGTAACCCCGCAAGTTCGTCGCCGTTGGGTCATAGGCGTCGCTGAACAGACCGTTGCTCCCATTCCCGCGATCGGAACGCTGGAAATACCGTGCACTCGATCGCTGCAGCCGATCGATGGCCCCGGGGTCACCCGAGACATTCGAGCCGGCGAGGCTTCCCATCACACGGTAGCTCCGATTTCCCCAGAACCAGTTCCAATCCACGCCCAGCCCTTCGGCATGTGAGGGGATCCTCGACCGCAGCAAGGGTGCGTCCAGCTGACGAATCACCGAGGTCGCGATGGCCCCGATGGTAAGATTGCCGTTGTTCAGGTTCTTCTGGGTCCGCCCCACGAAGTAGTTCGTGAGTGGTTCGACCTGCTGATGTCCCGTGACCCCATCGGTGAGAATGCGGGCGGTTTCGGAGGCGGTCACGGCGTTGAGCACACCCACCGACCAACCACTCTTCGTCCGGCCGGTCATCTTCCCCGCAGCGAGAATCGAAGTCGCGTCAGGACGATCTGAGTACTCTGCGCCCGGTGGGAGACTGCCCTGCGGCTGTCGTCCGATTCGGCGTGAGTAGAACATGCTCAGGCCTGAGGCGTTACTGCAGAAAAAGCAGTTCATCCCGCCAAACTGGAAGATGCCGTTCCCTTCGATGAAGAACGGTCGTCGCTCCGGGAAGAATGTCTCGAATGCCGAAAGGTTGACCACCGCCGGATCGACCTCCACCTGTCCGAAGTCAGGGTACACGGTTGCATCGAGAGTGAGACTGGACGAAAGTCGGTACTTGATGTCTGCCCCAGCGCGAAACGCTGAATTATGCGGATCGTAGAACGGGTCACCCGCCGGCCCCGGCTTGAGTGCTTCATATTGGGCAACGCCATAGGGAAGCATTTCGCCCCGGGAGGGTGTTCCCGAGATCTTGATCCCTTGGAGATGCCCGTATTGTGATGCCCCTCCGGCTTCCTCGCGGCTCCAGTAGGACCACATGGACAGTTCGTTGAGACGACTCACGTTACGCCAGACTTGAAGGCCCCATGTTTGCTCGGCGTCACGATTGAATCGCAGTTGGGAAAACGGAATACGCAACTCAGCGGTCCAACCCAGGGAGTCGATTGCCGTCGCGACTTCCCACACTGGGTCCCATGACGGATCAGCCATCGCGCTCGCCTGACCAGCGTCCTGTTTGACCCCGGAGGGATTGACGGTGAACGTCGTCCGGCCGATGTGATCGTGATAGGTATCGAAGACGAGGTTCAAGAAGTCGGACGAGGCAAACTGCTGGTCACGCCGCACCAACTGAGAGCGAACACCGACGCCTCCGAGATCGTCATACATCCGCGCGCCGACATAAAGCGCCTCGTCATCGTAGAGGAAACGAATTTCCGTGCGTTGGGTGGCGGGGTTGCCATCATCCGGCTGCTGCTGCCGGAAGTCGGATCCCATCGGTGCACGGTTCCACGCCCCATCATCCAGGCGACCATCAAGCCGAATTGGGCCGGACCGAGGGATCGCCGTGAGAAAAGGGGTGGCGGAGGAGTGTCCTGGGTTGTGTTTGGTCGAGAGTGAGTCGGGCTCCGGGTTTGGTCCGCCGTTTTGTCCGAGGGCCCCCGTGGTGACGAGGAGGCTCGAGAAGACGCCGATCGAGGTCAAGACAATGCGTCGCACGGTTTGGTGCATGACGGCAACTCCCTGTTCAGCTAGGACATCATCCGTTCAGCGACATTAGATGCCCTACGAAGAGAGAGCGTTGCTTGTTCCCTGCTGTTTCAGCGATGAAACGTGTCGGTCATCCCGTGGCGGAGCCGGTGGCCCGACGAATCCCGAGACGCAGGATGCGCTGCAGGAGTTCGGGGTAGGAAATGCCATCGTAGAGCGCCGCTTGGGCAAACTCTTCGCGCTCGGCGATCTCAGGGTTGGGATTGGCTTCGAGGAAGAACAGTTCACCCGTTGAAGCCAGTCGGTAGTCGATGCGCGCGTATCCGTCGAGTTCGAGTGTGCGATAGATCCGCTTGCTCAACCGACCGATGCTGTTGACGACCGTCTCGGGCAGGTCCTTGGCCGGCCCCTGCAGGATCCCCATCCGCTCCTGGTAGTCCGGGTCGTGCTTGACACGTTCGGTCGCTATCAGCGGCGTGTTCGCGGGTACGCTCCCGAACTCCAACTCCCAAGTGGGGAGCACCCGCAAGCGATCGTTGCCCAAGATCCCCACGTAGATCTCGCGTCCCGAAATGAACTGTTCGGCGATGGCATCCGTCCCGATGCGCTCGTGCACAAAGCGCACGCGTTCGTGGAGCTTTTCGTCGGTGTCGACGACCGAGGCGCGCGCGATGCCCACGGAGGCGTGCTCGATCAGACTCTTCACGATGAGCGGAAATTCCAGACGCGGGGGTCGTCGTACCTTTCTGCCCAGTGGATACACGGCGAACTGAGGTACACGGATGCGGTGATAGCTGAGCAGTTTCTTGGACAGGGCCTTGCCGCGAGCGATGACCAGTCCTCGTGGATTGCACCCGGTGTAGGGGACCCGCAGAAGTTCGAGGTAACTGGCGACGTTCTGATCGAATGTGGTATCCCCATGAAACTCTTCGAGCAGGTTGAACACCACATGAGGTTCGAACTCCAAGATTGCATCTCTGATGGGTTGGAGCTCGTGCTGGACCCCAAGGGGTCGGACCTGATGACCCAATCCCCGGAGCGTGGCAACGACGTCGAACTCCGTCTTCCAGCGGTTGATCTCCTTCTCCGGGAGCCCCTCGATGGAGTCTGGAGGGACCAGGCTGGGATGCATCAGCGCGAGGACTTTCAGGGCGCGGCTCACAGAGCGAACCAGGCCCGCCGGGTCTGACTGTACAGCGCGTGCATGGTATGAACGGTCAGCAGGACCGCGAAATCCATGCGAAGCTGACGTCGGTTGCCCACGGCTCGGAGTCGGAGCTCTCGGCAACGACCAATCATCTCCGACAGGACCATATCGAGAGTCAATTCATATTCCCCAGTCCACCGCGACACCATCTGTCGAATCCAACGACGGTGTTGTCGGAGGAACGCGGCAGCGGTCAGCGATCGCTTCGCGGTTGACGCGTCGCTGAAGAGACGTCGCAGATCACGGTCGTAGATCACCGGGTATCGCACGGAGTAGTGCGAGCGCTTCTCCTCGTAATACTCCCCGAGAGTAACCCGATGCGTCTTGATGGGGTCGACTCGGGCCCGACTCCGGATCACCGGCTTCTCCGAGCCGATCTCCGCCATCAGTTCGTCCACGTACTCGAGCTTTTTCAGCGCGGGCCACCCGGCATATCGCACCCGCCAATTCGAGCGTGGCCGAAGCCACACGGCAAACGTCTCGGCGAAATCCTCGTCGGGATGCGCCTGCCCGTACCATAACCGGAGGTGTTGGACGTACTTCTTACTCGTCGGATTGGGACGGTAGTGGGTCGGATAGCGGGTCGAGGATTTGCCGAACAACTTCTGCCACCGTCGGCGCCTGTTCAGCGCGTAAGCATGCTGCAACACGTGCCCGGTTTCGTGTCGCATGATCCGCAGGCACTCCTGGACGGTACCCCCTTCCACTTCGAGAATCTGATTCCGCTCCAAGCGCATGAGGCGGGGATGTGCCAGATAGAACGGAATGGCAAATCCCAAGGTCGTGGAGGGCGCGAACCATTCATCCGAGAGCCACACCGTGGGGTGGAGCGGAATGCCCCGCGCGTCGAGCTCATCGCGAAGTTGATCGAGACAGTCTTCAAGCCATGTCTTCTTGATCTGGAGATCGAGGTCGCAAATACGGAGCTCGAGCAGCTTGGCAGTGGGCCAAAGTGCCCACGGGTGTCGGCGAGGCATCTCAGAATATCCGGGGAGCTTCACCGTCGCGGCAAGGGCACTGTCCCGTTGAGGGTACAAGCGCCGCGCACTAGGTTCCCTCCATGAGGTCACGCATGCTGCCGAGGTGGCTGCCTACCGCAGGCCTGGGGGTGTCGCTCCTCGCCACACCATCCACCCCGCTCCCGGGACAGTCCGAACCAATCGTAGTTCGTCCAGCCGTGGCCACCGTCTCGATGGGTGGCCAGATGCAGTTTCAGGCGATCCTTCCCGAAGGTGGGGGACCTGTCGAGTGGGCGACGGTACCCTCGGACGCAGCGAGTATCGATGCCGAGGGTGTGTTGTACGCTCATCGTCCCGGCGTGGTCCGCGTCATCGCGCGTTGGAATGGGATGTCCGGGGTCGCAGAAGCACAAATAGAACCGCCGCCCGCTTCCACGGTCGAGATTCGGATGGAGCAGAGCGAAATCGTGGTCGGTGGAATGACCGTCCTCCGTGCCACCGCCCGCACTGCCGATGGTGATCCCTTGGGTGCCGCGCTCTTTACCTACCAATCGGGGGACGAGCGGGTGGCCGTCGTGACCCCATCCGGAGTGGTAACCGGCCGTCGAGAAGGGACAGTCATCCTTGCGGCCACCTCCGGGGGAGCGAGAGCGGAAGTGCGTTTACGCGTCATTCGAAACCGTGTTGCCGTGCTGTCGGTCAGTGGACCCACCTACACCCGCACGGGAGACGTCGTTCGGCTCAGGGTGATTGCCGAAGACGAACGACGGTTACCGGTTGCGGATCCCGTGGTCCGGTGGAGCGTTTCGGGAAGTGGTGCCAGCATTGCCCAGGATGGTGGGTTCGTTGCCGAACAGCCCGGGGTCTTCCTGATCACGGTGAGTGTCGGGTCGGTTGCAGGGAGTCATGCGATCCATGTCGATCCGCGACCTCGGTCGCGTGCGCTTGTTCGGGTGGGCCAACTCCCGTGGCCCGGTGATGCTGTTGCACGTGGTGGCCATGCGAAGGACGGCTTCGTGTATGTCCTGATGGGATCCGCCGGGCTCTACACCATCGACGTCCGGGATCCGGTCCACCCGCATCCCGTGGATTCACTCGTGCTCAATGCCTCCGCCGTCTACGACATGGCCGTGGCAAGTGACGGACGGTTCGGTGTGGTGACCTGGAAAGGGCGGAGCCCGACTCAAGGTGGGTTGAGTGTGCTCGATCTCGCGGATCCAGGGCACCCACGAGTCCAGGGGACACTCGACGCGTCCATCGTCGGCAATGTGCAAAGCGTCGTCATCGATGGCCAGCACGCCTATGCCGCGGAGCTGCACACCGGTCGCCTTCAGGTGATCGATCTCGCCGAACCCAGCGCTCCCCGACTGGCCGGGAGTTGGTCCCGGTCGACGGTGCAGAATCAAGTTGGCGTCCCGCCAGAGTTTCAGGGCCACGTCGTCCACCAGGTCCGTGTCCTCAATGGATTCGTTTTTCTCGCCGCCGGGAGAGAGGGACTCGTGATCCTCGATGTCGGTAACGGGGTGAACGCCGGGAGTCCAGAATCGCCGCAGTTCGTCAGTCGTCTGCCGTTCACCGGTGCCTACCCCTCTGGTACGCGAGTTGGCACGTATGCGGTGCATCCCTCCGGTTCTCACGTCTATCTCGCCGACGGTGTCTTTCCGGAAGACGGCGATGCGGAGAGTGGTGGCCTCGGTGGTCTGGGGGGGGTCCGGGTGGTGGATTTGAGCGAGCCGGCGCATCCCAGGGAAGTGGCGGAGTACCACCTCGCGGGGTTCGGTGCACGAAGTCTCTGGCTGGAGCAGGACGTGCTCTACGTCGGTTTCGAAGGGGGAGGTCTCAGGGCGGTCGACGTGAGCGGGGATCTGCGGGGGGACCTCCGGGCGCAGGGCCGGGAGCTTGGGGCACTCTGGACCGGATCTCCTCAGGGTCCCCGGGGCAACGTATCCTTCGTCAACGCGGTTCAACGTGAAGGTGATCTCATCGTAGCCATTGACGTCTACGGTGGACTGTGGCTTGCCCACCTGACGGACAAGGAGAGCCGATGACGTCCGTGGTCCGTCCGTATCCAGGTTCGCGATGGAGCCGTAGTCTCCGGAGTGCGATTGCGGTTGGGGTCCTCCTGGTGTCCTCAGCGTGGGCTCAGGACCGCCCCTCGGGGATGCGTCTTCGCACACTCCAGCCGGGTGTCCACCTGATTTCGGGGTACGCCAATGGCAACATGCTGGTGGTGGAGACCGACAGTGGGCTCGTGCTGGTAGATGCACAGAGCGCCAAGCGTGTCGAAGCGGCTGATACGGTGCTTCGCACGGTGACGCAGGCAAGAGTGCGCTACGTGGTCTTCACGCACTATCATGAGGACCACACGGGTGGCATGGTGCATTGGCGCAAGAGCGGCGCGCAAGCCGTCGCCCACAGGGCCGTTCCCGCACAGATGGAGAAGGACACCATCATTGTGGAGATGGGGAACTGGCATCGCGAACGTGCCATCCCGGAAGCATTCCCGGATCATACGTTCGAAGACAGTGTGACCATCCGGTCGGCTGGGGTCGAGGCGCACCTCTACCATGTGGCGGCCGCGCACACCGACGGAGATGTCGTCGTGTGGTTCCCCGGCGAGAATGTTCTCCACGTGGGAGACTTGATCGAGCCCGAGGGAGCCTTGTTCATCGACTGGTGGGCTGGAGGGACACTCGACGGGATCATTGCCGCAACGGAGTGGCTGCTGGCCCGCACCGACGATGCGACTACCATCGTGCCCGGTCATGGTCGCACCATCGATCGCGCCACCGTCGAGTACCATCACCGGATGCTGATACATCTTCGAGATCGCGTCATGGCATCGCTCTCGCGAAGTGAGCCCCGTGATGTCCTGCTCGCTGCCAAACCGGCGGCAGAGTATGAGGCTTTTCTGGGAGGGGAGACCGGAGCTGATCGGGTGATTCGCTTGCTCCACTATGGGTTGAGCCGGCGGCCGCGCTGACCGTTCTGGTTGGTTGACGACAACCCGACTCGCTGTACCTTCGCCGTTGTGGATTTCTCCAGGGGGCCCGTATGTGGAAGAATCTCGTCTATCCCATTCTCCTCGTGTGGCTGGGCTGTGCGCCCGCCACCCCGTCGTTCGGTGAGGCCGATCGGCAGGCGATTCTGGATCACCACACCGCGTTCGCGACGGAAGTGGATCGCGGAGATTACAACGCCGCGGTGCGTTCGTACGAGGAGGCAGCCGTACTCCTGCCACCGAACGCTCCCCGAGTCGTGGGGAAGATCGGCATCATCAAGACCTTCGAATCCATGGGACCGGTGGGAGATCTCCAACTCTGGGGGGATGAGTTCTTCGCGAGTGGCGACCTCGTCGTCGTCAGTGGAAACTATGCCATGAACCTGCTGCCCCCGGGCGCGGCTGTGGCCATTGCCGATACGGGGAAGTACCTGGAAGTGTGGCGTCGTCAGGTCGATGGTGCCTGGCTGATCGCCTGGGAGACCTTCAATTCCAGTCTTCCGGTACGCGACCTCTCGACCGGTCCCTGATCGCGCATGCTCGGGATCATCGGTGGAAGTGGCATCTACGATCTGGAGGGATTGCGCAACACTCAATGGCAGCGGGTGCGGAGCCCCTTCGGGCAACCCTCGGATGAAATCCTGTTCGGTGAACTCGCCGGACGACCTCTCTGCTTCCTGCCTCGACATGGCCGAGGACACCGGATTCCTCCGGCCCGGATCAACTTCCGGGCGAACATCGACGCTCTCATCCGCGCAGGTGTCACCGATCTGATTTCACTCAGTGCGGTGGGATCACTGCGGGAAGACCTCACGCCTGGAACATTTGTCATCGTGGACCAGTTCGTCGACCAAACCCGGAATCGGAAGCGGAGCTTCTTCGGGAGAGGATTCGTCGCGCATGTGTCCCTGGCAGATCCGGTGTGCTCCCGCTTGGGAGATGAATTGATCACCGCCGCCGGCGACATCGATTTGGCGGTCCGCCGGGGGGGCACCTACCTCGTGATCGAAGGACCGCAATTCTCGACTCGATCGGAGTCTCGACTCTACCGCGACTGGGGTTGTGATGTCATCGGGATGACGAACCTGCCCGAGGCCCGCCTGGCCCGAGAGGCCGAAATCTGCTATGCCACAGTGGCGATGGTCACTGACTACGACTGCTGGCATGAAGCGCACGCGGACGTGTCGGCCGCCGACGTCCTTACCGTGCTCCGCGCCAACGCCGATCGCGCCTCGGCCCTTCTCCAGGCCGTGGCCCCCCGCCTCCGGGAGCATCCCATGCCTTGTCCCTCCGGCTGTGATCGAGCACTTGACTCGGCCGTCCTCACCGCCGTTGAGGCTCGGAAGCCCAAGGCCATGGCCCGCCTCGATGCCGTGGCCCGCCGGATTCTCCCCACCCCCGATCCGGAGAACCATGCGTGACCAAGGACGAACTCCGCGCCTTGGTGCGCAGCATCCCTGATTATCCCAAGCCCGGGATTCTTTTTCGTGACATCACCACCCTCCTCAAACACCCCGACGGCTTCCGATCCCTCATCGATGCGATCTCATCGAGACATGCGCGAAGCGCGGTGAGCAAGGTGGCTGGGGTGGAGGCCCGGGGGTTCATTCTTGGCGCGGCGGCAGCCCACGCGATTGGGGCGGGGTTCGTCCCCGTTCGAAAGACCGGGAAACTGCCCGGAGAAACGTTGGCGGAAGAATACGACTTGGAGTACGGAACCGACCGTGTCGAACTTCATGTGGGGGCCATCGAGGCACGTGAGCGCATCCTGCTCGTCGATGATCTGATCGCGACCGGGGGAACAGCGGATGCGGCGATCACCCTCATCGAGCGGGCGGAAGGACACCTCGTCGAAGCGTACTTCGTCATCGAGTTGCCCGAGCTCGGAGGGCGACGCCGACTCGAAGCGCGTGGCGTCCAGGTCCACTCGCTCATCACTTTCGATGGCCACTGAGCCCGTCGGTGGCCCCGCCTCTCCTCCCGATCGCCCGTTGTGGCTTGCCCCGGATGGGTGGTCGATCGAGATCCTGG
The DNA here is from genome assembly GCA_003246755.1 of Gemmatimonadota bacterium. GTDB lineage: Bacteria > Gemmatimonadota > Gemmatimonadetes > Gemmatimonadales > GWC2-71-9 > SZUA-320. Next base: position 12,501 of record QKDC01000082.1, on the reverse strand, counting down.
ATCAGACACGGCTTCCACACCAGGTCGTCGTCCAGCGGCTGGGGACGCTCGATCAGGTAGTCGAGGCCATCGTGACCATGCAAGTCCGAGGTGCTCCGCTCATCGGGATTACCGCAGCCTATGGTCTCTGCATGGCGCTCATGACGGATGACTCCGACATGGCCCTCACCGACGCCGCTGATTCATTGCTCGGCTCACGCCCGACCGCCGTGAATCTCTCACATGCCGTGCACGCGGTGCGGGACGCTGCTTTGGGTGCCCGACCAGGGGGTCGGGTGGAAGCCGCTTACGTCATGGCCGCAACCTTGGCACAGCGTGAGGTCGATGCCTGCCGATCGATCGGCACGCATGGCCTCGGATTGCTACGCGAGCTGAGCCAAGGCCGCCGCCGCGCCGTGCAGATTCTGACGCACTGTAATGCGGGGTGGCTCGCCACCCTCCGGTATGGGACCGCACTTGCACCGGTGTACCGCGCGGTCGAAGAACAACTACCGGTTCACGTATGGGTGGACGAAACACGACCGCGCAACCAAGGCTGGTTGACGGCCTGGGAACTCGAGGCCGGGGGTGTCCCCCATACGGTCATCAGCGACACCATGGCCGCCCATCTGCTGCAACGTCACGAAGTCGACATCGTCATCGTGGGTACCGACCGGACCACAAGAGCGGGGGATGTGTGCAACAAGATTGGGACGTTGTCCCTCGCACTAGCTGCCCGAGATGCTGGGGTTCCCTTCTACGCGGCCGTTCCATCATCGAGCATCGACTGGTCACTCGACGACTGGAGAGCCATCCCGCTTGAAGAACGAGGCGAGGAGGAAGTCCGGTGGATTCGTGGGGTGGACGCCACCGGTCTGCGACGGGAGGTCTCGCCGGGCGGAACGGCGAGTCAGGTCAGAAACCTGGCTTTCGACGTCACCCCGTCGCGCCTCCTCACCGGACTCATCACCGAGAGGGGAATCTGCCCGGCAACGCGAGAGGGTCTCAGCGAATGCTTCCCGGGTTTGGAACCGATCGACCCGAGCACTCGTTAGTTTTGGGGAACGACCCTCGCCCATCCACGTGCGGGGTTCGCCTCGACAAGGAGTTGATATGCCCCGGAGTTTCCTTCCCCTTCTAGCCCTTTCGTGTCTCTATCTGAGTCCGGTTGCAGCACAGGCTGCCGCCTTTCCTGACACGCCCCAGGGCCAACTTGCCAAGGGGTTCTTTGCGGCTGTGAACGCCCCGACCGTGGAGGCTCTCGCCAGGTTCCAGGAAGCGAACTTCAGCCAGGCGGCGCTCAACCGGTATCCCAAAGAGGAGCGGCTTAACCGGAACCGACAGATCCGAGAACAGGTGGGGACGCTGACCCTCATCGACGTGGTTTCGTCAGGGGCGAACGAACTCGTGCTTGCCGCAACGGTCTCCAATGTTCCCGGCTTGACTGTCCGGCTCGTCTTCGGTTTCACAGAAGGCGCAAACCCCAAAATCGACGGTCTGGAAATCCGGGGGGAACAGGAGTGAACGACGGTTCGGACGCACCGGGATTCCAACCCTCCCGGATCGGGCAGATCGCGATCGGCGTCGAGGATCTGGAGCGAGCCACAACCTTCTACCGAGACGTGCTGGGCCTGCGTTTTCTCTTTGCCGCACCGCCGGGAATGGCGTTCTTTGACTGTGGAGGGCTACGGCTGTTGCTCGGTGGCCCGGAGTCCGGGTCACCGAACCCCGGAAGCGGAGTGCTCTATTACTTCGTGGATGATATTCAGTCTGCGGTCGCGACACTCCGGTCGCGGGGTGTCACGTTCGAAAAGGACGCTGCGGTGATTGCGCGTCTCCCCGACAAAGAAGTCTGGCTCGCGGAGTTCCACGACTGTGAAGGGAACCCCGCGGCCCTGATGAGTGAGGTACCTCTCTCCTAGTATCGGTAGTGCTCCGGCTTGTACGGCCCCTCCTCTGGAATACCGATGTAGCTCGCTTGCTCCGCCGTGAGGGTGGTGAGCGCGATGCCCAGTTTGCCGATGTGGAGCCGAGCAACTTTCTCGTCGAGGTGTTTGGGTAGTACGTAGACCTTCCTGTCGTACTGGGCCAGGTTGGTGTGGAGTTCAATCTGTGCCATGACCTGGTTCGTAAAACTCGCCGACATCACGAAACTGGGGTGTCCCGTGGCGCACCCCAGGTTGAGCAGACGGCCTTCGGCAAGGATCAACACGCTGTGACCGTCGGGAAACACCCACTCGTCGTACTGCGGCTTGATGTTGACGCGCTCGATTCCCGGAACCCGCTTGAGTCCGGCCATGTCGATCTCGTTGTCGAAGTGCCCGATGTTGCCGATGATCGCCTTGTCCTTCATCCGGCTCATGTGGTCTGCGGTGATGACGTCCCGATTCCCGGTGGCCGTGATGAAGACATCCGCCGATCCGACGACTGCGTCGACCGTGTTGACTTCGAACCCTTCCATGGCGGCCTGGAGTGCGCAAATGGGATCGATTTCGGTGACCACCACCCGGGCACCTTGTCCGCGGAGGGCCTGCGCGCATCCTTTCCCGACCTCCCCGTACCCGCAGACGACAGCAACCTTGCCGGCGAGCATCACATCGGTGGCACGGTTGAGCCCGTCCACCACGGAATGCCGGCACCCGTAAATGTTGTCGAATTTCGACTTGGTCACTGAGTCGTTGACGTTGATGGCAGGGAAGAGCAGGGTCCCGTCGCGCATCATTTCATAGAGTCGATGAACCCCGGTCGTGGTTTCTTCCGAAACGCCGCGGATACCCGCTGCGACGGTCGTCCACCGGTTCGGGCGTTCTGCAATCGTGCGCCGGAGGAGGTCGAGGATCACCCCCCACTCCTCGGGGTCCACGGAGGGATCGAACGCCGGGATGACTCCCGCCTTCTCGAACTGTGCGCCCTTGTGCACCAGGAGAGTTGCATCTCCACCGTCATCGAGGAGCAGGTTCGGTCCCGACCCGTCGGGCCACCGCAGGGCCTGGTCGGTGCACCACCAGTACTCCTCGAGTGTCTCGCCCTTCCAGGCAAAGACCGGGACGCCACGCGGGTCAGAAGGGGTCCCATTCGGCCCCACGGCGACCGCCGCCGCTGCGTGATCCTGGGTCGAGAAGATGTTGCACGAAACCCACCGGACCTCGGCCCCGAGGTGTACCAGGGTTTCGATCAGGACGGCGGTCTGCACCGTCATGTGCAGAGATCCCATGATCCGCGCTCCCTCCAGAGGACGACTTGCGCCGTATTCCTCTCGCAACGCCATGAGGCCGGGCATTTCTTCCTGGGCCAAGCGGATCTCCTTCCGGCCATGCTCGGCGAGCGAAAGGTCACGGACCTTGAAAGGCTCCAGGCCCGCATCGCGGGCTGCGGCAAATGGATGGGTCGCGTCGAGTGTCGAAGTCATTTCATCTCCTCTATGCCAATCTCGAGTCAGAGTCTAGCCGGGTTTGCGGGCGGTTGCTATGAAGAGCCCTGGTCCCTTGTCGCTCTGGGAGCCAGGCAGGGGGACGTACCGTGCATCGATCAGTCCAGCCCCCGTGAGCCAGTCGAGAATCCTGTTCGCGTGGAACCCCATCCACACATGACCCATGGTCTCTTCGTATTCAATACGGTCGTGGACCTGGAGGTCGAGAAGCAACAATCGCCCTCCGGCTTGGAGTGCCCTGGCAGCCTCTGCCAGGACTCGACCGGGGTCGGCCACATAGGGGAGGACCAGCACGACGAATGCCGCATCGAGTTCGGCCTCGCTCACGGGGAGCAGTTCGAGTTCTCCATGTCGGCACTCGACATTGGGAGTCTCCGCGAGACGCAAACGAGCTGCTTCGAGCATTTCCGGTGATTCGTCCACCGCGATCACCCGTTCGACGAAGGGAGCAATCGCCAGAGAGAGTTGCCCCGCTCCGCATCCCAGGTCCCCCACGACCCATCGGGAATCCAGAAACCCGAGGAGGGCCTGCAGTTCATAGCGGTGACCAAAGACCTCGGCGCGCACGTGATCCCACTTTCCCGCCTCCGAGGAGAAGAACTCGCGGGAACGGTGCCGCCTGGCGGCAAGCACCTGGCCGAGTCGCTCATTGTCGAGTTGGGCCTCTCGGCTCGCGGCGACCTCGGCGTGGACCATCTCCCAGAGCCGGGAGGCGTCGCCGGTGGTACCACCCAGCCGGAGTCGGTATCGATGAGACGCTCCGTGGGTTCGGGAGGTCACCCAGCCCCCTCTCCCGAGGACCTTGAGGTGACGGCTCACCGTGGACTGGGGGAGTTGCAGGACTGCCTGGAGTTCGGCGACCGTCAGCTCCTGATCGTGGAGGGCGCAGAGAATCCGCCCGCGGGTGGGGTCCGCGAGTTCGGTGAGGCGGTCGAGGATGCCGAGTTGTTGTATCATCCTATTATCCGGATAATAGGATGATAGTGTCGAACTGTCAACTCTCAGCACCGACAGCGACTGTCATTGGATCGGATTGGGTTGGGGGCCTCCAGAGGTCGAGTTACATTGTCCCCTCACACACCCCACAAGCGAACCGAGGAGCGGCTGTCATGTTCAAGGAATTCAAAGCCTTCATGATGAAGGGGAACGTTCTGGACCTCGCGGTCGCGGTTGTCATCGGGGCGGCGTTCGGAGGCGTCGTTTCGTCATTCGTGAGTGACGTGATCATGCCACCCATTGGGCTTCTGCTCGGTGGGGTCGACTTCTCCGAGCTGTACCTGCTGCTCAAAGAGGGATCGGTGGCCGCCCCTTATGTCTCGCTGGCGATGGCCAAGGAGGCCGGGGCCGTAACACTCAACTACGGCGCATTCCTCAACACCGTGATCCAGTTTCTGATTGTCGGGTCGGCAATTTTCCTGATGGTGCGGACCGCCAATCGGCTGACCCCCCCCGCCGAAGCTCCGGCGCCGGCACCCATGAAAGACTGCCCCCGCTGCCTCTCCAGTGTTCCCGCAAAGGCGACCCGCTGCGCGCACTGCACGTCGGACTTCTCCTCATGAGGCGCGCCGGGACAATCCTGCTCTCATGCGCCACAGTGCTCCTGGGCTCGGCTCCGGCAATCGCCACGGCCCAGGACGCACCAGAGAAAGCCGTCGCGCTCAGCGGTGACTTGGGGTTCGTCAAGACGGGGGGAAACACCGACCTGACCACCGTGTCCATCGGTGAGAAGGTCGAGTTTCGCACCCGATCCCCACTGGTCCTTGAGCAGACCTTCACCTGGGTCTTCGGCAAGACCGATGGGGTAGAGAGCGCCAACCAATTGCAGGCGGGGCTTCGCGGCATCTACGACATCAGCGAGCACCTGACCGCGTATGCCGGGACCAACTACTATCGTGATCGGTTCGCGGGTATCGCGAAGCGGTTTGATGAGTCGTTCGGCTTTGGGTACCAGCTCGCCAAGACCGAACGCCACGAACTCAATGTCGAAGGCGGCCTCTCCTTCTTTCAGGAGACGCTGACCGCGGGGTCCACCAATCAGTTCACTGCCGGGCGCGCTGCAGGTCGATATAGGCTGCACCTCGCCGAGAAGGCCTACCTCGAGCAGTTTGTGGAATACCTCTCCAACTTCGATCATGGGGATGACTACCGGGTGATCAGCGAGAGTGTCCTGGTTGCGCCGATCAACAGCCTGCTCGCGTTGAAGGTGGGATATCTCGTGCGGTATCGTGGCGAGCCGCCCCTCGGATTCGAAAACACGGACACGACGTTCCGCACCAGTATTCAGCTGACACTCTAGGGAGGGACGGTGGCGGACTTCGCCGAGACGCTGGCGCAGGGCTACACCTTTGCCGGACCATCGCTAACTCTGGGTGCACCGCTCCGGGATGGTGAGGTCGCCACGTCCACCCTGGTGCGGATTCCGCTCGGGATGATGAACCGTCACGGTCTCATCGCCGGCGCCACGGGGACCGGCAAGACCAAGACCCTCCAACTCCTGACCGATCAACTCTCCGCGGCGGGTGTCCCGGTGTTTTGCGCGGACCTCAAAGGCGATCTCTCCGGCCTCTCGCGGCCCGGGGTGGATCATCCCAAGATTCACGCCCGGTCCACGGCGATCGGCGTTCCGTTTGTTCCCACCCCCTGTCCGGTGGAGTTCTTCAGCCTCACGGGTGTAACGGGCCACCAGCTGCGAGCCACCGTGTCAGCCTTCGGACCCCTACTGCTGAGTCGGGTCATGGGGCTCAACGACACACAACAGAGTGTGTTGGCGATGGTCTTCAAGTACTGCGACGATCAGGGTCTCCTTCTCCTCGACCTGTCGGATCTCCGGCAGGTTCTGGTGTACCTCAGTGACGAGGGGGCCGGGCAACTTGCTGAATACGGAGGACTGGCCAAGTCGACGGTTGGGGTCATCCTGCGGAAGGTCGTCGAGTTGGAACAGCAGGGCGCAGACCAGTTCTTCGGCGAGCCCGAGTTCGACGTGGACGATCTGCTTCGGGTGATGCCGGATGGGCGAGGGGTCGTGAGTGTGCTCGAACTGACGGACGTTCAGGAGCGCCCCGCGCTCTTCAGCACCTTCATGATGTGGCTGCTTGCATCGCTCTGGCGCGAGCTACCCGAGGTGGGAGATCCCGACAAGCCGAAACTCGTCTTCTTCTTCGACGAAGCCCACCTGCTCTTCGATGGTGCAAGTGACGCGTTCGTGGGTCAGATCGAACAAGTGATCCGCCTGATCCGTTCGAAGGGAGTTGGAGTGTTCTTCGTCACCCAGACGCCGAAGGATGTACCGGCCGATGTGCTCGGCCAGCTTGGCAGCCGTGTCCAGCACGCCCTTCGGGCGTACACCCCCGACGATGAGAAGGCGCTCAAGGCGACCGCGAACACATTTCCAAAGAGTGAGTTCTACGATGTCCCCAAGGCGCTCACTTCCCTCGGGACCGGCGAGGCACTCGTCACCGTGCTCTCACCGAAGGGGCGTCCTACGCCTGTCGTGGCAACGCTCCTGGTACCACCCACGAGCCAGATGACCCCGATTCCGGATGCCGATCTCGTCGCCGCTTTTCGGTCCTCCCCGCTCTTCGCCACCTACGCACAGCCCGTCGATCGGGAAAGCGCCCGCGAGGTACTCCAACGGCGGATGGAGGAGGCGATGGCACGAGACGACGCCGAGACCAGTGGCAGCGAACCGGGGCCAAAGGCCCGGTCTCGCCAGCGACGCAAAGCCGAACCCGACCTCGGTGATCAGGTCGGTAAGATGCTGAACTCCCCGATGGCCAAGACACTCGGTCGCGAGTTGATCCGGGGGCTCTTTGGAGTGCTCGGACTCTCGACTTCGCGCCGACGTCGCCGGTGAACCATATCCCGTCCTACACTTCGAGGAAGCCATGACCCACACCACGGTCCCGCTAACGCGACGCCGAGCAGGGGAAACCCTCCGACGCGATGCGTGGTGGATCCAGCCGGCCGTCGTCTTTCTCGTACTGTCCTCTTTCGTGGTGTACGCGACGTGGGCCGCCTTCCAGAATGCCCACTACACCGCCGGCCCGTATCTTTCGCCGTTCTACAGTCCGGAAATCTTCGGTGATTCGCCGCATGCGTGGTTCGGACCCAAGCCGGGGTGGTGGCCGGGATGGCTCCCCTTTTCACCGGCGTTGTTGATTCTACCGATTCCCGGGTTGTTTCGATTCACCTGTTACTACTATCGCGGCGCGTACTACAAGGCGTTCTGGGCCGACCCACCGAGTTGTGCCGTCGGGGAACCGCGGAAGCGCTACCTGGGTGAACGATACTTCCCACTGGTTTTTCAGAACATCCATCGGTACTTCCTGATGATCTCGGTGGTCTTCCTCGGCTTCCTGACACACGACGTGTGGAAAGCCTTCTGGTTCACGAATCCAGCGGGAGGGGTGGAGTTCGGGGTCGGGGTGGGGACTCTCGTGCTTGCCCTGAACGTCGTCATGCTGACCGGGTATACCCTTGGTTGCCATTCCATGCGCCACATTCTCGGTGGGTTCCGCGATCAATTTTCGCTCAAACCTCTGTTCCGAGTCCCATATCGGTGCTCGACCTGTCTCAACGCGGCGCACAATCGCTGGGCCTGGACCAGTCTCCTGATGGTGGCCTTCACTGATCTCTACGTCCGGCTCTGCTCGATGGGGATCTGGGTGGATGTGAGGATTCTCTAGATGCCGACTTGGGATACGATCGACCACGACGTATTGGTCATAGGCGCGGGTGGGGCTGGCCTCCGTGCGGCGATCGAGGCCGCGAGTCATGGGGTTTCCGTCGGTCTGGTATGTAAATCTCTGCTCGGCAAAGCGCATACGGTCATGGCCGAAGGCGGTGTGGCGGCATCACTCGGCAACGTCGATGATCGAGACAGTTGGCAGGTGCACGTCACCGACACACTACGCGGCGGCCAATACGTCAACAACTGGCGCATGGCGGAACTCCATGCCAAGGAGGCGCCGGACCGGGTACGCGAGCTGGAGGCCTGGGGCGCCTTGTTCGATCGCACATCCGATGGGAAGATCCTGCAGCGGAATTTCGGTGGCCACCGGTATCCCCGACTCGCCCACGTGGGGGATCGCACGGGACTCGAGATGATCCGCACGCTTCAGGACCACGGCGTCCACCAGGGGATGGATGTGCACATGGAGGTGACGGTCGTTTCGCTGCACAAGCGCGACGGCCGAGTCTGCGGAGCCCTGGCGTATGATCGCGAGCGTGGGCGCTTTCGCCTCTTCCGGGCCAAAGCCATCGTCCTCGCGACGGGTGGCATCGGGAGGGCGTTCGCCGTCACCAGCAACAGTTGGGAATACACGGGAGACGGCCATGCGCTCGCGTATCACGCCGGCGCCGCCTTGCAGGATATGGAGTTCATCCAATTCCATCCCACGGGAATGGTGTGGCCTCCGAGCGTCCGTGGTATCCTGGTCACCGAAGGTGTGCGTGGTGAAGGAGGAATCCTGCTGAACAGTGAAGGGCGTCGCTTCATGTTTGACGACATCCCCGAGGCCTATCGGACCCAGACGGCCGATACCCCCGACGAAGGGTGGCGGTACGTGACGGGCGACAAGGAGGCGCGACGTCCACCGGAATTGCTCACCCGCGACCATGTGGCACGGTGCATCGTGCGAGAGGTTCGGGAGGGTCGGGGGAGTCCACACGGAGGGGTCTTCCTGGATATCGCATGGATCAAGACCCACCTGCCCAAAGCCGCCGAGCACATTCGACGCAAACTTCCGAGCATGTACCATCAGTTCAAGGCCCTCGCCGATATCGACATCACGACGACACCGATGGAGGTTGGGCCCACGACCCACTACGTGATGGGAGGAATACGAGTGGACGGCGACACTCAAATGTCCAGCGTCCCGGGTCTTTTTGCGGCTGGGGAGGTGGCAGCCGGACTCCATGGGTCGAACCGGCTCGGGGGTAACTCGCTTTCTGACCTGATCGTGTTCGGCAAGCGGGCGGGGGAGCATGCCGCCTCCTTTGCCAAAGAGAGCGCAGCCTTGGAGCCCGACGCCGGTGAAGTGGGGGAGGCAGTCCGTGAGTGTCTGGCCCCGTTCGACAGACCCAGTGGCGAGAACCCATACGCGATCCAGAATGACCTGCAACGGATGATGCAGAATCAGGTGGGCATCGTCCGTCAGGAAGGGGAGATGTTGCAAGCTGCCGAGGCACTCCGGGAACTCGAGGCTCGGGCGAGGCGGGTCGGGGTCACTGGCCATCGGGAGTACAATCCCGGGTGGCACACCGCCATCGACCTCGCCCATTTGCTCACCGTGTCCGAAGCAGTCATCCGGTCGGCGCTCGAGCGGAAGGAGAGCCGCGGGGGCCATTTTCGTGACGACTATCCCGAGAAAGACCCGGCATCCGGCACGATCAATTTTGTCGTCCAGAAGGGTCCTGACGGTGAGATGCACGTCCGGCCCGAGCCGGTGGTCGGGGTGACTGACGAACTGCGACGACTCGTCGAGACCTTCAAGTAGTCAAACGAGAGGATCGTGCGTGGAAGCCACTTTTAGGATCTGGCGGGGAGCACTGGGGAGCGGCACATTTGCCGACTACCGAACTGAGACTTCAGACGGCATGGTGGTCCTCGATGCGGTACACGACATTCAGGCCACCCAGGCTCCGGACCTTGCGGTGCGCTGGAACTGTAAGGCAGGGAAGTGCGGCTCCTGTTCGGCCGAGGTGAACGGGCGCCCCCGGCTGATGTGCATGACGCGACTCTCCGACCTCGATCTCTCGAAGCCGGTCACCATTGAACCGATGCAAGCGTTCCCACATTCCCGTGATCTGGTCACCGACGTCAGCTGGAACTTCAGAGTGAAGCATCAGATCAAGCCATTCACCCCTCGCACCCCGGACGCCGCCGACGGGACGTGGCGGATGCAGCAGGAGGATGTGGACCGGGTTCAGGAATTCCGAAAGTGTATCGAATGTTTTCTCTGCCAGGATGTTTGCCACGTTCTTCGTGACCACCACCTCCACGAGGAATTCGTCGGACCGCGCTACTTGGTTTATACCAGTGCTCTCGAGATGCACCCGCTCGACACGCAGGAGCGGCGGGATGAGCTCCGCAAAGCCCATGGCATTGGATACTGTAACATCACGAAATGCTGCACCACGGTGTGCCCGGAAGGGATCCAGATTACCGACAACGCTATTATTCCTATGAAAGAACGAGTCATGGATCACGCCTTCGATCCCATCGTCAAGCTCGTCGGGCTCATGACAGGGAAGGTGGCGGGGCCGTAGGACTACGAGGTGACCATGTTCACGCCAAAGAGCATCTCATCGGCCGGGATTCCCGACGCGATGGCCAAAGCAGAGCAGTATCGCCTCCTCAACTACCCGGCGGCGGCGGAGAGCATCTGCCTCGACATCCTCGAGATCGATCCCCACAACCAGCAGGCTCTCATCGCGCTGCTCCTGGCACGGACCGACCAGTTTCACCTGAGCCGTGGCGCAACCGTGGAGCAGGCGCGTGAGGTATTGCCGCGTCTGACCAATCCCTACGATCGCCTGTACTATGCCGGCCTCATCGCCGAGCGCCGCGGCCGCGCCCTCATCCTTGCCTCCGGCACTGGAACGTCCCAACGGGCCTACCGGTGGTACCGGGAGGCCATGGATCACTATCAGGAGGCCGAGGCGTTGAGTCCGGAGGATAACGATGATGCCGTCTTGCGCTGGAACACCTGCGCGCGGTTCCTCAACCGCCATCCCCACCTTGCCCCCAGGGACGAAGTGGAGCAGGTCCCTTCACTCGGCGAGTAGAACCCATGTCCCCCTCCTCGAGAGACCCGACTGAATCTCCGATCAGTCGCCGTGAACTATTGGAAGCCGGTGCTGCGGTCCTTGGGGTGAGTGCCATGGGATGCGCGCCGCATCGGGTGGCCGGTATCGGTCCCACGCCCCCGCAGGACCAAGGTCCGCTCATCGCTCCTCCGATGGATGAAGTCCGTATCGGCTTCGTGGGTGTGGGGGGGCAGGGGACCGCACACGTGAGGAACTTGGCCACGATAGCCGGTGCCAGGATTACCGCCGTGTGTGACATTGTCGAATCCCATGCGGACCGGGCCGCGCAGATCGTTGTGGATGCGGGGCATCCTCCGCCTCGTCTCTTCACCCGGGGGCCGACGGACTTCATGCGCCTCTGTGAGACCGAGGATCTCGATCTGGTGTTCAACGCCACCCCGTGGGAATGGCATGTCCCCATCTGTGTGGCCGCGATGCGCAATGGCAAGCATGCCGCGACGGAAGTCCCGGCAGCGGTCACGCTGGAGGAATGCTGGCAACTCGTCGAGGAATCGGAGCGGTTCCAGAAGCACTGTGTGATGATGGAAAACTGCAACTACGACCGCATGGAGTTGATGGTCCTCAACATGGTCCGCCAAGGGTTGTTTGGGGAGATCCTCCACGCGGAGGGGGGGTATCTACACGATCTGAGGGCGGTCAAGTTCTCTTCAGAGGGCGAGGGACTCTGGCGCCGGGCCCATAGTTCACGCCGCAACGGCAACTTGTATCCGACCCACGGACTCGGGCCGGTATCGAACTGCCTGAACATCAACCGTGGTGATCGGTTCGACTATATCGTCTCCATGAGCGGCCCGTCCCGTGGACTCCAGGAATGGGCAAGAGATCACTTCCCCGAGGACGCCCCGCAACGTCGGGAAACTTTCGTCCTGGGAGACGTGAATTACTCGCTCATCAAGACGGTCAATGGTCGTACCCTCGTCGTGGGACACGATACCAATCTGCCGAGGCCGTATAGTCGGATCCATCAGGTGCAGGGGACCAAGGGATTGTTCCAAGGCTATCCGAGTCGGGTCTATGTCGAGGGCCGCAGTCCGGCCCATCGGTGGGAAACTCCAGAGGCGTACTTGCCCGAATTCGAGCATCCGTTGTGGGAGTTCGAAGCGGCACAGAAAGCCACGGTGGGGCACGGTGGGATGGATTACCTGGAAGACTACCGGCTCATCAAGTGTCTTCGGGAGGGTCTCCCGACGGATATGACGGTGTACGATGCCGCGGCGTTGTCGGCCGTCACGGCACTCAGTGAATGGTCGGTTGCGAACAGG
>QKDC01000020.1 GCA_003246755.1 Gemmatimonadota bacterium | reverse complement strand
ATGGGGAAGGGACAGTTCAGTACCGACTCTATGATTGGTGTATCTCCCGACAGCGGTACTGGGGACCCCCGATCCCCATCATCAACTGTGATAGGTGCGGGCCGGTGGCGGTACCTGAAGAGGATCTCCCCGTTCTCTTGCCCCCGCTCGAGCATTTCCGACCGGATGACAGTGGCGTGTCGCCGTTGGCCCGTGATCGGGAATGGTATCACGTGCCGTGCCCCACCTGTGGCACAGGCGCCCGGCGCGAGACCGACGTCTCCGACACGTTCCTCGACTCTTCCTGGTATTTCCTGCGGTATCCGAGTACGGAGTTCGAGGATCGGGCGTTCGACCGTGCGCGAACCCGCAAGTGGCTCCCAGTCACGAGCTATATCGGCGGCAATGAACACGCGGTACTGCACCTCCTGTACGCCCGGTTCATCACGATGGTCCTTCAGGAGGAAGGCTTTCTGGAGTTCGAGGAACCATTCCCGAGATTTCGTGCCCATGGATTGATCGTCAAGGATGGGTCCAAGATGTCGAAGTCGCGGGGAAACGTGGTCATCCCTGATGAGTACATCACCCGCTGGGGTGCGGACACGTTTCGGATGTACCTGATGTTCCTCGGACCCTTCCAAGAGGGTGGCGACTTCCGTGACGCCGGGATCAGCGGGCCACGGCGGTTCCTCGACCGCGTGTGGAGTCTCGTGCGTCAGGTGGCCGACGATGCGGAAGGACAGATCGTCGAGCTGCCGCACGACGCACGCATCAAGTATCACCAAACCGTCAAGAAGGTCACCGAAGACCTGGAAGCGCTCGACTACAACACCGCGATTGCGGCCATGATGGAACTCCTCAATGTGCTCCGAGAGCAGGCCTCGGTACCGCGGGGGGTGGTCGAGGGATTGGTCGTCATGCTGGCCCCGTTCGCCCCGCACTTCGCCGAGGAAGCATGGGAAGTACTCGGTTACCCGATGTCGGTGATGGACCACCCGTGGCCCCAATGGGACGAGGACAGTTTGACCGCGGATGAGATCGAAGTCGTCGTCCAAGTCAACGGGAAGACGCGCTCCCGTATTGTCGTTGCGGCCGGCGCCGGCGAAAGCGAAGTCACCTCGCTCGCCCTCGCAGACGATACCGTTCGGCGCTTTCTGGGAGAAGGGACCCTCCGGAAGCAGATCTACGTGCCGGGCCGTCTTTTGAATCTCGTGGTCCGCTAGCGTGCCAGCGACCATCCGGTGGCCGCCGATCACGCGGGCAACGATCATCGCCGGGGTCTTGCAGGTGATCATGGTAGTCACTGGCCACATGCTCGCCGAGGTAGGCGACCAATTCCCCGTGATCGGTACGGCATTGGCAGCTTTCGGGGGACTTCTCTACGGCATATGGGACCGCCAGATGCCCGGAGGAAAGGCCCTGATGGGCGGGGCGGTGACGGGCGCCGCGGCGGCCTTTATCGGGATCCTCACCGCTTTCGCACTGGGCGACACGACAGCTTCGGTTCTGGTCTTTGGCCCGGCCAGCGGGGCTGTTGCTGGTGCAGTTGGCGGGCTCCTGGGACACCTCCTCGTGGGCCGAACCCCCCGCTGAGCAGGGAACGCGCCCCCCGTGGACTCACCCCTGACCTCACCCGAACTCTGGGTCCTGCAGCAAGCGGTCGAGGGGCGCTTCGCGGTCGAACATGAACTCGGCCGGGGGGGCATGGGAATCGTGTTTCGGGCACGGGACCTATCACTCGAACGACCGGTCGCGATCAAACTGCTCGCCCTGGAACTCGCGCTGGACCCTGCGTCCCGTGAACGTTTCCTCAACGAAGCGCGCACGGCTGGCGCGCTGTCCCACCCCAACATCGTCCCCATCCACGCGGTGGAAGCACACGACCAGGCTGTCTTCATCGTCATGGGATTCGTCGATGGGGATACGCTGGGCCAGCGGGTCCGACGCGCCGGACCCCTGCATCGACGCGACGCATTCCACATTCTCCAGGATGTCACGTGGGCCCTCGGACACGCGCACCATTCGGGAGTGATCCATCGGGATATCAAGCCCGATAACATCCTACTCGACAGAGTCACCGGCCGGGCCCTGGTCACCGATTTTGGGATTGCTCGCGTGGCGGGGCGACCCTCGGAGTCTGGTGGAACCGCCCTTGGCACTCCTCATTTTGCAAGCCCCGAGCAAGTCGAGGGACGCGCGGTCGACGCGCGGAGCGACCTCTATTCCCTCGGCGCCACCGCCTTCTTCGCACTCACCGGCAGGCCCCCGTTCGACGGGGAGAATTCCAGGGAGATTCTTCACAAGCTTCTACTCGAGCCGGCGCCCAAGATGGGAGACCAGCGGGCGGACCTGTCCCCCACCTTCGCAGCGGCGATCGACCGGTGTCTGGAAAAGGACCCCGGCGATCGATTCGCCTCAGCCGAAGCTTTGGCCGCTGTCCTCGTCGCAAGCCAGGGTGAGGAGGACCGGATCCCCCTCCCGGTCAAGGCCTACGTCCGTGAGGCCAAGGTCGCTGCCGGAGAAATCGGTTCGTCGCTCACCGCCGCCGGGATGTCGATCGTGATACTGGCATCCGTTTTCGGTTTCGAATCGTTCGAGGGCGTTCTGTTCTACCCGATCGCCGCTCTCTTCGCGGGATTGGCAGCGATGCGATTTGGCGGGTTGTTTCTCCACACCCGCTCCCTCGTGGATCGGGGCTACGGAGCCTCGACCATCCGACCCGCGTTGGTCCTCGAGGAGCGTGAGGAGGAAGACGAGCGGACACTCCGCCCAGGACGAGGCTTCATGGATCGACCCGCCGGTGTGATTCTGCTCGGCCTGGCCAAGACCGTCCCTGCCATTTGGCTCGCCACACTCGGTACCCCCTGGCTCTCGATTCTCGGGGCTGTGGGGGCAGTCCTCATGCCAATGGGGTTCGTACGCCAGTTGTGGCAGGTATCCCCTCGGGCGCGTCGAATCTGGTCTCGCTGGCTTGGGGGCAAAGTGGGGCGCTTCCTCTTCAAGCTCGCCGGCCTCGGCGTCAAAAAGGATCGCCTCCTCGCCGCCGCCGACGCGCCCACCGGAATCCTTCTCGGTGGGGCCGTCGAGGATCTCTACCGAGCCCTCCCTCCGGACAAAAGAAAGGAAGTCGCCGACGTGCCAGAGCTCGCCCGCCAGTTAGAGGCTGAGGCCGTCGCAGTAACCGGAAGCGGTACTCGATCGACACATCGGACCGATGCGGTGGCGGCACTCGAAGCGATTCGGCTTGACCTACTCCGGCTGCACCACGGTGAAGCATCCGCCGACCGGCTCACGCAGGATCTCGAGGCTGCAAGGCGGCTCGGAGACCGGGTCGACCAGGCTCTCACCCTGGGGCAGGATTGATCGTGGCAGACACGTTGTTACCCGGCGGAACGACACCAAGAGGGAACGGGAGCGCAGGAGAGGTGGCGGCACGGGTCGGCCTGTTCGCCGGCCCCATCATCTTCCTCCTCCTGCTCCTGCTGCCGGCCCCCGGTGGGATGTCACCCGGTGCCTGGCGTACCGCGGCGGTGGTTTCCCTCATGGCCATCTGGTGGACCACCGAGGCAATCCCGATCCCAGTCACCGCCCTCCTGCCCCTCCCCCTCTTCCCGCTGCTGGACATCCTGGATATGGACGCAGCAGCGGCCCCCTTCGCCAATGAACTGATCTTCCTGTTCATGGGCGGGTTCTTCATCGCAGCGGCGATGGAGCGGTCCGGCCTCCACAAGAGAGTGGCACTTCGCATTGTGCAGGCGGTGGGCACCAGCCCGGGTCGACTGGTGTTGGGTTTCATGCTGGCCACGGCATTTCTGTCGATGTGGATCAGCAATACCGCCACCGCCACGATGATGCTTCCCATCGCGCTGGCCGTGGGGGAAATGCTCCGACCTGCCGACCAGGTGGGACCCTACGAGTTCGGTATCGCCCTGATGCTGGGGATTGCCTATGCGGCCTCGATCGGGGGCGTTTCAACCCTGATTGGGACACCGCCCAATGCGGTGCTCGCGGGCACGGCTCAGGAACTCATCGGGATACGCATCGGTTTCGGTCAGTGGATGCTGGTTGGTGTACCGGTGTCCGCGCTACTCCTGCCGCTTGGTTGGTTGCTCCTCACCCGTGTCATGTATCCGCCAGGCGATCTGGTCGGTGGGGCCGAGCGCATCATCCGGGAAGAGCGTGAGGCGCTGGGTCCGATCACCCGTGCCGAACGGATCGTCGGTACGGTGTTCATCTTGACCGCACTTGCCTGGGTTTTCCGCTCACCCAAGGTCTTGGGGAGCGTTGTCATTCCAGGGATCAACACCTTCGCACCTGCCGTGACGGATGCCACCATCGCCATGGCAGCATCGCTACTCTTGTTCGCGACTCCGCTCGACCTGCGCCGGCGCGAGTTCGTCCTGGATTGGCCGTCGGCAAAGCGAATCGCCTGGGGTGTCCTGATCCTGTTCGGAGGAGGGTTGTCATTGGCCCGTGCGATGGATGAGTCGGGTCTCGCGACCTGGATCGGGTCGGCGGTGGCGGGTCTCGAGGACCTTCCCTTCTGGATACTCCTGCTGGCGATCGTGACGCTCGTGGTGTTCTTGACTGAGATCACCTCGAATGCAGCGACCACGACGATGGCGATGCCCGTCATGGCAGGTGCGGCGCTTGCGCTCGGTCACGCTCCCATCGTACTCATGGCCGCGGCAGCTTTGTCGGCTTCGATGGCGTTCATGCTCCCTGTGGCGACCCCGCCAAACGCCATTGTCTTCAGCTCGGGATACCTATCCATCCCTCAGATGATGCGAGCGGGGATCGTGATGAATCTGGTAGCGGTCGTGCTGGTCACGCTCGTGGCGGCCTTCCTGATTCCTCTGGTCTTTGTTCCGTGAAGCGGAGAGCTCCAAGGGGACACGGTGGGTTGGTGTTCTCGACACATCACGGAGCCATGTGTCCCACATGCCGTCAACCGGCGGGGGCATGTCGGTGTTCCCAGACCAACCCTGTCATCGGGGATGGAGTGATTCGGGTCGGCCGAGAGACAAAAGGCCGGAAGGGAAAGGGCGTCACGATCGTCACGGGCGTTCCCCTGCCGCCTGAAGACCTGGCGCGTCTGGCTGCCGATCTCAAGCGCCGGTGCGGGGCGGGTGGAACCATCAAAGAGGGCGTGATTGAAATCCAGGGCGATCACCGGGACACCATCATGGTGTTCTTGGAAAAGAACGGGTTTCGAGTCAAGCGCTCAGGTGGATGACGGGTTTGAAGTCTTCATGAAAGAGTGGGAATAGCCCGGTGGGTGGGCTCCTTGGTCTTGTGCTGGTCCTGGCCCTGATCGTGTGGGTGGTGCGCCCCCGCAGACCAGCCTTCCCCGCCCCGGAAGATGACCTCACCACCCCAGTCGATCGCGAGGAACTCGAGGCCGCCGAACGAGAATTACTCCAGGATCCTACCCCCCTGTCGATCGAGGGGGAGTTCGATGATGACGACTGGGGACCTGGAGCTCCCAGGTCCCCTTGAGACGTCACAAGAGTTTACCGGGCCCCCGATCCTCCACCGCGGTGTCTGCTGTGGGACGCCCGTGAACCCCTCCTCACCGGGACGGCGCCAGCGAGAACATTAGCGGCTCGACGGTCGGCGTTGACCTTGGCCCGTGCCCGATCTTCGGCCTTGCGCGCGCGGATTGCTGCGATCCGCTCGCCGATCGGCACTTCCAACTTGCCTTCCGGTTTCGCCGTGTAGTCGAAGTCAGGCACCATCACTTTCGGTAGCTGTTTCCCGACGGCTCGTTCGATTCCACGTAACTCACCTCTCTCCTCCGGTGCGACAAAGGTGAAGGCCTCTCCCTTGGCCTCGGCACGGGCGGTTCTCCCGACCCGGTGGATGTAGTCCTCAGGGACCTTGGGCACGTCGAAGTTCACTACATGGCCGAGCGCTTCGACATCGATGCCCCGTGCGGCGATATCGGTCGCCACGAGCACTCTGAATCGACCCGCCTTGAACCCTGCAAGAGCTGCGGTGCGTTGCGCCTGTGATCGGTTACCATGAATCCGCTCCGCCACGATCCCAGCTCGCACCAACGTCCGGGTGAGCCGGTCCGCTCGGTGTTTGGTACGAGTGAACACCAGTGCTTCCTTCAAGTCCCCGCGCTCGAGCAGTTTCACCAACAGGGTGGATTTCAACTCCTGGGGCACGGGATAGACGGCCTGCGTGATTCCGTCGGCGGGAGCGGCTCGACGTTGCAACTGAATACGGACTGGTGAGTGCAACAGTTCGCGGGTGAGCGCAACGATGGGTTCCGGCATTGTGGCACTGAAGAAGAGTGTCTGCCGTTTCCTCGGAAGTCGGTGGATGATGCGCTTCACATCCGGCAGGAATCCCATGTCGAGCATCCGATCGGCCTCATCGAGGACGAAATGCTCGACAGAATCGAGTTGTGCGTAATCATATTGGAGATGATCCAACAAACGACCGGGAGTGGCGATGAGGACATCCACTTTGCGCCTGAACGCTGTCTCTTGCGGCC
Organism: Gemmatimonadota bacterium; assembly: GCA_003246755.1. Classification (GTDB taxonomy): domain Bacteria; phylum Gemmatimonadota; class Gemmatimonadetes; order Gemmatimonadales; family GWC2-71-9; genus SZUA-320. The sequence goes on along the minus strand of QKDC01000020.1, from coordinate 868 downwards.
CCATCCCCACACCGCCAAAAATGGCGGCGGAGGTGATCGGTGTGTGCTTCGCGAATCCCTTGAGATCGTCGAAGATCTGCGCGGCCAACTCGCGGGTGGGCGTGAGCACGAGTGCCCGGGTGGCACGACGGGGCTCGAGAAGGATCTGATGGAGAATCGGCAGCAAGAACGCCGCTGTCTTGCCGCTGCCGGTCATTGCGCACGCAAGGACGTCCTTGCCGGCGAGTCCGGGCGGGATCGCCTCGGCCTGAATCGGAGTAGGGCGGAGGAATCCGCGGTCTTGAATACTGCGGAGGAGTTTCGGGTGGAGCTGGAGACTGCTAAAGGGCACAAATATCCTGTCGTTGGGTGCAGCCCTCCGGCAAAGCCGGCAAAGGCCGAACTGGTTCCTGCGCACGATTGTGAGAGGGAGTTCTGCGAGACCACCATATGCGCGGAGGTGGTACCGGGTCGGTTTGTCTGTTCCGACGTGTGAAGAATAGACGTTGGGCGGATTCCGCACAAGATTCAGGCGGCTCGGGCCCGAGTGAGTATTTTCTCTCCTATGCGCCTCCACCTGATCGACCGGCACTGCGGACCCGAGGGAGATGAGGGCCCACCTTGAAGGCTCAATTGCTCAATGCGATGGCAGTGGGTTTCGGAGGTTTTCTCGGAGCATTGTCACGGTATGGGTTGGGCGGCCTCGTCCACCGCCACATGCCACTGACCACCTTCCCGTACGGGACCCTGGCGGTGAACCTCCTCGGTTGCCTCCTGATCGGCCTCATCGCTGGACTCGGAGAATCCAGACAACTCTTTGGGCCTGAGATCAGGTCCTTCCTCCTCATTGGCCTCCTTGGAGGGTTTACCACCTTCTCAACGTTTGGTT
>QKDC01000153.1 GCA_003246755.1 Gemmatimonadota bacterium | reverse complement strand
AAATTGGGCACCGTCGTGGTGGCTGTCGCCCGGAGGTTAGTGCCGAACTGCTCGGAGGCGATGGTCATGAAGACCGCCCAGTATCCCGTGGCAAATCCAAGCAGGCAACAGATTGCGTAGAAGACACTGAGCGACGTTCCCCCGACGACGAAGTAGAGAGCGACGGAAAGCATGGTCAACCCGATGAACAGGCCCGCCGCTTTCTTCCGGCTCTTGAACACCTGACCGAGCCAACCACTCACGAAATCCCCGACGACGAGTCCTGCGTAGGTCCAGAGGATCGCCCGTCCAGCGCTGGGAACCTCTTTGAGTCCGAGCGCGACACCGAGTTCGGGCGACAAGGTGACGAGGATGCCGACCACATACCAGATCGGGATTCCGATGAGAATCACCGCCCCGTACCGTTTGAGACGGTTCCACGATGAGAAAAGGGAGAGGAAGTTCCCTCGGCTCACCCGTTGGCTGAGCGCCGCTTTGAACATCCCCGACTCCGCGACACCGACCCGAAGCACCAGCAGCGCCAGCCCCAATCCCCCCCCGATGAAATAGGCGGTACGCCAGGGGAAGAGATCACCGACCAACGCCGCGACGACCGCCCCCGCCAATCCGACACTCGCCACGAGAGCGGTGCCGTACCCCCGCGTTTCCTTGGGCATCAGTTCACTCACCAAGGTGATGCCGGCGCCGAGTTCTCCTGCGAGCCCGACGCCGGCGAAGAAGCGGAGCCAGGCGTAGGCCTCGACCGAAGCGACAAAACCGTTGGCAATGTTGGCTACGGAATACAGCAGGATAGATCCAAACAGGACGGAGAGCCTCCCGCGGCGGTCGCCGAGGATACCCCAGATGATCCCGCCCAGGAGAAGGCCTGCCATCTGCATGTTCAGAAGGCGGACCCCATAATCCAGCAGTTGTGCTTCCGGGATCCCCAGACTCACCAGGCTCTTGACCCGGACGATGCCAAAGAGCAGAAGGTCGTAGATGTCAACGAAATACCCGAGCGCCGCCACAACGACGGCAAATCGAACATGCCGCCGCTGTGGGATCGTGAGTTCCGTCAACGAGTCGTCCTCGTCCTCCTAGCCCTGCTTGTTGTACGCAATCCCGGCCGTCTGTGCCTTCTCAATGGCAATCACCATCGCGGGTACGGTGACGACACCCGGGACCATGTTGGCACGGAGTTCCCGCTCGATCGCGTCAGCCGCTCCCATTCCGGCACCCGCAAGCTGGCCCACCCAAATCATGAATGCGTTGTTGCACATCAGGAACGTTGTGCCCATCTCCATCAGATTGGCCATGCTGGCCACCTTGAAGGCCCCACCGAAGAGGACAGGATCTCCATCCTGCGGAGCGACGAACATATTGCGCTCAGACGGTTTCCCCGTCTTCGGGTCGGTGAGGTTGAGGAGTTCGCCGATCTTATACTTGGCCCACATCGCATCGTTGAACGCGAGCGGGAGGCTTGAGGACGGACCGACGAAGTAGAGCGTGCCAATGGCATTCACCTGACCCTTTGTGGTTCCGTAGGCCTGGCGGTACGTCTCGAGGTAGTTGTAGATGTGAATGAGTGGTACGCCTGCCCCGTTCAACGGGAAATCGAACAAGCACCTGTGGGCACCGGTCTGCTTGGCCAACCAAGCGTCCTTGTCGTCCTGCACCAAGGTGGGTCTCGGCGATGCGGCGAGGTCGTTCCAGGGCAGGCCTGCCGTCACCGCGGCAGCAGCAATACCGCTCAAGAAACCCCTGCGTGGTGTCATACCGTAGTCCTTCATGGGTCCTCCTAGTGGGTCCAAACAGGATGTTGGGAGAAGAGTATGTTTTAATGCGTTCCTTCTGGTCCAGTCAACCCTAGTCCTATTCACATTCGAGGGAGAATGAACTTCGCATTCCGGGCAGTCTCCACGGCGGTGATCCTACTGTCCTTCTTTTCCGTTGCGCCAATGGCCGCCCAAGATGGTGTCGTCCGTGGGCAATATCTCTCGCTCTCCGCCGGGCTTGGGCTCGAAGACGAGGGTTTCCCCGAGAATCGGCCATCGGCCCTCGCCGCCGGGGTGGAAGGCGGGTATGCCTTTGACGGCCCCTTCCGGATATCCATTGCCGGTACCGTTGGCCGACGGAGCTTCGATCTCGGAACGGACAAGTACCACCGGAACCTCGTTTTCCTCGATATCGGTCCCGAGTTCGCGGTGGTTCGCACCGCGAAGGTCGAGTTGGGTGTCCGCCTGGGGATTGGGGCCAGAATGGACGACGACGTGAACGAAACCGATCCCGAATTCCGTTCGAGTGCCAACTGGGACGGGGCGCTCGTTCCTGGAATCGTCTTGCGCCACCGGCTGTCGAACTCCCTTGCCGTGATGGCAAGGTTGAAAGATTTCGTCATCGATATTCCGAACAGGCTCTTCGACCCTTCCGAGGCGGACGTACGCCACGATGTACTCTTGGAACTCGGGCTGATCTTCCGGTAGGTTTTCTCTTCGCCTTCGACAGGACCTGGAACCATGACCCGTACGACTCGGGCAGGCCTCGGCGCCGCACTCGGAACCGTCGCGTTCGCCGCCTGCGCAGCATCTTCGGCCACCACCCCTCCCGCGACGACACCCCCACCAACCGCCATGACCGCTCCCGCGGCCGGTACTCAGGACTCGGCCGGAGGACCGGCTCGATCGGGTGGTGCTCGAACTCAGGCCACAGGCCCGAAACCGTACCGGCAGGTGGTGACGGCCGCGGCGAAGACGGACCCAGGGGTCGTCACGGTCCACGCCGTGGGAGACAAGTGGCTCTTTGAGGTTCCGGACTCTCTTCTGGGACGCGACATGCTTCTGGTGAGTAGGATCGCTGGGGTCCCAGCCGGAATGGGTGGTTTCTCACCTGCCGGTGTCGCCGCCAACCGACAGGTCGTGCGCTGGGAACGGGCGGGTGAGCGAGTCCTCCTCAGAAAGCTTTCCTTCGACGCGGTCGCCGACGACTCGCTCCCGATTCACCAGTCAGTCATCGCGAACAATTTCGCCCCGATTCTGGCATCCTTTCCGATTCAAGCATTTGGCGCGGACAGCACCACCGTGGTATTGGACGTCACGAGTTTCTTCGAGGGAGATACTCCAGCCATTGGAGGCCTCAATGCCGCTCAGCGACGCAACTATCAGGTTCGACGTCTCGATCCCTCACGGAGCTTGATCACGCGGGTGAGTAGTTACCCGATGAATGTCGAAGTCAGGCACATCCAGACCTTTGAAGCGACGGCACCTCCCGCTGACGCGGATGCGGGGACGATCACCATGCAGATGGCCCAATCGATGGTCCTCCTTCCAGCGAAACCCATGCGGCCGCGATACGCCGACCCACGTGTGGGATACTTCAGCATCACTCAGGTGAATTACGGTCTCGACGAGTTGAAAGCGGCCGAACAGACTTTTATTCGCCGATGGAGGCTCGAGCCAAACGACCCGGCAGCTTATGCGCGCGGGGAGCTGGTGGAGCCAATCAAACCGATCATCTACTACATCGACCCTGCGACACCAGTCAGATGGCGGAAGTGGGTGAAGCTGGGGGTCGAGGATTGGCAGAAGGCCTTCGAAACCGCGGGCTTCAAGAACGCCATTCAGGCCAAGGAGCCGCCGAGTCCGGAAGAGGATCCCGATTGGAGTCCTGAAGACACTCGATTCTCCACGGTGAGATGGGCCGCGAGCCTCACGCGGAATGCTCAAGGGCCGAGCACGTCGGATCCTCGAACCGGTGAGATCATCGAGAGCGACATCGTCTGGTATCACAACCACCTGCGGAGCTATCGGAATCGCCTGTTGATCGAGACGGGAGCCGCTAACCCGGCGGCTCGGACATTGGACACCCCTGAGGAGTTGATCGGGGAAACCATGAGACAGGTCATCGCACACGAAATCGGTCACGCGTTGGGCTTCCCGCACAACATGGTGGCCGGGTCGTCGTATCCCGTGGACTCGCTGCGAAGCCCCAGCTTTGCACGCGCAATGGGGGTCTCCCCTTCGGTGATGGACTACGCACGCCAGAACTACATCGCCCAGCCCGGAGACGGTCTCGAACCGACAGACTTCATTCGCAAGATCGGACCCTACGATCACTACGCTGTCAATTGGGGCTATCGGGTACTGCCAGAAGCTGCCACGCCGGAAGACGAGCGCCCCATTCTCCACCGGTGGATCATGGAGAAGGCGGGGGATCCGATGTACCGCTATCTCCCACAGAACGTGAACTACGATCCGCGATCACAGACCGAGGACATGGGTGACGACCCTGTCAGAGCGAGCACCTACGCGATCGCTAACCTGAAGCGGGTCGCTCCCAACCTGATCGCGTGGACGACGCGTCCGGAACGAGGGTACGACGATCTTGAGGAATTGTACGATGAGTTGATCGGGCAGTGGCGGCGATACGTCCAACATGTGGTGACCATGGTGGGCGGTGTGCACATCGTGAACAAATCCGCCGATCAGGATGGCCCGGTGTTCGAGGATGTGCCTCGCGCCGATCAGCAGGCCGCCGTGCAGTGGGTCGCCAGGGAAGCGTTCGAGACACCCACCTGGTTGCACGAGCGGGCCATCCTCGATCGGATTGGAAACCCGACGGAACCCGACCCCGTGAGTACTGCTCAAATCGGAGTGCTCGGTACGCTGCTCGACGTCCGTCGCATGGTACGAATGAGTCAAAGGACAGCGATCAACCCCACTGAAGCCTACCCACTGGTTGAATTCCTCGACGACCTCGCGCTGGGCGTGTGGCAGAACCCGGCCACGGTACGCTCCATCGACCCCTCCCGTCGGACGCTACAGCGCGCATACCTCGAGCGGGCGAAGTCCCTGATGTCGGAAGAGCTACCGAGACCCACACAGAATCAGGCCTTCGGTCGTGGATCGCCTCCACCGAGTGTGGCACGTTCGGAGATCCGTCCGCTGTTGCGTGCCCAGCTCACTCAACTGCGGAGTCGGGCTTCGGTTGGGGCCTCCCGGGCCGCCGACCGGGCGACGAGGGCCCATCTTGCTGACGTGGTGAAGCGCATAGACGACATACTGAATCCCAACGAGGCCTGACCTCACGGCCCGTCGCGCCTCCTCTGCTCGAAGCGCGACGGGAACCTCCTGAGGGGCCGGAGCGTTCGAGGGGCAACGGGTGGTCGCCTGGTCGCGGCCGCCAAGCCACCAAGCCTGGCGTTCAGCGCCATGCCACTCACCGCCCAATGGAGGAATCATGTCCGAACGCACGAGAGGCGCTGCCATGTCTCGGTATCTCCTCGGAGCATCAGCCGTGTGGATGCTCGGCTCGTCCCCCCTGGAGGCCCAGCTGCCCGTCCCAGGAATGGCAATAGACCCTGCGCGCACCGCCATCGTCATTACCGACCCCCAGAACGACTTCCTGAGTCCAGAGGGAGTGACCTGGGGCGTTGTCGGTGCCAGTGTGACGGAGAACAACACCGTGGCCAATCTCGGGAGCCTACTCCGCTCAGCGAAGGCCAACGGGATTCCCGTCTTCGTCTCTCCCCACTACTACTATCCGACAGATCACGGCTGGAAGTTCGAAGGCGCTCTCGAAAAACTGATGCACACCATCGGCATGTTCGACCGGAAAGGCCCCCTGAGTCTGGAAGCCTTCGAGGGATCGGGAGCTGACTGGTTGGCGGACTACAAACCGCTGATCAACGATGGGAAGACCGTCGTCACGAGTCCGCACAAGGTCTACGGCCCGGAGACCAACGATCTGGCCTTACAACTCCGCAAGCGTGGCATCGACAAGGTGATCCTGGCCGGCATGTCTGCCAATTTGTGCGTCGAGTCGCACTTGCGTGAACTGATCGAACAAGGATTCGAGGTCGTGGTGGTGTCGGACGCCACGGCGGGCGCCCGGGTGCCGGAAGGTGACGGATATGTCGCCGCGATGATCAACTTCAAATACATGGCGAGTGGCGTGTGGACGACTGCCGAGACGGTGGGAAAGCTGTCCAACTGAGCGACACACCCACGATAACTACACTCGAGTCAGCCGCAGGGGCAGACTCGGAACACTTCAGAGGAGGTCATCATGCGTAGAATCTCACTGTGGCTCGGGGTTCTCATTCTCATGGTTGTCATGCCGACAACCTCGGAGGCCCAGAGCGACGTGATCAAGAGTGCCATGAGTGCCGGCCCCATGTCGGTCTCATCTGACGCCACAATCATGAACTGGAACTTGGAAGTGGTTCGTGAGGGTACCAACGGCTGGACCTGCCTTCCCGATCGATCAGATACTCCAGGAAACGACCCGTGGTGCATCAACGACCCCTGGTTGAATTTCCTGAAAGCCTACGTGGCGAAGACGGCACCTACGTACACCGGAGTCGGTATCGCCTACATGCTCATGGGGGATACTCCGGTCAGCAACTCGAACCCATATGCCTCCGAGGCCACAGGCCCCGGGGATTGGGTCACTGGCCTCGGTGCACACCTCATGGTCCTCTTCCCCGACCACACCCTTCTCGGGACCTTCCCGGCTGATCATCGAAATGGAGGACCGTGGGTGATGTGGCCGGACACACCCTACGCGCACCTCATGATCCCGATCGCCGCGCACGGGGGCAGCCACTAGACCATTCCGTTGGGCCCAAGTGGCAGTCGGAGACCGGGTGGGGGTAACCTACGCAGGATGACAATTCTCCCAACCCCCGCACGGCTCCAGCCGCTCTTCGGTGCTGCTCTCACCTCTGGCCCCGCATGACCTCGTTTTCGCTCGAACAACTGCGTTCCCTCGACCTCTTCGAGGGTCTGCCGGATTCTCACATCGCGTGGTTCTGCGACAAGGGGATCCGGATTGACCTTGCGAAGGGTGAGCGGATGTTCGAGTACGGCCAGGCGGCAGACTACATGTTCGTCGTCGTCAGCGGCCTGATCGAACGTTTCGAAAAGATTGGCGGCCAGTGGTTGAAAGTCGCGATCACCCACGCTGGCCAGGTCACCGGGATGCTGCCTTTTTCCCGAATGACCCGATACCCCGGCCATACCGTGGCCGCCGAACCCTCCACCGTGATGCGGGTCGATAAAGCTGATTTCCACGAGATGCTGGAAGTCAGCGAAGAAGTGGGTCAACGGCTCGTCGCCGTCATGTCCGACCGGGTCCGCGGCGACGTCCGACTCGAGCAGCAAAGCGAAAGGATGGCCGCGCTCGGCAGACTATCGGCAGGCCTGGCTCATGAACTCAATAACCCGGCGGCGGCGGCCCGACGCGCGGCCAAGACGCTCCTGGAGAGACAGGGCAAGCTTCCACACTTCGTCACCGCAATGGCCGGCCTCCAACTGAACGCGGAGCATGGGGAAGCCCTGGAACAGCTGTTTGCGCACGCCGGTCCTCCAACGCGTGCCCTTGGCGCCCTCGAGCGAAGCGACCGGGAGGACCAGCTCGCCACCTGGTTAGAGGACGCAGGCGTCGCCTCGGCTTGGGAGATCGCAGGCCAACTGACCGATAGCGCAGTGACACTCGAGCATCTCGATGCATTTGCGAATCAGGTGCCGCCGGAAGCCCTTTCAGTGGCGCTCGAATGGATCGCGGAGCGCGTTACCACGGATCGCATCGTCGAAGAGATTGTCGCGGCAACGGCCCGGATTTCAGAGCTCATCTCCTCGATCAAGACCTACTCCCATATGGATCGATCGTCCGAGCACAAACCGTTGGATGTTCGTGAGGGGTTGGACAATACGCTGCTGATGATGGGACATAAGATCAAGGCCAAGGGAATTGTCATCGAACGTGAGTACCAGGAGAACCTGCCACACCTCCCGGGCAACGCCGGAGAACTGAATCAGGTATGGACAAATTTGATCGACAACGCGATCGACGCGATGAGGGACGGTGGACTGCTACGACTGGAGGCTCGGGACACGACCGACGCCGTGGAGGTTAAGATCATCGATGATGGGGAGGGGATTCCCACCGATGTGCAGACGCATATGTTCGAACCGTTCTTCACAACCAAGGATGTGGGAGAGGGGACCGGGTTGGGGCTCGACATCGCCCTGCGCATCGTGCAGGCGCATCGGGGCGTGATCGATGTTGATTCGCGTCCCGGGCGGACCGAGATGCGGGTCTTGCTCCCTCAAGCACCGATCATCCTGGAACACCAGGGACACACGCCGGAGGACCCACACACAGGAATGGACGGATGAGCCCCGCAAAGCCGGTGATTCTCAGTGTCGACGACGACCCTCAGGTCCTCGGTGCCATCGAGCGCGATCTTCGGGCGCAGTATCGCCGCGATTATCGCATCGTCAAGGCGGGCTCCCCCGAGGAAGCCATGGAGGTCTCCGTGCAACTCAAGGAGCGCGGGACCCCCATTGCCCTCTTCCTCGTCGATCAGCGCATGCCCCACATGACGGGTACAGAGTTTCTGGGGGAAGTCAGCAAACTGCACCCCGATTCCAGGAAAGTGCTGCTGACGGCCTACGCGGATACCGAGGTCGCAATTCAAGGCATCAACACGGTAGGACTGGACCACTACTTGATGAAGCCGTGGGATCCGCCCGACCAACTCCTCTACCCGGTGCTCGATGATATCCTCGCGGAGTGGGCGGCGGTGGTCCGAGTCCCCTTCGACGGCATCCGGGTTGCCGGGGCCCGTTCGTCTCCGCAGAGCTATGCCGTGAAGGAGTTTCTCTCACGCAATCAGGTACCCTACCAGTGGATTGACATCGACGAGGACGCCCCCACTCGCGAGCTGGTCAGCGCGCTGGTGGGAGGAGTTGGGAAGTTGCCGGTGGTCCTGTTTCCGGATGGACAGCACCTCGTCGCTCCGTCGACCCGGGATCTGGCAGAGATGGCCGGTCTCAAAACCAAGGCTACTCGGCCGTTCTACGACCTCATCATTGTCGGGGGAGGACCTGCTGGACTCGCCAATGCCGTGTATGGTGCTTCGGAGGGGCTGAATACACTCTTGATCGAGGAACGCGCCCCCGGCGGCCAGGCCGGGACAAGTTCCCGTATCGAAAACTACCTCGGGTTTCCCAAAGGCGTATCGGGGGCTGATCTCACGAACCGCGCGACGGCCCAGGCACGACGTTTCGGAGCCGAGCTGCTCACGGCGCAGGCGGTGATGGGCCTACGACGAGAAGATCCGTACCGGATCGTCACCTTGGCGGATGGGACCGAAGTGGCTTCATACGCCGTTGTCATCGCCACCGGAATGGAGGTAAGGGCTCTCGAGGCTCCGGGGATTGATCCCCTGCTTGGTATCGGGGTCTACTACGGAGCCGCTATGACCGAGGCGGCCACCTACCGTGGGAGAGACGTCTGTGTCGTGGGTGGGGCCAATTCCGCCGGACAAGGTGCACTCTTCTTTTCACGCTATGCCAAGCGTGTGACGATGCTCGTCCGGGCACCGGACCTGAGTACTTCCATGTCGCAGTACCTAGTCGATCGTATCATCGCCACCGAGAATATCGAGGTGATCAATCGGGTCGAGGTCCGGAAAGTAGTTGGAAGTGGTGAACTGGATTCCGTCCTCCTGCGGGATCTCGACACCGGCGAAGAAAAAGACATAGACGCCGATGCCATGTTCATTTTCATCGGGACCCGCCCGTGTTCTGACATGTTGGCAGAGATCATCGAGCGGGACGAGAATGGGTTCATCCTGACCGGGCCCGACCTGCCGAAACACAATGGTCGGCCCCGGGGATGGGGACTGGATCGAGATCCACTTCTGTTCGAAACCAACATCCCGGGCGTCTTCGCCGCTGGGGATGTGAGGTCGGGCGCCAACCGACGCGTGGCGGCGGCCGTCGGAGAGGGCTCAGCGGCCATCTACTCGGTTCACCGATACTTGATGACGGTATGAAATCTCTTCCCTTCCGGAAACCCCTGGAGTCGGTCATTCGAATCGCACCCGTCCTCTCGCGCACGAGCCTGGGCCACCTCGGTACCCTGGTTCTGTGCACCGCCACGATCCTGCTCGCAGTCGCATGCGGGCCGGAAAGCTCTGGGTACGACCTGGTTCTCCGCGGTGGCCGGGTCATGGATCCGGAGTCCGGACTCAACGCCACCCGCGACATCGGGGTGACCAATGGCAAGATCATCGCCATCAGTGAGAGGGCGCTGACCGGAGCGCAAATCCTCGACGCCTCCGGCATGGTCGTCGCCCCAGGGTTCATCGACCTCCACGCCCACGGACAGGATGACGAGAACTACCGGCTCTATGCCATGGACGGCGTTACGACAGCTCTGGAACTGGAAGTCGGCACCGAAGACGTGGAGGCCTTCTATGACCAACGTGCCGGGACCGCCAGGGTCAACTACGGCGCCAGCGTCAGCCACATTCGTTCTCGCATGCAGGTTTTCGGCGAGACCGGCACGTCCCTGCTCCCGGAGGGAGCAGGCGGCTACGGGGTTGCCACACCAGCCCACCTCGGTGAGATGCGCGCCCGCCTCCGACGTGGTTTGACGCAAGGCGCGCTCGGCGTGGGAATGGGACTGCAGTACACCCCTGGGGCGACACGAGCGGAAGTGCTCGACATGTTCCGTGTCGCCGCCGAGTTCGAGGCTCCGGTCTACGTGCACGTGAGGGCGTTCGGCCCTAACGACCCGGGGAGCATCACCTCGTTCATGGAGGTGATTGCCGCAGCGGCAATCACCGGAGCGCCACTCCACATCGTGCATCTCAACAGCATGAGTTTGGAGGCCACTCCGGCAACGCTGCAAATGATCGAGGAGGCACGCGCACAGGGTCTGGACGTCACAACCGAGGCCTACCCCTACAGCGCCGGAATGACGGAAATCCAGTCCGCGTTGTTGGATCAGTATGTCAATGCCCCCGACAGCCTCTATGGGAAACTCCAGTGGGTAGCCACCGGAGAGCGACTCACACGACGATCGTTCCAGACCTTTCGGCGGCAGGGAGGGATGGTGATCCTCCATCTCAATACGCCGGAGATGGAAGCACTCGCCATCGAGAGTCCGCTCACGATGATCGCGAGCGATGGATTGCTGACCGACGGGCTGGGACATCCCAGAACGGCAGGCACCTTCGCCCGTGTTCTTGCCCACTACGTGCGGGATCGGCGCACGCTCAGTCTGATGGACGCGATCCGAAAGATGAGCCTCATGCCGGCCCAGCGCCTCGAACACCGGGCTCCCATCTTCCGGGACAAGGGGCGAATCCGGGTGGGGGCCGACGCGGACCTGGTGGTGTTCGACCCCTCGACCGTCTCGGATCGCTCGACCTACCAGGATCCGGCCGCTCCGGCGAAAGGATTCCACCACGTCCTCGTGGCGGGCGTACCCGTGATCCGTGACGGGACGCTCCAGGATGGAATCTTCCCGGGAAAACCCGCACGGGCACCGGTTTCCCCCTGACCCAAGACCACAGTCTTAATAAATCTTCACATATTCTTGGGAGTCTTCTGTACACGCGGGCAGTTTCATTCAGAACGGCACCGTGACGCAGGAGGCAGAGATGAGTAGCGGACGCAGAGAATTCCTTTCCCATCTCACCCTTGGGGCGCTTGGCGTTGCCGCGTTGGACGCCTTGGATCCGACCCCACTTCATCCTCAACAAGCCGCGGGTTTCTGGGACCTCAGCTGGGTGGGCAAGCTCACCGGAAAGTACAAGGCGGTGTTCGACATCCCGCTCATTGAGGACGGGTATGGCGTCTGGCGGTCGATCATCTGGCGAAAGCAGTACGCCCAGGTATTCGGCGTTCCAGAGTCCGAGATGAGCGCCGTCATCAACCTGCGACATGATGCGATCGCCCTCGCGCTGAACCAGGAGTACTGGTCTCGCTACGGCATCGGTAACGAGTGGAGAATTCACGACCCCCTGACACGCGAGCGGACCTCACGGAACCCCGTGATCGAACGGACAGGAGCACACGCTCTCCCGGGCGAGTATGCGGACTTTTCGCTCGAAGCCCAGATGGAGAGTGGCGCGGTAGTACTCGCTTGCGCACTTGCCCTCAGGGATTGTGCAACCATCCTGTCGCGAGAAGAGGGCGTCGATGTGGAGGAAGCCGACAAGAGGGTGCGCCAGATGCTCGTGCCCGGTGTCATCCTCCAACCATCGGGGATCTTCTCCGCGGTCCTGGCCCAAGACAACGGCTGTCGATTCATACGAGCATCCTGAAGACGCAAGCGTGAGGGGGCAGAAGACGGGGGCGGAATGTAGATTCCGCCCCTATGCTCATTACGACGCTTTCGGCGCTGCTTCTGCTCCAGGATCCCACACCCAGTTTCAGCGGCAGGGGGAACCAAACCAAAGTCCCCATCCCACGGATCGAGAGCACCATAGCGGTTGACGGCCGACTCGACGAGCCCGCCTGGAGACAGGCCGCTCGACTCACCGATTTTTCTCAGTACCAGCCGGTGGATGGGCGTCCTGCCGCCGAGCCGACCGAGGTGCTGGTCTGGTACGCCCCAGACGCGATCTTCTTCGGGATCCGGGCGCGGGAGATTCATGGGGACGTGGTCCGCGCCACACAGGCCAACCGTGACAACATCACGAGCGAGGACCACATCCAGATCCTGCTCGACACCAACAACGACCACCGTGTTGCATTCCTCTTTGGTGTCAACCCACTCGGGGTGCAGCAGGACGGGACTCGCAGCGATCAGTTCGGCGGAGGCGCCGGCGGATTCTCGGCGACAGGCGGCGGCACCCGTGACATCAATCCTCTCGAGGGAAATGTCGATCTCAACCCCGACTACGTCTTTCAATCGCGTGGACGCCTCGTGGACGGCGGGTACGAAGTGGAGATCCGCATTCCCTTCAAGAGCCTCCGGTACCAGGAAGGAAAGGTTCAAGACTGGGGGTTGAACGTGTTGCGCCGGGTGCAGCACTCCGGATTCCAGGACACCTGGACCCCGGCCATACGGGCCAACGCGAGTTTTCTCGCACAGTCCGGTACGCTCACCGGCCTCCAAGAACTGCACCGAGGCCTGGTGCTCGAAGTGACACCGACGACGACGGCGCTGTTCAACGGAGTCCGCGGATCCGATGACGGATGGGACTACGACGGACTCGCTCAGTTTGGCGCCGACGTGCGCTGGGGGATTAAGCAGAATCTCACACTCAATGGCACCTTCAACCCTGATTTTTCGCAGGTTGAGGCCGACGTCGGCCAGGTCCTGCTCAACGAGCGCTTCGCTCTGTTCTTTCCGGAAAAACGACCCTTCTTTCTGGAGGGGCTGGAACTGTTCGACAGCCCCAACCAGTTGATCTACACGCGGCGCATCATCTCCCCAACCGGCGGCGCCAAACTCGGTGGCAAGCTGGGCCGGATCAACGTGGGCGCGATGGTGGTGCTTGAGGACCCAGTGCATTCGTGGAGCGGAGTCGACCAGGCCACACCGGTCTTCGGCGTTGCGCGCCTGCGGAGAGACCTAGGTGAAAGTTCGACCCTGGGTGCCGTGCTCACGACGCGTGAGGACGACGGTCACTATTCTCGACTCGCGAGCACCGACCTCCGGGTTTATCACTCGAAGCTGTACTGGTTTGAACTGCAGGCCGCTCAGTCTTGGAGCGACAGCGGGGGACCGGCGAAGAGTGGCCCACTCTTTGGTGCCGCCTGGGATCGTACGGGCAGGCAGTGGGGATTCCACTACAACCTGCTGGCCGTTGCACCGGATTTCAGGGCCGACGCTGGATTCGTGAATCGTACCGGGGTGATCAACTTGCGGGCGTTCAACCGCCTGAGTTTCTACGGTGCCGAAGACGCACTGGTGCAGACCGTCGGTGGGTTCATGGGGGTGGAGCGCATCCTCGACTATTCCCATCCGGGAGACGGTGGTATCGAGGGGAGCGAATCGATCCGGCCGACCGCCACGCTTCGCGGTGGGTGGCAAGTGAGCGGGGCCCTGGCACGCAGCTTCTTCAGTTTCGATGAAACCCTCTATGGCAACTACGCGATCCAAACTGGGGCAGGGGCCCAGGTGGATACCTCGGCCTTCATCGTCCCGGGCCCCGCAAACGATCAGTGGACCGGTTCACTCCGGGTCACGACGCCCACATTCCGCCACTTCACCGCGACCGTCAGCATGGACTGGGGCAGGACCCCCCTGTTCCGCGAAGCGACGGAGGGACGCAGCAAGGCCATCAGCGCCAGCGTGGATCTGCGTCCCACAGGGGCCCTCCGGGCCGCGATGCAGGTGAGTCGCCTCACCCTGCACCGCCGGCGCGACGACTCCCGGTTCTCCAGCGAGACAATCCCGAGGCTCAAGGTGGAGTACCAGGTGACGCGGTCATTCTTTCTGCGGTTTGTCGGCCAGTACGCCGCACGGGCCCGGAAGCCACTGCTGGACGGTTCAGGGAACCCCATCCTGGTGGATGGGGTGGTGGACCAAGGGTCGACCAGCAACGAGTTCCGCATGGACTGGTTGTTCAGCTATCGACCCATCCCCGGAACCCTGGTCTACCTCGGTTACGGTTCGACTCTCGAAGAACCAGACAATTTCAGTTTCCGGAACATGCGCCGTGCGGCTGATGGGTTCTTCGGCAAGGTCAGCTACGTGTTCAGGTTATGATTGGAGTTCGTCCGGTTCGGAAGGCGTGGATGCAGAGATACCTCACGATTGTCCTGGCGCTCCTTATTGGGATGCAGCGGGCTCAGGCCCAGGAGGACTTCCAGTGGACTCTGGCACTGCCCGTGGGACAGGGCGTCGCCCCGGGAGATTGGGATGAAGGACTCTGGCCCATCGGCCTCACCCCCATCATCGGTCCCGACAGCCTCCTCTGGATGATCGACGGCCGTGGTGTCTGGTCGTCTGCCGATGCCGTCCGATGGACCCGAGTAACTGCGAGCCTGCCCTTTGGTGCGCGAACGGACTTCAGCTTTGCCTATCACGACAGCAAGCTGTGGGTGATGGGAGGCCGAGCGGGCGAGGCGTTCCTCAACGATATCTGGTTCTCCACCGATGGTGTGGCCTGGCGCAACGTGGTTCGGCAGGCACGGTGGTCTCCGCGGAGTGGCGCGACGGCCCTCGTCTTCGACAAGAAGCTCTGGCTGATCGGAGGCTACGACGGTCGTGACCGGCGCGACGTGTGGAACTCCAATAACGGACTCGACTGGTACCTCGCCACACCGGCAGGGGCGGCTTGGCCCGGGAGGTCGAATCCCGTGGTTACCGTGTTCAAGGATCGTCTTTGGATCCTCGGCGGTGGCACGGCCTCCGCCCGGGATGACGTCTGGTGGTCCGAGGATGGCCGTGAATGGACCCGAGGCGACAAGACACCTTGGGCCTCACGATACGACCACGCAGGTGTTGCATTCCGCGGTCGGCTCTGGGTCATCGGCGGAGCCCGGAGTGAAGGACGGTGGCTCAATGATGTGTGGTCATCCACCGATGGGGAGATCTGGGTCGAGAGCGCGGAACCACCTTGGGCGCCACGCACGGTGGAGCACGTTGCGGTGTTCGACAATAAGCTCTGGCTCTATGGAGGGCGGGTTGGACCGCGAGGAGATCGAGGAGCCTTCATCGGCGAGATCTGGTACCTCGATCCCATAGCTCCCTAGCCCACAGAGAAACGCTAGCCGCCCTCTCGACGGGCTCCTCAAACGGCGAGCCGTTCCGCGTAGGGTACGGTCTCGCCAAACTCGATGTGACGTCGCAGTATCCTCAGGTACATGGCCCAGCACATGTTGGAAACCCGGTAGTGCTCATTCACCTCGGGCCAACCGACATGCGTGAAGCGAACCTGAGTCCCTCCCGTCGCGGCGTGGAGTTCGAAACCGACTCGAGTCCCGAGCCAGTCCGCGTCCGCCTTGGTCAACTCCCAGACCAGCCGTGACGGGGGATCATACACTCGGACGATCCCTTCCCAGGCGTACCCTGGCCCAAACCCAAGCTGATAGACCTCCCCCTCCCCTGGCGTTCCTTTGCTGTCGAGGGTCCACCACTGGGCAAGGCCCTCAGGACGCGAGAGCAGATCGAAAACCACTTCACGGGGTGCGGCGATCGGGAAATCATGAAAGATGTCGGGCACGGTGGCGCTCGCTATCGAGGGAGGGGTAACCTACTCCGGAACCCCGCAATCGGAGTCTGTCATGGTCGGTCGTCTCGTTGGCCCGTTTCTTCTTGTTTGCGTGGCATGCGCCACACCATCCGACACAGCATACGATCTCGTGATCGTCAACGGAAGGATTGTCGACGGGTCGGGGAATCCG
Source organism: Gemmatimonadota bacterium (assembly GCA_003246755.1). Classification (GTDB taxonomy): domain Bacteria; phylum Gemmatimonadota; class Gemmatimonadetes; order Gemmatimonadales; family GWC2-71-9; genus SZUA-320. The sequence continues at coordinate 9,893 of QKDC01000153.1, read as the reverse complement.
TGGTTCCACGGCGATGTCGGCGTCCGGGGCAATCGAATCGTGACGATTACGCCGCCTGGTGCGCTCGACGACGCGAAGACCACGGAACGTGTCGATGCAGCTGGATTGATCGTAGCGCCGGGGTTCATCGATCTCCAATCACACTCCTGGGACCAATTGCTCTTTGCTGACGGCCGAGTGATCGGCAAGGTCTCACAGGGTGTGACCTCGGAAATCCTCGGGGAGTCGACGACGCCCGCGCCGTCCAACGAGCATATCGATTCTCTATTCGGGGGGGGAGATCCCGGTGGCACTGAGGCAGGTGCCGAAAGGCTGCAACGGGTGAGGAGGTACCGTGGCCGACATGGGTTCGATGCCTGGCTCGCTGAGATGGAAAGTCACGGAATCAGTGTGAACGTGGGGAGTTATCTGGGGGCCACCACCGTCCGTGCCTTCGCGATGGGACAAGCGGAGGGTTTGCCAACCCCGGCTCATCTCGACATGATGCGCGACGTTGTTCGGGACGCCATGCGTGACGGAGCGTTCGGCATCTCCAGCGCCCTCGTCTACCCACCGGGGAGTTACGCAGGGACGGAGGAGTTGATCGAGACCGCGAAATCCATGGCACCATTTCACGGCACCTACATCACCCACATGCGGTCCGAGGAGAGGAACCTCCTCCCGGCAATGGACGAGGCGATCCGCATTGGCAGGGAGAGTGGAGTTCCGGTCGTCATCTACCATTTCAAGGCGTCAGGACAGGTGAACTGGCCGTTGGCTGACCCGGCCATTGCCAAGATCGACTCAGCCCGCGCTGCGGGTCAGGACGTCAAGGCCACGATGTACTCCTACCCCGCTTCGGGGAACAACCTGTCCTCATGTATCCCCCCTTGGGCCCATGCGGATGGTGAACTTCTGAAGAACCTTGCCGACCCGGCACTCCGCGTGCGCCTTCGCGCAGAGATGGCCGATACTCGACCGGGGGCCCCAGTCTACTGCCAGCACAATCCTCCCAGCGCCTACCAAGTCTCGGGGTTTCAGCGGGAGGACTGGAAGCAGTTCGATGGCCTCCGACTGGATGCCATCGCTTCCGCACTCGGCATGGACTGGGTGGACGCCATACTGGAACTCACACTGGGTGAGGAGGATCGACTCGGCAAGATCTCTTTCAGCATGTCGGAGGAGAACGTCGCCAAAATGATCTCCCAGCCTTGGGTCGTGATCGCAAGTGATGCTGGTGGCTACGACCCCGACACCACCACGGGACTCGTCCACCCCCGATCCTACGGCACTTTTCCCCGCGTCTTGGGCAAGTACGTCCGTGAGGAAGGCCTCTTCTCACTCGAGGAAGCAGTCCGGAAGATGACCTCCGCCACGGCTCAGATTCTCGGCCTGCGTGATCGTGGAATGCTCAAGGAAGGGATGTTCGCCGATATCGTGATCTTCGATCCAACGACCGTCGGTGATCGGGCCACCTTCCAACAACCGCACCAACTGTCGGTCGGTATCCGAGACGTGTTCGTGAACGGAGTCGGCGTGTGGCGAAACGGAGTCCATACGGGTGCCACTCCAGGTCGCGCCCTGCGGGGGCCTGGCTGGGTTGCCCAACGTACGCCCTAGGCGGCACAACGGTTCCCGCCCCGATCGTCCCGCAAGGGAATTAGCTTGGACCCATCGGGATTCCGGATCGGCATCGAGGTCATAGGAGACACCCCATGCGGATTGCTTGCATTGGTGGGGGACCGGCAGGGCTCTATGCTGCCCTGCTGTTGAAGAAGCAGAACCCTCACTTCGACGTGACGGTGTTCGAGCGGAACCGTGCCGACGACACCTTCGGCTGGGGTGTGGTGTTCAGCGATCAGACCATGGAGAACCTCACCCGCGCCGACCCCGACACGCATCGGGTGATTTGCGATTCCTTCCATCATTGGGACGATATCGAAGTGCACTTCCGGGGTCGGGTGATCCGGTCGGGGGGGCATGGCTTCTCGGGGATCGGGCGGATGCGTCTCCTCGAGATCCTGGCCGCACGTTGCACCGAGTTGGGCGTTCACCTGGAGTATCAGCGTGATGTCGCTGATGAGAGGGAAATCGCGAAGGCCTTGGACGCGGACCTGATCCTCGCATGTGATGGGGTGAACAGCCGGATCCGTGAGAGGTACTCAGCGACCTTTCGTCCCGACATCGACGTGCGACACTGCCGCTTCGTCTGGCTCGGCACCCGCAAGACGTTCGAGGCGTTCACCTTCGCCTTCGAAGAAACAGAATGGGGCTGGTTCCAGGCGCACGCCTATCAGTTCGATCGTGAGACGAGCACCTTCATCGTGGAAACTCCCGAAGAGGTGTGGAGAGCCGCAGGCCTGGATCACATGACCCAGCGGGAAAGCATCGGGTTTTGTGAAAACCTCTTCGCCACGTACCTGGACGGCTCCGAACTGATGTCGAACGCGGACCATCTGGTAGGAAGCGCCCAGTGGATCCGCTTCCAACGCGTGGTCTGCGAGACATGGGTGCACTGGAATGCGCATGAGGGCAAACGGGTCCCCATCGTCCTCATGGGAGACGCGGCCCATACCGCGCACTTTACCATCGGCAGTGGGACCAAACTCGCCCTCGAAGATGGAATCGGCCTCGCCCGCGCTCTGAAGGATCACCCTGACGACCTCGAGGCAGCCCTCCAGAGCTACGAAGCCGAGCGCAGCGTTGAGGTACTGAAGATTCAGAACGCCGCTCGCAACAGTACGGAGTGGTTCGAGAACGTAAAGCGCTACACGGCTTTTGAGGCCGAACAGTTCGCCTATGGCTTACTGACTCGCTCACAACGGATTTCCCACGAGAACCTGCGTTTACGGGACAAGGATTACCTCGAAGGCGTAGAGGCCTGGTTTGCCGGCACCTCGGGAATCCCAGCGAAGCCAAGACCGCCGATGTTCACGCCATTCACTCTCCGGGAGGTGACTCTCGCGAATCGTGTGGTCGTCTCCCCGATGGACATGTACTCCGCCGTCGATGGCACCCCGAATGACTTCCACCTGGTTCATCTCGGCGCACGCGCTCTGGGTGGCGCATCACTGGTGTTCACGGAAATGACCTGTCCTTCCCCAGAGGCGCGGATCAGCCCTGGGTGCGCGGGGATGTACAAGAGCGAACACCTGACCGGATGGCGCCGCATTGTGGAGTTCGTCCATTTGCACTCCGAGGCGAAGATCGCGCTCCAACTCGGACACTCAGGCCCCAAGGGCAGTACCCAATTGGGCTGGGAGGCGGTCGATGAACCTCTGGCTGAGGGGAACTGGCCGCTAATCGCCCCCTCGCCGATTCCCTACGGGCCACGGAACCAAGTGCCACGAGAGATGACCCGCGTTGACATGGACACCGTTCGGGATGAGTTCGTGCGAGCGGCAGAGATGGGAATGGAGGCCGGGTTCGATTGGCTGGAGCTCCACTGTGCGCATGGCTATCTCCTTTCCGCCTTCTTGTGTCCTCTCACGAACCAGCGGACCGACGAGTACGGTGGCGACCTGGCCAGCAGGATGCGGTATCCCCTCGAAGTCTTCTCCGCTCTCCGGGCGATATGGCCGGCCCATCTCCCCATGAGCGTGCGGATCTCGGCACACGATTGGGCGCCGGGAGGCAACACGCCCGATGATGCTGTCGAGATGGCTCGGCGATTCAAAGCGGTGGGAGTGGACCTGATCGACGTGTCGAGCGGCCAAACGACTCGAATGGCCAAACCGATCTACGGTCGGATGTACCAGACACCATTCTCCGATCGGATCCGCAACGACGTCGGCATTGCCACCATGGCCGTGGGTGCCATCTACGAGGCGGACCACGTCAACAGCATCATCACTGCGGGGAGGGCGGATCTCTGCGCCCTCGCGAGACCACACTTGGCCGACCCCGCATGGACACTTCACCAGGCCGCACTCTTGGGTTACGGTGATTCATGGTGGCCCAAGCAGTACCTGACCGGCAAGGCGCAACTCGAGCGGAACCTCGCCCGGGAGAAGGCGATCCAAGAGGCCCAATTGGGCGCCAGGCCATGAGAATGGGAAACCGATGACGGAGAACCAGCTGACAGGCCGACATGCCCTCGTCACCGGGGGAGGCAGCGGGATCGGTGCGGCGGTGGCGACGGCGCTTGCCAGGGCAGGTGCCGGGATCACCCTGCTGGGCCGAAACCGCGAAAAACTGGACCGCCATGCGGAGACCCTTCGCAGTCACACCGAAACCCACATTGCCCCGGCTGACGTGGGTGACGAAGCCGCGGTGGCCGGTGCATTCCGAAGCGCAGCCGAGGCCTTGGGGCCGGTCACCATCCTCGTCAACAATGCGGGCGTTGCGGCCAGCGATCGATTGGGCCGGACGACACTCGAGCGGTGGCGCCAGATACTCGACGTCAACCTGACGGGGACCTTTCTCTGTTCGCGGACTGCTCTTCCCAGCATGATCGAAGGGGGGTGGGGACGAATCGTCAACGTGGCCAGTACGGCAGGCCTCGAGGGTTTTGCCTATCTCACGGCCTACTGTGCCGCCAAGCATGGCGTTGTCGGATTCACCAAGGCACTTGCTGCGGAGTTGGCCGAGTGCAATGTGACGGTGAACGCGGTGTGCCCCGGCTACACCGACACCGACATGGTGCAGCAAGCCCTGGACAACATCGTGACTCGAACGGATCGGACTATGGAAGAGGCCCGTGCGGAATTAGAGGCTCAGAGCCCGGGCGGGAGGATCCTCGCGCCCGAGGAAGTCGCCGAGAAGGTGCTCTGGCTCTGCCTCCCTGGTTCCGAAGGAATCACGGGGCGTACGATCACCTTTGGGTCTGCCGAGGAACCGGAATGACGCAGTCCGAGAAGCGGTCGAGGGGCAAGAGTACCGAGTTGGCGGGCTACGAGGCAAGGAACTTCCTGTTTGCACTCGATGATCGTGTTGCAACGGTGACGCTCAACCGCCCCGAGCGGAAGAATCCGCTCACCTTCGAGAGCTACGCCGAACTTCGAGACCTGTTCGGTGCCATGCGGAAGGCAACCGACGTGAAGGCCGTCGTGGTGACCGGTGCAGGGGGAAACTTCAGTTCGGGAGGTGACGTCCATGAGATCATCGGACCCCTGACCTCGATGGACGACGCGGGTCTGCTCGAATTCACCACGATGACCGGCGACCTGATCAAGGCGATGCGGGCCTGCCCCCAGCCAATCGTCGCCGCCATCGACGGGGTGTGCGTCGGGGCCGGTGCCGCCATCGCACTCGCCTCGGACCTTCGCATCGGAACCACCCGGAGCAAGGTCGCCTTCCTGTTCGTGCGTGTTGGGCTGGCGGGGTGCGATATGGGGGCCTGCGCACTGCTGCCGCGGGTCATCGGGCAGGGTCGCGCCGCCGAGTTACTGTACACCGGCCGCACCATGACGGGAGAAGAGGCAGAGCGGTGGGGGTTCTTCAACAAGCTGGCAGCCCCCGAGGCACTCGCCAAGCTGTCCCACACGTGGGCCAGGAGTTTGGCCGACGGGCCCACCGTGGCCCACGCCGTAACCAAGACCATGCTGCACCGCGAGTGGAACATGAGCATCGACGACGCCATCGACGCGGAAGCAAAGGCGCAGGCGGAGTGTATGACGACACAGGACTTCCGACGAGCCTACGAGGCTTTTGCCGCGAAGCGCGAACCATCGTTCGAAGGCAACTGATGAGTCTCGACTGGCCCTTTTTCGACGATTACCACCGCGGACTGGTTGACGCGCTCGAGTCGTGGGCCGGGGCAAACCTCGCTGCGCTGGACACCACCGATACTGACGCTGCCTGTCGATCGTTGGTCAAAGCCCTGGGTCAGGGTGGATGGCTCCAGCACGCGATCGGTGGACCAGCGGTTGGTGGTCTCAGTGATAAGATCGATGCGCGGGCGATCTGTCTCATCCGCGAAACCCTGGCTCGGCATTCCGGGCTGGCCGATTTCTCCTTCGCCATGCAGGGATTGGGATCGGGTGCCATCACGCTGTTCGGCTCGGACAATCAAAGGAGCCGATACTTGCCGGGTGTTGGCCAAGGCAGGCTCATTCCTGCTTTTGCCCTCTCGGAACCCGAGGCCGGTTCCGACGCTGCGGCCCTCCGATGCTTCGCTCGTCTCGATGGGGCTGACTACGTCCTCACTGGAACCAAGACCTGGATCTCGAATGGCGGGATAGCCGATTTCTACACGGTGTTCGCTCGCACGACCGAGGGAACGGGATCGGATGGCATTAGCGCTTTCATCGTCGACGCCGACACGCCCGGCCTCGAGGTCACCGAACGGATCGAGGTGATAGCACCTCATCCGTTGGCCACGTTGGCGTTCCGGGACTGTAGGGTGCCTCAAGCCCAACAACTCGGAGCCCTTGGCCAAGGCTTCTCCATCGCCATGGACACGCTCGATCTGTTCCGCACATCGGTCGCCGCCGCCGCGATCGGTTTTGCTCGACGTGCCTTGAACGAAACCCTGACCCATGTCACGTCCCGCGAGATGTTCGGCCGAACACTTGCCGACTTCCAACTCACCAAAGCGAAGCTGGCGGATATGGCGACCGCAATCGACGCCAGCGCATTACTGACGTACCGAGCCGCGTGGCTGCGCGATCGGGGACGACGCGTCACACGGGAAGCCGCGATGGCCAAACTGACGGCTACCGAAGAAGCACAGCGCGTCATCGACTCCGCCGTGCAACTCTTTGGGGGACTCGGCGTGACCCGTGGACAAGTGGTCGAATCACTGTACCGTGAGATCAGGTCGCTCCGAATTTATGAAGGAGCGAGCGAAGTGCAGCGACTGATCATCGCCCGGGAAGTCTTGCGGTCGCATGCCGACGCGCACACACCTCCAGGTGACGTGGAGTGAGATCGCAGGCCCCCTACACTGCACACGTCGATACGTTCGCGGCCGACAACCTGCCACCGACCACGTTCCAGCCCGACTTCCTCTTCGATCTCCCCGAGCTCCAATACCCGGAACGACTCAACTGTGCCGCGGTGCTACTCGACGAGGCGATCGAAAGGGGTTGGGGTGACCGCGTGGCCTTCAAGGACGCGAGCACGAGCTGGACCTACCTCGACCTGTACCACCGCGCCAATCAGATCGCGGGAGTTCTGGTGGAAGACCTTCGGTTGGTACCAGGCAACCGGGTGTTGCTCCACGGCTTCAACGCGCCCATGACTGTCGCCTGTTGGTTCGCCATCCTCAAGGCGGGAGGGATCGTTGTAGCTAGTATGCCGGTCGCACGGGCGAAGGAACTCACCGAGGTGATCAACAAGGCACAGATTACTCACGCCCTGCTTGACGCTCGGCTCGCGGCCGAATTGGAAAAGGCGCTACCGGGCTGCCCAACACTTTCCTACCCATGTCCCTTGGGGACCGATGAGAGCCAGGGACTCGAAGCACGGATGGCCAAGCGCTCTCCCACGTTCGAGGCTGTCATCACGAGCGCCGAGGATGTCGCGCTCATCGCGTTCACCTCAGGCACAACCGGAACGCCGAAGGGATGTATGCACTTTCATCGCGACGTCCTCGCGATCTGTGACACATTTGCCAAGTACGTGCTCAGGGCGTCCGCCGACGACATCTTCATTGGCAGCCCTCCATTGGCGTTCACCTTCGGGCTGGGAGGATTGGTACTCTTTCCGATGCGGATCGGCGCTTCGGGCGTGTTGCTCGAGCGAGGGTCACCGGAATTACTGAGGACCGCCATCCGGGAGTTTGGGGCGACGGTGTGTTTTACGTCTCCGACAGCGTACCGCATGATGGCCGACCGCCCCGAGCGTGGCGATCTCGCGACCCTTCGCAAGTGTGTTTCGGCCGGGGAGGCACTCCCCGCAGCTACCCGCCAGTTGTGGCGGGAAACGACCGGTATCGAGCTGATTGACGGGATCGGTGCAACGGAAATGTTACACATCTTCATCTCAGCGGATGAAACCGAGGCGAAGCCCGGAGCGACAGGGAAGCCCATCCCGGGATATCGAGCCTGCGTCCTGGATCCGACCGGCGAACCGGTACCGCCCGGCGTCGTGGGTCGGTTGGCGGTCAAGGGCCCCACGGGATGCCGTTATCTGGCTGACCCTCGTCAAACGGAGTACGTGCAGGAGGGCTGGAACCTCACCGGTGATGCCTACCTCGTCGACGAAGACGGGTACTTCGTCCACCAGGCTCGCACCGACGATATGATCATCTCCGCGGGATACAACATCGCCGGACCCGAAGTCGAAGCGGCATTACTGATGCACGATGCAGTCAGGGAATGTGCCGTGATCGGTGTTCCCGACGCCGATCGCGGACAGATCGTCAAGGCGTATGTCGGCCTCCGCAATGGTATCACACCGTCGGACGAGCTGACTCACGAGCTCCAAGACTTCGTGAAGCGGACGATCGCTCCTTACAAGTATCCGCGTGCCATTGAGTTCCGGACCAGCCTGCCTCGCACGGCGACCGGTAAGCTCCAGCGGTATGTCTTGCGCGAAGAAAAAACCAGGGAATCCACCGATGGAGGCTCCCAATGACGGCCGAAGCTGATGCGGGTGGATTCCGGATGCTGCAGCCGGCTGAGTGGAAACGACCGCGAGGGTACACGAACGGGATCATGGCTCGAGGCCAGGTGGTTGCGCTTTCAGGGATGATTGGATGGAACCCGGCCGAGCAACGATTCGAAACGGATGACTTCATTGGGCAAGTGGAGCAGGCACTCAAGAATATCCTCACCGTGCTGAAGGAGGCGGGAGCGGGCGCTCAGCATATCGTCCGCCTCACGTGGTTCGTTACGAGCCGCGATGAGTACTTGGCGAACCAGTCACAACTGGGCCACGCCTACCGCTCCGTCATGGGAACCCACTTCCCGGCCATGAGTGTCATCGTCGTGAGCGGCCTCGTGGAAGAAGCCGCCAAACTCGAAATCGAAGCGACAGCCATCATCCCAGACGAGCGCTTCCCCTTGACGGTTTAGTGGAGTGGGTGCACCTTCCACTAAATCTTTTAGTGGAGGGGTCGATGCGCGGCAAGGTCGAGTTGATCCAAGGGACCCTGGACCTGCTGGTCCTGCGGGCACTCTCTGCGGGCCCCATGCACGGCTACGGTATTCTCGACTGGCTCCGCCAGCGGACGGAAGGGGATCTTCGTCTGGAGGACGCCGCCCTCTACCCCGCGCTCCACCGGATGGAGGCACGCGGCCTGGTGGAAGCAGAGTGGGGGCTCTCCGAAAACAACCGGCGGGCCAAGTTCTATCGTCTCACCGCGTCGGGGAGGCACGAACTGCGCCAGGAATCCGCCGTCTGGTTGCGCTACACCTCCATGATGGCCAAAGTCCTAGCCCCTATTCAACAGCCCGCCTGATCGAGCCATGGCACCTTCACCCATCTGGCGACGGTATCTCCGATTCTGGGGTCCGAACGTGACCGCAGATATCGATGACGAATTGGAGTTCCACGTCGAACAGCTGACGGCACGTTACCAGCGCGAGGGACTTCCGCCCCCTGCGGCACGAAAGCGCGCCTTGGAGGAGTTCGGCGACGTGGCAGCGGCGAGGCGTGCCTGCCGGGAAATCGGAGAGCGCCGGGTACGACGTCACGCCTGGGCCGAATTGCTGTTTGAGGTAGGGCGCGACGTGCAACTCGCCTTCCGAATGCTGCGAAAGAACCCCGGGTTCACGGCGGTGGTTGTGTTGACACTGGCGATGGGAATCGGCGCGACGACCTCTATTTTTAGTGTCATCAACGCGGTGCTGCTGCGCCCTCTCCCCTACGGACAACCTGAATCACTCGTACGTCTCTGGGAAACAACCCCGACGGGCAATCAACGGAACGTGGTCTCGCCCGGCAACTATGTCGATTGGCGTGCCCGCGCCAAATCGTTTGAAGCCATTGGAGCGATCAGCGGGGCAGGCGGGATCGCCCTGACCGAC
>QKDC01000189.1 GCA_003246755.1 Gemmatimonadota bacterium | reverse complement strand
ATAGCCGGCAGAGAACCGATTCCACCGCTGGAGGGTTTCGCGGATGTCCCTCAGGGTCTCTGCGGTCCGCCAGGCAACGATCTTGGACGGCGGAGCTGCCCCCTCGGTGCCGAGTTCCCGCTGGGTTCGTTCGATGAGTTTGGCGACCGAGTCCATCGCGAGGGCAGCTGCCCTCGGATCGAGTGGTTCGAGACGGCGGCGTGCTTCGTGGAGTTCCAGTAGGCGGGGAGCGAACGGCATGAGAGGCAGCATTTCATCCCAGAGCCGTTTCTCGCGATCCAACAGCGACCGTTCATAGGTGACCTGATTCGCCAGCAGGATCCGATCGACCTGGCCTTCCCGGTCGAGGCTCCCTTGGTCGAGTTCGGCAATCCGTCCCTGCCACTCCTGGTAGAACTGCCGAAATCGCTGTCGGCGTTCGCGGGAATACGGTGCGTCGTAGCGACGGCGAAGAACGGCTCGATCTGAAGTGAATCGCTCGACCGTGGCCCGAAGCCCGCTTTCATCCGCTTGTGCCACGACTTGAGGGGGAAACCAGAGCAGCGCAGCTGCGAGACCGGTCACCATCGACAGGGACGAGCAACGGCTTCCGAAGGGCATGTGTGGCGTCCGAGTTGGGTCAGGCCGAACCATACTGTCCGGGAGAACTACTCGCCACTGTTCTTGCGGGGCCGGACGCACGGGGTATTATCGTGAGCCCCCACGGAGACACCTTCGATGCCTACAACCCGCCGGCCACGGGTGCTGATCGTCAATTGCTACTTTCCGGAAACGCGAGAGCCCCTGCAACTCAAGAATGAGATGCCGATGCCGCTCGCGCCGATTCACCTGGCGGGATGGTTTGCGGCAGATCGGTGTGAGATCCGCCTCCACAACGAGGTGTCGCACGGGTTTCTGGAAGTATTCCGACCCGATTGGCTCTCTTGGCCGGACGTGATCGTCTTCTGTGGTCTCACACCGGCGTTCGACCGGATGCTTCACATTTCCGCTTATGCGCGGACACGCAATCCGAGGGTCATTACCGTCGCAGGCGGACTGGCCGTTCGGTCCCTGCGGCGGTATGCCAGTGGGCTGTTCGATTACACGACGACCGGGGACGTGGAGGATATCCGCGAGATCATCCGCGAAGCGCTCGGACCGGAGTACGTCGCAGAGCAGATGCGCCCGCGGTACGATCTCGCCGACTGGCTTGGTCCCTGGATCGGTTACGTCGAGTCCAGTCGCAACTGCAATTTCCGATGCAGCTTCTGCACGCTCACCGCAGACGGACGACCATACCAGGTGCATGGAGCAGAGTTTCTACGGCAACAAATCGTAGCCCTCGGACGGCGGCGACTGATCCACATCGCCGATAACCAGTTTGCAGGCCCCGACCGGCAGAGCTTCCGTGATCGGGTGGCGGTGCTCAAGGAGATGCGGGAGGCGGGACACTTCCAGTACTGGGCAGGGTTCGTCACGGACGCCTTCATGTGGGATGACGAGAATCTTGCGCTGGCGCAGGAGTCCGGATGTATCTCGTTGCTGATTGGGGTGGAATCGTTCGACGAGATCTGGCTCCGAAAGATGAACAAGGCCCAAAACGTCCGACAGTCACAGGTCGACCTCATCCGACGCTGCCTGGAAGCGGGGATACTATTTCAGTACGGGCTAGTATTCGACCCGACGTCGCGGTCGGTGGAGGAGATGCACCGCGAGCTCCTCGCCATCGCCGACGAACCGGCGATTCCCGCCCCCAACTTCATCTTCAGTGCGATTCCCTTTCCAGGCACACCGCTCTTTCATGAGGTGTGGGACCGGGGTCTCATCCTCCCAGGCACCAAGATCCGCGACCTGGAGGGGTCGACCCTCTCCCTGCAACCGCTGGACAGTGTGGAGACCGCAGCAGGATTCCTCCGCAATGGGAAGAACCTTCGGGGGCATCGTGGGCCCTTCCTGAGGCACCAGATCCGCATGTTGAGGCGCTACCGGAAGCACCTGAGCGCAACCCAAAAAGCCGTATCGTGGCTCACCCTCGGGAGCATCATGTCGCCCCAGGCCCTCTCCAACACCCGGTACCTGCTCAAAGGGAGACCCCGGAGGACTCACATCAGCACGACCGATCGCCTGGATGTCGTGTACACCCCCCGGTTCCCGATCGCAGCCCAGTATGAGGGATATTTCCAACCGACACAGGTCACCAACATGGCCGGTCACCTCAACGAAACGATCGCCGAGGATTTGCTCGATACCCGATACCGGCGACAAGCAGCCGTATGACGCAGTCAGGTACGTCGCGGGGCGAATCCATCTCCTTGGTCCCCCGTGAGGGGGGGGTCAAGACTCCGATCCAACGGGCTCCGGCAGTGCTCTTTCTCTTGGCGGTACACACTCTCCCGGTGGTGGCCATCGTACGAGGCACGCGCCCGGCCGATTGGTGGACTCTGGCAGTCGTGTTCCCATTCCTAGCCCTCGCCGTGGGTACCGGTCTACACCGCTACTTCGCGCACCACGCATTCCGTACGAGTCGGCCCTTTCAGTTCCTCCTGGGTCTGGCCACCTGCGCGACGTTCAGCGACCCGATCGGTTTCGCTGGAAAACATCGGATCCACCATCGGTTCTCAGACACCGAGGACGACGTTCATACTCCCCTGGATGGATTCTGGGCGTGTTGGTACGGCAGCCTCGTGGATGACGGCCTCACTCCCGCCCAGGTGCGAGCCGCGACGAAAGACCTGGTGAGGTTCCCCGAACTGCTGTGGCTCCATCGTCTGTTTGTCATTCCAGGTCTCGCCATCGCGGCTGGGTTCTTCTATGTCGGTGGGTTTTCCAGAATGGCTGTCGGGTATCTCCTGGCAGTCGCTCTGCTGCTCAACCTGACCAGTTCCGTCAACTACGTCTGTCATCGGTGGGGCAGCCGACGGTACCCGACTCGGGACACATCGCGCAACAACTTCCTGATCGCGATTCTCACCTTCGGAGAGGGGTGGCATAACAACCACCACTATTACCCGGGAACCGCCCGCGCCGGGTTCTTCTGGTGGGAGTGGGACCCGAACTATTGGCTCATTCGGTTTCTTGATGCCGTGGGACTCGTGTGGAATGTCCGCGAGGTTCCAGTTCACGTCCGCCACGGGCGACCAGCCGCAAACAGCCCAAGGTCAGGCGTCGCATCGCCCTGACAGATGTCTCCATCCAACCTTCGAGGGGTCAAAATGCAGATTGTCACCCGATACCGAGCCCTCTTTCAGATCCTCCTTCTCGTCGCGGTTTCTACTCCTCTCGCCTCGCAGGTGACCGCCATTCGGGCGGGGCGACTGATCGACCCCGAAACAGGAACGGTAAGCACCAACCAGATCATCCTGGTTGAGGATGGGAAGTTCGCCGCGATAGGCCAGGGTCTGACAATTCCGCGAGGGGCCGAAGTGATCGACCTCTCCGACCTGACCGTTCTCCCTGGTTTGGTGGATGCGCACAACCATCTGGCCCTCACCTACAAGCAGGTCCCCGAAAACAACGTCTACTACCTCACCTACGTGATGGAGAGCACACCACTCCGGGCAATCCAGGCGGTGTCGAATGGCATCCAGATGCTGACCTCGGGGTTCACCATCGTCAGGGATATGGGGAACAATGCCAACTACGCCGATGCAGCACTCCGTATCGCCATCGAGCAGGGGTGGATCCCTGGTCCCACGATCATCAACTCCGGATTGATCATCGGCGGCATGGGCGGTCAATTCTGGCCGACGCCCGAAATGGCCTTGGACAAGGGCATCGTCTATCCCGAATACCTCGACGCCGACACCCCCGATGAGATCATCAAGGCCGTGCGACAGAATGCACTTTTCGGTGCCCGAGTCATCAAGATTTGCGTTGATTGCAAGCCGTGGGGCTACTCAACGGAGGAGATCCGCCTCTTCATCTCCGAGGCAGCGAAGATCGGCATGAAAGTGGAGGGACACGTGCAGACGGTTGAGGGAGCCCGCCGAGCGATCGACGCGGGCATCTGGTCGATCGCACACGATCGGGGTCTCACCGACGAAATGCACAAGCTCATGGCTGAGAAGGGTATCTGGCGCGCGGGAACGGAAACCCCGATCTCACTCACCGGCCACACGACTCCAGAGCGCTATGCCGCCACGGTCTCCAGGCTTCGGAACGCATGGGAGAACAAGGTCCCGCTGACCTTCTCAACCGACGCCGACTATTACGTACCCGGCAAGCATCGCGGGGAGGTGGCCATCGAATTCATCGAAACCTGGAAAGCTGCAGGCATCCCCAACGCCGATATCCTCAGGGCCATGACCATCAACGGATTCCGGGTCAGCGAGACCATGGCATCCCGTGGCCCGATCAAACCAGGACTCATTGCCGACTTGATCGCGGTCCGCGGGAACCCTCTCGAGCAGATCGATGCCCTCCGGGATGTCCGGTTCGTCATGAAAGATGGGATGGTCTTCAAACGTGACGGCGTCATGACCCCTGAGCGCTTCTTCCACGGCGGTCCGGTCAACGGGTGGAACATCCGCTGACCCCCAGCGTCATTCCTCGCGGTAGACCACCTTGCCGTTGATCACGGTCATGACGTTGTGCGCTTTGAGAATCTGCTCCTCGGGAATCGTCATGATGTCGGCCGAGAAGACCGTAAAGTCGGCCCACTTGCCAACCTCGATCGAACCCCGTCGATCCTCTTCGAAAGCGGCATACGCGGGCCAGATGGTGAGACTCTTCAAGGCCTGATCACGGGTCATCGCTTCCTCGGGGCGCCAATTGGGTCCCTGGAATCCCGTGGTGTCCCGCCGGGCCACCGAGGCATAGAACTCGATCAACGGTTCGCCTCGTTCCACCGGAGCATCGGAGCCACCGGCGATGAGATTGCCATCCCGCAAGAGCGTTTGCCAGGCATAGCCTCCAACCAGCCGGTCCTCACCCAGCCGGCTCGGCGCGAAGTGCAGATCGCCGATGGCATGGGACGCCTGCATCGAAGGGATCACGCCGAGTTGCTTGAACCGTGGCAAGTCGGCAGGATCGACAATCTGAGTGTGCTCGTCGCGCCACCGTGGGTCGGCAACGACCCGCTCGGAGACCGGCACTGCGGCCTGTGCTTCCTCGATGAGATTGAGGAGCAGACGATTGGCACTGTCACCAATGGCATGGGCCTCCACCTGAATGCCCTTCCGCAGCGCCTCTGCCATCATCGGGCGCAATCGTTCGAGGTCGGTGGTCAGTAGACCATGGGTTTCCGGAGCGTCGCTGTAGGGCGCAAGCAGGAGCGCACCGCGGGAGCCCAGGGCTCCATCCATCACGACCTTGATGGTTCTGTGGGTGAAGAGCCCGTTGAACTCATCGACACTCGCACCGTGCGCGAGCAGTGAATCCGCCGATGCACTCGGACCATTCACCGTCTTGTAGATTCGGAGCTGGATGCGGCCTTCACCGTAGAGTTTCCGCATCCGAGCCACTTCCTGCCAACTGCCACCGGCGTCCTGGACCTGGGTCCATCCGTATCGCACTTCACGCTCCGCCCCGACTTCGATCGCGCGTTCCAGGTCGGCTTCGGTTACATCAGGCACATGCCTTCCCACCAAGCCACGGGCCGCGTCAATCAACATCCCTGTCGGCTCACCCGAGGCATCCTTGAGAATGTCGCCCCCGGGGGGTGGTTGAGTTTCGCGGGTGATTCCCGCGATGCGAAGCGCGGCCGAGTTGGCCACAGCAGCATGTCCGTCAGACCGCCCGAGCAGCACCGGGTTGTCCGGTGAGACGCGATCGAGATCCTGCCGAGTGGGGAAGCGGCGGGGAACCCAATGGGTCTCGATCCACCCGCGTCCGGTGACCCATTCACCCGGTGCGGCGAGATCCACACGTTCTTTGAGCCTGGCCAGGAGGGTCTCAATACTGAGACTCCCTTCGAGGTTGAGGGTCAACTCACGTGAGCCAACCCCTGAGAGATGCGCATGGGAGTCCACGAAGCCCGGGAAGAGGGCCTGTCCTCCAAGACGGATCACGTCGGTGTTGTCCCCAACATAGGCCTGAGCGTCGGCAGAGGATCCGACGAAAACCACCTTGCCGGCACTGACCGCTACGGCTTCGGCGGTCGGTTGTGCATCGCTGGCGGTGTAGATCACTGCGTCGAGCACGACGAGGTCCGCGGACTGAGACTGGCAGGCAACGGGGGTCATCAGAATGAGGGTCAGCCACATCGCTCGGGTCCGCATCGATCCTCCAACGTTATGCGAAGGTCCTACGTAGGCAGGGGATAGACACCCACGAGGGCGGCCCGCCCCGGGGTCGGGGCCAAGATACCGCTCCCTAGCGCCGGCCGCTACATTCGACCAATATCGACCGACCCGATCGAGCCCTGGAGGACTTGATGCTCATTACCCTCGCTCTGGCCGTGACCGCGACGGTCACCGCCCCCGCAGATACCGTACGCATCACTGAGTGGGAGGTGCCCTGGGAGGGCAGTCGTCCGAGAGATCCCTACGTGGCCCCGAACGGCCAGGTGTTCTTCGTCGGGCAGGCTGGGAACTACATCGCAGTCTTCGATCCGGGTTCGGCCAAGTTCAAGCAATTCGAGATCGATGAGGGCGTGCATCCACACAACTTGATCGTCAACGACGACGGGATGGTGTGGTATGCGGGTAACCGCGCGGCGCACATCGGCAAACTCGACCCCAGTACCGGGAAGGTCACCAAGTACCCGATGCCGGATCCGGGGGCCAGCGATCCCCATACCTTGATGTTTGACGGCAAGGGTGGGATCTGGTTCACGGTCCAGGGCGGCAACATGGTCGGGCACCTCGCGATGACCACGGGCGAGATTCGCCTGGTGAAGATGACGAGGGAAAGGGCCCGGCCGTACGGTCTGGTAGTCGATGAGAACGGGCGACCGTGGTTTTGTGAATTCGGAACCAACCGGATGGGCACGATCGACCCGAAGACTTTTGAGTTGAAGGAGTTCGATCTGCCCGCCGAGCGGGCCCGCCCCCGGAGGATGGCCCGCACGCCTGACGGCATGATTTGGTACGGCGATTACTCCCGCGGATACCTCGGACGCCTCGATCCCAAGACCGGCGAGGTCAGGGAATTCGCGATGCCGTCCGGGGCGAGTGCGCTCCCTTATGCCATGACGATGGATGATGAAAACCGGATCTGGTTCGTGGAAACCGGTCCCAAGCCCAACAACCTCGTGGGCTTCGATCCCAAGACGGAGAGGTTCTTTTCATCCAGCCCCATTCTGCCCAGCGGAGGCGGTACCGTCCGCCACATGGTGTGGGACACGAAGACTCGGTCGATCTGGTTTGGGACCGATACGAATCAGCTCGGAAAAGCCGTGATTCCGAAGTCGTCCGCACTGATTCCCTGAGCGGACTCGTACCGCTCACGCAGAAGGGCCAGGTGTCTTCACCTGGCCCTTCGTGTTTCCCGAACCCT
>QKDC01000075.1 GCA_003246755.1 Gemmatimonadota bacterium | reverse complement strand
GACCGCGCACGGACTCGTGCGGCGCACGAAACGGTACACGGTGCTATCCGTTGTGGATCGACGACACGCCGGCGCCGATGCAGGGGAAGTGCTCGACGGTCGGATGTCCGGAATTCCCATCCACCCATCCGTCGGCGCGGCGATCGAAGCGACGGCCAAGCTCGCGGGATCGCCCACGCACTTGGTGATTGGCCTCGCACCTGACGGCGGCAGACTTCCACCCGAGGCGCGAGCAGAAATCAAGCTCGCTCTCTCGCAACGCCTGAACGTTGACTCAGGACTACACGATTTCTTGAGTGAGGATCCCGAGCTGGCACGAATGGCCGAAGCGAACGGTGTCACCATCCGAGACGTCCGCAAACCACCCGATCGGAGCATGCTTCACTTCTTCAGCGGAACGATCGAGGAGGTCGACTCTCTCAAGATCGCAATACTGGGCACCGATAGCGCCATCGGGAAACGTACGACGGCCTGGATGCTCGTGGATGCATTGCTGCGTGAAGGGTTCACCACCGAACTCGTGGGCACCGGGCAAACAGCCTGGCTCCAGGGCGCCAGATTCTCCATCATCCTGGACTCGCTCATCAACGACTTTGTGGCCGGGGAGATCGAGCATGCCGTGTGGCGCGCGTGGCACGAGGCGAAGCCGGCGGCGATCGTGATCGAAGGTCAGGGAAGCCTGATGAACCCGGCGTATCCGGGCGGCCACGAGATTCTCGCCGCGGCACGGCCCGACGTGATTGTCATGCAACATGCCCCGGCGCGCGTGGAGTATGACGGGTTTCCGGGATATCCCCTTCACCCTCTGGCGCTCCAGATCCAAGTCACCGAACTCTTGAGCGGCAAGCCCGTCGTCAGTGTGGCACTGAACCACGAGACAATGACCGATCCGGAGATCGAGGAGGCCACTCGACGCATCCAAGCCGAGACGGGATTGCCCACCTGTGCCCCCCTCAAAGAGGGAGTCGGTCCCATTGTGGAGGCCATACGTTCGCATTTCCCCTCTCCCTCCCCCTCCCCATCCGCTGCACCTGGTGCGCCAGATGCGGCCCGAGGTGCTTGATCCACTGTGGCACTGCCCGTGGCACCTTCTGAACCTTTCCTCGACGATCCTTGGTCCTGCATCCGTGTCGTCCGGTGCCTCGAGGTGGGTCGGGTCCAGGTTGAACCGAGTCGAGTGGTAGCGATTTACACACTGGTCGGCGATCACGGTACATCAAGCATCGATCTCGTCTATCGCTATGAACAGCAGGTGTTCGACCCAGATGATCCGGTCTCTCGGAACCTGGCTTCAATGATCGTTGCTCAAGTGGCCCTCAACTATGGGCTGTTCTGCGAGGAGATTCGGTTCCGCGGGCTTTACGATGCGACGGACCGAAAATTTCTGCGTGAGATGACTGAGAACACCGCTCGCGAGATCACCGTCAAGAAGTTTCTCGAACCGAACCCTTTCCTTCGGGGGCAGGCCGCCACTCTCCCTGTGGTGAGACGGCCACGCTACTCATGGGCACGACTCCGTTTCCAGGGGCCGGCCACCCCGATTCCCTCCGGGGGAGCGTGGCCGCGAGATGGGAAGCGCCATGCTGTGCTTTCCAGTGGGGGCAAGGAGAGCCTGCTCACGTTCGGGCTTCTTCGAGAGATCGGGAGGGAGACCTACCCCGTTTTCGTCAACGAGTCGGGCCGCCACTGGCTCTCCGCCCTGAACGGGTATCGTCACCTCGCGGCGCATCACCCAGGCACGATGCGAGTGTGGACCAACTGTGACCGCGTGTTCAACTGGTTCCTGCGGCACCTGCCATTCGTCCGAAAGGATTTCGCAGACATACGATCCGATGCCTACCCGATTCGGCTCTGGACCGTCGCGGTCTTCCTCTTTGGGGCCCTTCCTTTACTACGTCAACACCGGATAGGCCGGATCTCGATTGGCGACGAGTACGACACGAGCCGTCGGGTGCGCGCTTCCGGCATTCCGCATTACGATGGGCTCTACGACCAGAGTCGGTATTTCGATGAGGCCCTGACTCGGTACTACGGAAAGAAGGGATGGGGGGTTCGGCAATTCTCTCTGCTCCGTTCCCTTTCCGAGATTCTGGTTCAGAAAACCCTGGCGGAGCGATACCCCGACCTCTTCGAGCATCAGGTCTCCTGTCACGCAACCCACTCGGAGGAGGAACGAGTTTACCCCTGTGGGCGGTGTGAGAAATGCCGACGGATTGTCGGAATGCTGGTAGCGATGAACCTCGACCCTCGTGTCTGTGGTTACACACAGCCCCAAATCGAAGCATGTCTTCTGGCACTCACGACCCGAGGCATTCACCAAGAGGAGGAGGGCAGTCAACACCTGGCCTACTTGCTCGGGAGCAGAGGTAAGATCACCTCGGAGGCCAGTGGTCTCCCGGTGCCCAAAGCGAGGCCTGAAGTGATGAAGCTCCGGTTCACAGCGCTCCGCCCTCCGTGGGACGATCTACCTTTGGATGTGGCGACCTCCGTCTATCCAATCCTCATGGAACATGCGGAGGGGGCCGTCCGCAGGATCGGTGGCCGGTGGACGACGTTCAATCCGCTGGCTGGCGAGGCGGAGTAACGATTCTCGAAAGGGGTGCGAAGTGGATTCGGTTCACCTTGGAGACCTGACCTGGCCGGAGGCCAAGGAACGCCTTGCTGCGGTCGATCTGGCGTTGCTGCCGGTGGGTGCTATCGAGCAACATGGCCCCCATCTCCCACTCGACACGGACGCGTTCGATGCGGCCTACTTGGCCGAACAAGTGGCTGCCGCCTGTAAGACGCCAAGACCAATCGTTCTCCCCCTGATCCCCTATGGAGTCTCCTACCATCACGAGGACTTCCCCGGGACGGTGAGCGTCAGCCCCGAAGCTCTCTCACGCATGGTACACGAGGTCGGCATGAGCGTCGCCCGCCACGGGATCAAGAAGCTGATCATCATCAACGGCCATGGTGGCAATGGTCCAGCTCTGAATTTCGCGGCTCAACTCATCAACCGCGACGCGCGCATATTCACCAGTGTCGACTCCGGTGAAACCAGCGATCACGATATCGACGCGCTCGTGGAGACCCCAAACGATGTCCATGCGGGTGAGATCGAAACCAGCACCGTCCTCGCGATCCGGCCAGACCGTGTCCAAATGGAAAAGGCTGTGGCAGCCATTCCACGCTTCTCGACACCTTATCTCGATTTCAGCTCGCACCGGAGCATTTCCTGGTATGGGCGCACCGCTCGGATCTCGCCATCTGGGGTGATGGGTGACCCGACGAAGGCCACGGCGGACAAAGGCCGGCAGATTTGGGATGTGATGATCCGGAACTTGGTAGAGTTGGTGGAGCACCTGAAGCAAATGAGTCCCGACGAGATCTACTCGAGCAGCTACTAGTCGCCGATGCAGATCACGGGACTCGAAGCATGGCCGGTCACCCTCGTCCTGACCGAACCGTATACCATCGCCTACGAGACCGTCACCAAGGTGACCAATGTCTTTCTCCGACTCGAGACCAACGGGGTCCATGTCGGCTACGGCTGCGCGGCTCCAGACCTCGAGATCACCGGTGAGACCGCGGACGGGGTGGCGGCGTTTCTCGACGACGTCGTGAGACCAATCCTCTTGGGTCAGGATCCTCTGCGAACGGCTGCGCTCCTGGAACTTCTGCGGCCTCACCTCAGGACACATCGCTCCGGCGTCGCCGCGGCCGACATGGCACTCCACGATCTGTTGGGTCAGGTGGCAGGGCTTCCACTTTGGCGGCTCCTCGGCGGATTCCGTGACCGAATAGCGACCAGTGTCACGATTGGAATTCTCCCTGAAGCCGAGACCCTCGAACGGGCGGAGGACTGGGTGCATCAGGGCTTTCACTGTCTCAAGATCAAGGGCGGCCTGGAAGTAGAGAGCGACATCGCTCGGCTGACCTCGCTCCGGTCGCGATTTGGGAGTCGGATCGAATTGAGATTCGATGCCAATCAGGGCTACACGCTCGAGCAGGCCCTCCGGTTTGTTGAGGGCACGAGAGGTGTTGGGGTCACGATTCTGGAGCAACCGACGCCGCGTGACCAACCCGAACTGCTGGCCAAGGTAACCCGTGCAATACCACTCCCCGTGATGGCCGATGAGAGCATCATGGGCCTGCTGGACGCATTCGCCCTGGCACGTGACGGTCTCGCCGACATGGTCAACGTGAAGCTCATGAAGGTCGGTGGTATCGCCGAAGCGATCCAGGTGAATGCCGTTGCGCGGTCCGCTGGACTCGAAGTGATGGTGGGGTGTATGGATGAATCCGAACTGGCCATCTCAGCGGGACTTCAGTTCGCACTGGCGCGACCGAACGTGCACTACGCCGACCTCGACGGCCATCTCTCGCTCTCGAATGATCCGGCGCGGGGCACCCTCACCCTCGACCACGGAACCTTGTTCGCGACAGACATGCCAGGACTTGGCCTGCGGCACGGATTGGAGCGGTAGTACGGCCGCTCAAACACCTCCCTTGGCTTGTCTATCGAAGAGGTCGAGGACAAAAGTGTTCGCGTGGTCTTTCCGAGTCACTCAGACTCGGATTGAGCTGGACGGGTCCTGCCCTGCGGTCCCCGGGAACCGTGCGGCCTTTTCCCAGACGCGATCCCTCACATCCTCGACGAAGAGCTGCAGATGGGGGTACGGGATTTCGATTCCTGCTTCATCGAGCGCCACTTTGCTGGCTTCGAGCACAGCATGGAACATGGGTCGTTCTTCCGCAGCATCGTCGATCCAGACACGCACCTGGAGGTCCACGCTCGACCCCCCAAGTTCAGTGGCCACCACCGCAGGCCCCGGTTCTTCGAGGACACCTTCGATTTGCCTGACCGCGGCGAGGAGAACGGGTCGGGCCTCGGAGAGTTTCTCCTTGTAGGCAATTCCGAGAGGTACATTCACCCGGGTCTTCCCGTACATCGAGTGGTTGACGAGCAGGTTACCGATGATCTGACTGTTCGGGATCACGACATAGGTGTTCTCCTGGGTTCGGATCCGTGTCGTTCGCATGGTGATTGCGGTGACCTCCCCATACAGATTCTGGGCGGTGATGTAGTCACCGATCTTGAACGGCTGATCCCAGAAGATGAGAAAGCCGGCGATCATGTTGGCCAGTGTTTCCTGAGCTGCGAAACCCACCGCAACACCGACGACACCGATGCCTGTAAGCGCGGCGGCGATGTTGATGCCGACTTGACTGGCCGCCATCACGATGCCGAAAAGCAGGATGGTCGTCTTGTAGAGGCTGTCGACGAAGAGCCGGACCAGCGCATCGACGAACCCGGCACGTCGCAGGACGTTCTTCAATGGCCGCTGCGTCGCACGGAACAGCACCCAGAAGATGAGGAATACGACACCGGCCGCGATCAACTTGGGGACGAAGGCAACGAGCATCGCGGAGAGTTGAGCGGTGTCTATGAAATTGAGCAGGTCACCCATGGGTGCCCTCCATTATGTGTGGACGGTGATCGTCACCGTTCAGGACCTGTCACCCCTCTGCTCGAACGCCGTCGTCGGGGTGTGCCAATCCAACCACGGTATCGGAAGATCCCGAGCATCAAGAAAGCCACGATAAACATGACCCCGATCACAATGGGATAGGCTGAACGACGCTGCAGTTCGGGCATGTACTCGAAATTCATGCCGTAAATCCCGGCAATAAACGTCAGGGGGATGAAGATGCTGGCCACGATGGTCAGCACCTTCATCACCTCGTTGGTCCGGTGACTCACGGCCGAGAGATGGATATCCATCAAGCTGATGGTCATCTCTCGACAGGAGTCGATCAGCTCCATGATCTGAGCGATGTGGTCCTGAGTATCCCGGAGATAGAGCCGCACTTCATCGGTGATGAAGGGAGTTTGGTCACGGATCAGGCTGGTAATGGCCTCCCGTTGAGGCCAGCCGATCCGCCGAAGAACGACCAACTGGTGACGGATACGATGCAGTCGAGTGAGTGCTTCAGGCGTCGAGCGCTCGGTGATTTCGTCCTCGAGATCCTCGAGCTCATGTGACAACCCCTCAGCGACAGGGTAGTACCGGTCGATCACCGTATCGATGAGCGCGTAGGCCAGATAGTCGGGACCCAAGTGACGGATCGGCCCGATTCCGCTCCGCAGCCGCTCCCGAACCGGGTCGAAGGCCCCCAGAGGGCGCTCCTGAAAGGTGATGAGATGATCTCGCCCCACGAGGAGACAGACCTGGGGCGAATCCACATCACCATCATCGGTGAGGAGTGGCAAGCGGGCGATGATGACCTGGTGTCGTTCCCGCGCCTCGGACTTCGCGCGCTGAGGAATGTTGACGGCATCCTCCAGCGCCAGAGGATCGATCTCGAACAAGGCGGCTACTCGACGAACGATCGCCTCGTCTCCAACCCCACGGACGTCCACCCACACGGTCTTCTCACTTGTTGCGTAAGCCCCAAGTTGTTCCACGTCATCGATGGCCCGCTCTTCCAGCTCATCACCCTGGTACTGGTAGACGTGAATGCGGGGTGGTGGCGAATCCGGTGAGATGGCCAGGGTTCCGGGCCGAGAGCCCGGGGGTGGATTCCGTTTGTGGAACATCGTCGACGTACCTCCCTGTGATTCTCAAACAACATCACCAGCACAACGTGGAAGTGCCGTGTAGGTCAAACCGCACGGAGATCGAATCCCTTGGTCAGTCCTGTGATCGACGCAGGACGTAGTGACTGCCACCCCCGTCCAGTCGTAACACACCCGCGGGCCCACTATCCCCATCGCGCTCGAAAGTGAGCAGTTGGGTGGCACCGATCCGGAACGTCCATCCTTCCACCCAAGCCAAAGGAGCCTTGCGCCCACCACTGGGTGTGGCCATCAGGGTACCCTCATCGGCCGTGACCGTTACCGTCAGCGGGCGGCCCCGCGAAGGCCCCGCGTAGGTCCCCACCAATGACCCCACATCCCCGGTGAAATTGCGCACCTCGGGAGTGACTCTGGGAAGTAGTACCTCCACCAGCTCGTTGGAGAGTGCCGTTGGTGACAGATTGCCGGTCGTGTTGACGAGCATGACCACGAGGAGATTCTCCGCGGGATAGTAGCGTGTGTCGGAGACGAAACCGAAGATCCCGCCTCCGTGTTCGATCACCCTGTGGCCTGTGGCGTCAGCCATGTTGACCAACCCCATCGCATAGCGAACCCTGGTACCGTCATTCAATCGACCCGGAGTGATCATCTCCTGATAGGAGGCGGCCGGAAGCACCTTCCCCCCGTGGAGGGCGCGCAACCATGTCACCAAGTCACCGACCGTTGAACAGAGCGAGCCCGCCGCATAAGGCCAGGTGTGATCGAGATACGGCGCTCGGACGAGCCCCCCCCCGGTCAATTGGTAACCGTGCGCTCTGCGGGAAATGACCTCACTGTTGGAGCAGTAGCTGGAGCGGTTCATACCC
>QKDC01000095.1 GCA_003246755.1 Gemmatimonadota bacterium | reverse complement strand
CGCTCCTCTCGAAAAGCACGGTCTCAACCTCGCTGGTTTCACCTACCCCGGACATACGGAATGGCTGGCCCATCTCGCGGGAGACGTGGATGTCGCCATGATGCTGGCCTCGGACCGGCTTCGCGTCGTGCTCGCCACGACGCATGTGGCACTCCGCGATGTGCCTGCCCTCCTCACCGTGGAGCGTCTAGTCCAGACCGGAGAAGTCACGCGTCGTGGGTTGCGTGAGTGGTTTGGGATCGAGGAGCCCAGGCTCGCTCTCTGTGCCCTCAACCCCCATGCTGGAGAGGCAGGGTTGTTCGGCGATGAAGAAGCGCGCGTGTTGACGCCGGCGGCGGAGCGGTTGGGTGCGGCGGGCCCCTTACCGGCAGACACCGTCTTCGTGCGGGCATTGAAGGGCGAGTTCGATGCGGTGATCGCCCCCTATCACGACGTGGGGATGACGGCGATCAAGGTGGCCTCGTTCGGGACGGCGGTGAACGTGACGCTCGGGCTCCCGTTCGTCCGCACCTCCCCGGATCACGGGACGGCGATGGACATCGCGGGGCAGGACATCGCCGACCCGTCGAGCATGCGGGCGGCGATCGAATTGGCGGTCACCCTCTCCCGGCGAAGCTGACCGACCAGCAGCAAATGGGCGGGGTGGTTCCTCCTGCCTGATGGGCTCGGGGTGGCCCGTTGTCCTCGGGCGCTAGGCGCGCCGACCCCATCCGAAGATCCCTCGCAACGACCGGCGCTAACGCGCCCTCCGGTCAACGGACCACACCCTCGCCCTGCGGCCGGGCCAAAAAGGGTAGCCGCGGACGCAAAAGGGCAGTAGGATCGGGCTTCCAGCGTACTGGGAGGCGACATGTGGTGCCCCAAAATGGCAGGGAGTCTCATTCTGCTCTGCGGCTGGGGAATTCCAGCGGCAGGTGCATCCGGAGTATCTCTACCGGCCCAAGGAGCTCAGTACGAATCCCTCATCGGCGCGATTCGGCAGGAGGGCCTGAACCGTTCGCACATCGCCGAGGACCTCCGCTATCTGGCGGACGTCATTGGGCCGCGCCTCACGGGAACCCCCGCAATGGACCGGGCCAACGAGTGGGCGGCAGACAAGATGCGCGCCTACGGCTTGAGTGAGGTCCGGCTCGAAGAGTGGTACTTCGGGCGCGGATGGGAGGAGCTGGCGTATTCGGGTCGCATGACTGCTCCCTTCGTGAAGCCCCTGATTGGCCGCTCGGTCGCGTGGGCAGGCTCGACGGGCGGCCCTGAGGCCGGGCCCGCCCTGTTCCTCGACACCGGGGAGCTTGGGGAAGACGACCCGCTGGCCGAGCAGGTTCGGGGCGCATGGGTGCTTCTCGATCCCGCCGAACGGGATCGTCCCTTCTACGAGAACGACATGCCACTGAGATGGACCGACGAAGAAGTTCTGCGCCGTTCCGTCGAGGTGCCTCGCACTCCAGAGGAAGCTCTGGCGGAGGAACAGAGATTCCGGCGAGAGTTTGCGTCCAGGCGTCGCCTGGCAGGACTCGGCGCAAGGGGTGTCCTGCGGCGGAGTCGGTTCCGTGAGTCCCTCGGGTGGCTCGAGTCGATTCTGGGAGAGGAGATCCCACCCGAAGTCCTGGAAGTCGGAGGAGTCGAGCCACTCCCGCAGGTCCTGCTCGCGGATGCGGACTACGCCCTGGTGTACCGAAACCTGCGGGCAGGTGTACCGGTCACCTTGGAGTTTGACCTCCGGACACGTTTGCTCGAGCAAGACCCCCTCTCCTACAACACGATCGGCGAGTTGCCGGGGACGGATCTCGCGGACGAGGTTGTCATGATTGGAGCCCACCTGGACTCCTGGCATGGTGGCACGGGCGCGCTCGACGACGGGGCGGGTTCAGTCGTTGCGATGGAGGCGATGCGGATCCTGGCCGCCGTTGGTGCCCGTCCGCGGCGCACGATCCGGGTCGGCCTCTGGAGTGGGGAGGAACCGGAGCGGCTCACCCATAGGGGCCTTTTCGGATCGTACGCCTATGCCAAGGCTCACGCCGATGAACTCGAACGGATGATGGTCTACTTCAATCTCGACCAAGGAACCGGAAGGATCCGGGGAATCTGGGAACAGGAGAACGCTCCCGCCGCCAGGGTGATCGCCGAAATCATGGCGCCGTTGTCGGATCTGGGGGTGGTGGGCATGAAGCCCGGGTTCTATGTGGGGAGTGACGACATCACTTTCGCTGAAGCGGGAGTCCCGGCGTTCTCCTTCGTGCAAGACCCGATGGAATGGGGTCGATTTCATACCGAGATGGATACGTTCGATGGCGCCTCCATCGATGATCTCAAACAGGCGGCAGTGGTCGTCGCCGTGACGGCCTACGGCCTGGCCATGAGGGAGGGGCGCCTGCCCTGATAACATCTGGGATGCCTGATGGGCTCGGGCCGCGGCAGGACGAGACTCCGACGAACAGTCGTGGAGGGACCTCGGATGGTGTCGGCACAGGTCACGCTCTCGAACAGACTATTCTGTAGCCCCTGCCGCCTTCGCCGTCTCGCTCACCACCCGCACGCTCTTCACCCGACGCCCGTCCATCGCGGTGATCTCAAAGAGGAATCCGTCTGTCTTGATGCGGTCGCCGTTTGCCGGCAGCCTGCCCAGGCGTCCGAAGAGATAGCCACCGAGGGTGGTGTAGTCGGTGTCGTCGAGATCGGCTTCGAACTGGTGATTGAAGTCCGGAATGGGAAGGGACCCTTCGAGTGATGGGGCCCCCGGTCCAACCTGCGCGACGGGTGCATCGGGTTTGTCGTGTTCGTCGTAGATCTCTCCCACGATCTCCTCCAGGAGATCCTCCATCGTCACCAGACCGGCCGTTCCCCCATACTCGTCCAGGACCAGCGCCAGGTGCACCTTGAGTCGTTTCATGTCGGCCAGGACATCCTCCACTTCCCTGGTGCCGGGCACGAAGAGTGGTGCGCGCATGATACTTCGCACGGGACTGCCCGGTGAACGTCTGACGCTGGTGAGGATATCCTTGGCGTGCACCACTCCGACGATATCATCCAGCGAATCCCCCGAAACGGGGTAGCGGGAGCGCCGGGCCTCCGCGACCACGTCGGCGGCTGTCTCGACGGTGGCAGCGGCCTCGATGGCCACGATCTGGGTGCGAGGAGTCATGACTTCCTCCGCCGATTTCTCGCTGAACTCGAAGACCCCCTCGAGCAGGCGGGCATCACTCTCATCCATCCGACCGCCCTCGCCGCTCTGCTCCACGAGCATCCGGATTTCTTCAGGCGAGTGAAGCCGTTCCTTGGTCGAGGATCCCCGGATTCCCGCCAGGCGGAGAATGCCGTTGGCGGTGCCGTTCAGCACGGCGATCGGCCAAGCCATGACCAAAGTGAACCCGATCATGGGTATGGCGAGCCACTCGCTCACCTTCTCGGGATAGAGCAGGGCCAGTGTCTTGGGGACCAGTTCACCCAGCACGATGTGAAGGATGGTGATGATGGTGAAGGCGATCACCACGGCCACGGAGTGCGTCGCGATCACGTCCATGGGAGAGGGCAGAAAACCGAATCCACCCTCGATCAGGTGCGCCAGGGCAGGTTCCCCGATCCAGCCCAGGGCCAGAGAGGCCAGCGTGATACCGAGCTGACACGCCGAGATGTAGCGATCGAGTTGTCTGGTGACCTTCTTGGCCCCCGCTGCGCCTCGGCTGCCGGCGCGCGCCATCTCGTCGAGCCGGGTCCGGCGGGCGCCCACAAAGGCGAACTCGGCCCCGACGAAGAATGCGTTGGCGAGGACCAGCAGCAGGACGGCTGCGAGTCGCAGTAGGATCGAACCGGTTCCGAGTGGCTCCATGAGTGCACCAGAATCCTACCACCTCGTCCCCAACTTCGCATGCGGGACGGGCTTGGGATGCCCCCTTGCGCTTGCGCCCCCCGGGGCGATGCTCTATATAGTGGCGCGCATTTCAGGACCGCAGGATAGGGGTGGTTTGAGGGCCGGGGTGGGGACAGGAGGGATCAGTCAAGGAGTTGGAGCAGGTGAAGATTCGAAACATCGCCATCATCGCACACGTGGACCACGGGAAAACGACCCTGGTGGATCAGATGCTGCGCCAGGCAGGAGCCTTCCGGGTCAACCAGCAAGTGGCCGACCGCGTGATGGACTCCAACCCGCTGGAGCGTGAACGCGGCATCACGATTCTGTCCAAGAACACCTCGGTCCGCTGGGGGGACGTCAAGATCAACATCGTCGATACCCCGGGTCACGCCGATTTCGGCGGAGAGGTCGAACGGATCCTTCGGATGGTGGACGGTGTGCTGCTGCTGGTGGACGCCGCGGAGGGGCCCATGCCCCAGACACGGTTCGTCACCCGCAAGGCGCTCGAACTCGGGTTGCAGCCAATCATCGCCATCAACAAGATCGATCGCTCCGATGCCGAGCCTCTGCGCGTGCACGACGAGGTCCTGGGACTGCTGATCGATCTCGATGCCTCCCATCAGCAACTCGAGGCGCCGTTCTTCTATACCTCGAGCCGGGCCGGTACGGCGACGGCCGAGCTGGAGACTCCGGGGACCGATCTCAGCGTCCTCTTCGACGCCATCGTCAATCACGTCCCGGCACCGACCGGGAGTGATGATGCGCCGTTCCAGATGCTGATCTCGACCCTCGACCATTCGACGTACCTTGGCCGTCTTGGTATCGGACGGGTCGAGCGGGGGCGAGTCCGGGTTGGTGACCCCGTGGCGCTGTTGCCGCTTGGCGAACCGGGGCCGCTTCCCGACGACGAGACCGTCGAGCGCAGCAAGATCGTCAAACTCTTCACCTTCGACGGGCTCAGCCGTGTGGAGATCGAGGAAGGGGAGGCGGGCGACATCGTCGTGGTGAGCGGGTTCGACGGGATCGAAATCGGCAAGACCCTGGTGGACCCGGAGCATCTCGACCGGTTGGAGGGCATCGCCGTCGAGGAGCCCACCATTTCGGTCGACATCATGGTCAACAACTCTCCCTTTGCAGGTCGGGAAGGGAAGTTCGTGACCAGCCGGCAGGTGCGTGACCGGCTCTTCAAGGAACTGGAGCGGAACGTGGCCCTCGGCGTGCAGGAGACCGAGGTGCCCGACACGCAGGCGGTCTCGGGTCGGGGGGAGTTGCATCTAGCCATCCTGATGGAGACCATGCGGAGGGAGGGCTACGAATTTCAGGTCTCCCGGCCCCGGGTGATTACCCGGGAAGGGCCAAATGGGGAGCGGCTGGAGCCCTACGAGGAGTTGATGATCGACGTTCCCGAGGAGTATCTCGGCGTGGTGATGGAGCGACTGGGACCGCGGCGAGCGGAGATGATGGAGATGCGGAATCCGGGGCAGGGTCAGGTGCGGGTTTCGTTCAAGGTGCCGGCCCGGGGGTTGTTCGGATATCGCTCAGAGTTCCTCACGGATACCCGCGGGATGGGGATGATTCACCATCGGTTTCTGGAGTATGGTCCCTGGGCGGGGCCCCTGTCTGGGCGGAAGCGCGGGGTCCTGGTGGCGGACCGGGAGGGTACGGTTGTAGCATTTGCGCTGGGGAACCTCCAGGAGCGGGGTCAGATGTTCGTGGCACCGGGCGATCGGGTGTACGAGGGGATGATCGTGGGGGAGAGTGCACGGCCCGGGGACATGGACGTCAATGTGTCGAAGGAGAAAAAACTCACCAACATGCGCACCACGGCGACCGACGAGAATGTGGTGCTCGAGGCGCCGCGGGAGATCACGTTGGAGTATGGGTTGGAGTACATCGAGGAGGATGAATTGATCGAGATCACTCCCGAGAACATCCGCCTTCGGAAGCGGGTGCTGCAGGCGGTCGAGCGGCGGAAGGTCGCCCGGGCCGCGGCTCGGGTCGTCGGTGTGTCCTGATGTGGCAGGTTTCCTTGTTCACCTACCTATGGATGGAGGGAGATCATGTCGGCCTGGTTGGCCTCGCCTGAGGTCGTTGAATTGCGTCGGCACTTCGACGACGACGATTACGATGATGATGATGACTTGGGGTTCGACGACGAGGACGAAGAGGACGAAGACGACATAGACGACGACGACGATGAGGACGAAGACGACGAGGAGGACCTCGACGGCTTTCAGGTCATCGACGACGAGGACGACGACTAGCCTAGAACCAGTTCACGCAGACGAGACTCCCCACTCCTGCGGGTTCGTGGTAGACCACGACCCGCAGGCCGGGGTCCTCCCCTTGGCGGTCACGGACCAGGGTGCAGTTTGCCGTGGTGGTCACCTGCCCGTTGCGGCCAGCGCGGAAGTGGACTTTCGATTCACCCGCCGCACGCACGAAGACTGAACCGGGCCGCACCGGACGGTATCTGATTCCCGCTGTTGAAGTCCTCATGGCCGGTCATGATGTGGACCGGCAGGTCGGCGTTGTTGGCCAGGCTCGCCTCGACCTGTTTCTTACCCTTCTCACAGCCATTTGCTTCAGAAGGCAGTCTTCACACTGAGAAAGAACTGCCGACCCATCCGCCACGCGGTTCCCCCCCCGAATCCGACTGCTCCCATCGTGTACGTCCCTGGCTGGAGGTCCTCGCCGGCGAACGTTTGGGAATACTCCACAAGCCGAAAGGAGCCGAAGTCGGTCTCGACGCGGTCCGCATCCGGGAACAGATAGTCTCCCTGGGTTCCCCCGAGTGTGAGCCGCTTGGAGAACCGCAGTCGGTCAAACGGGTCGGTTGCCCCGGGCATGAAGAACATCTCCACGGTTTGGGTGACCGACTCCGGGGTACCCTGACAATCCCCCTTGCCCTTGGGGTTGTTGCAGACTTCGAGAGTCAGGAAGCGCAAGCTCGCTCCGTCGAACCCGATGGTCATGAGTGAGAGGAATCCACCCTGCACCGTGCTGCCGAAGTCGTGAGCGGCCTGCCCCAGATTCCCGGCGGCGTCCGTCCCCCCGTAGATCAGCTGCTGCACCGGCGTTCCCATGCCACTCGGCACATCGCGGTCGAACGTGTTCGTCATCGACGACTCAAGCCACCCGGGGAAGACGAAGCCAGCCGACGGCTGGGCGCTCATCACGAAGCCGCCCGTCTGCCCCGGGATCCGACGGTACCACTCCTGGGTATCGAGAATGAGGGGAACGGGATCGTCCTTGTATTGG
This sequence comes from Gemmatimonadota bacterium, assembly GCA_003246755.1. Lineage (GTDB taxonomy): Bacteria > Gemmatimonadota > Gemmatimonadetes > Gemmatimonadales > GWC2-71-9 > SZUA-320. The sequence goes on along the minus strand of QKDC01000095.1, from coordinate 400 downwards.
AAGGCCAGGCCTGTGGCCGCTACGGTCAGGTTGTCGGTGAGCGACCAGGTGAAGTTCGCGCTGACCCCGGACGCGTACGTCTGCTGCGGTACGAAGCCACTTGGTGTCGGAGGGACGTTGTCCTGGACCGTCGGGACGTAGGCGTAGCGCTTGTTGTACGCGCGATCCCGCGCCCCAACCCGGTAGTTCACGAGCGCGCTCGCCGACAGCATCGCGAGGAAGGTCGGCTCGTACTGCCCCGTCCCCGTCGGGGGCAGCCAGGTCGGGCGGCACATGGAGAAGGGACCGGGGTCGGGGTCGTAGTCGGGATCGAACGTGCCCTCGGCGCACGCCGCCTGCGGCGTGAGGCCGGGCGCGTCCAGCCCTGCGGTTACGAGGTAGCCCGCAAATCCCGAGGGTC
>QKDC01000049.1 GCA_003246755.1 Gemmatimonadota bacterium | reverse complement strand
TTTCTCCGAAGGATGGCGCCGACTCGGTGGCGAGTTGCACAACAGAGGACCTCTCTACGGTCATCCCCGCTCCGAGGCCCGGCGCAGTCTCGAGACCGCTGTTCGGCTGAACCCCACCTTCGTTCCGCCATGGTACGACCTTGCGGTCCTGCTCGTTGCACAGGGGGATTCCATTGCTGCCGACACCGTAGCCGGCCATTTCATCAACCTGCCGCTCGAACTCGAGTCGCAGGCCCGGGCCGTTCTCCTCCAGGTCGCGTTCGGCTTCCGGTTCTTCTCCAACCCGGCGGACGGGCTGATGCCCTGGCATCAGGTAAGAACCAATCCCATGATCGCCACCTTGCCCGAGCTGCCATCAGGCCCTCGCGTGGTTCAGGGCATGGGAGTTCCGTCGGCGGGCGTCGGTCTGGGTCGTGACTACGCTGCCATGGCGCCAAATAGCGCGCTCCATCTCTCCGGACTCGTGGCGCAGATCCTCGGTGAGGCAGCTCAAGGACGCTTCGGACAGATGTTCCAGATGGCCGACTCGCTGAAGGCCACTTTCCCCGAAGAGCAGGCGACGTCCTTTGCCGGACGACTCCGGGCCCTCCACTCCCTGTTTCTGGATTCGCTCGAGAGCGGTCTCGACAGGGAGGCTCTGATCGGGTTCGGCCCACATGCCGATTCGCTGACCGGCGCATGGTTGCTCGCACTTCATCGGGTGGAGCTCGGCCAGGTCGTGGAGGATGAGATTCGCATGGTGCTCGCCGCGGAACCCGCCCCAGCTCCGCGCAGGCTCTTGGTGGAAGCATGGGAGACCGCCGCCCGCGGCGATCTGTCGCGTGCTCTCGCCATGACCGATCCATTCGCCACGGACACACGACTGTTGGAAGGTGACGGGTATGGCGACCTGTTCCTGCGGTCGGCGGTGAAGCTCTCTCGGGCGAGATGGTTTGCCCGCCGTGGGAATGTGGAGTCCGCCCGACGTGAACTCCGCTGGCACCAGCACTTTCATATGACGCAGTACCCGAGTGCCGGTCCCGTGGCGGCCGAGGTGGACTGGGCTCTTACCGCCCTCGCGAGTTGGACGATGGCTCGGCTCTTGGATCGACGGGACGCGGAGGTTTGTATGGCTTACCGAACTGTGGCTGAGCGATGGGCTTCCGGTGACCCTCCGTACTCTGCTCGCGCAAGGCTCGCTGCCGGACGCCTGCGCGAACTCTCGTGTGAGACGATCCCATGATCACCTGCCAGACACTTGGGCCCATCGAGGTAACGTGCGATGGCCATCCTGCACCGCACGAGGTTCTCTGGCGAAAACACCTGGCGCTTCTCATCTACCTGGCGCGATCGCCCCGGAGGACTCGGACGCGAGAGCACCTCACCGGTCTCCTGTGGGCTGACAAACCAGATGCCTCGGCTCGGCACTCTCTCAACGAAGCGCTGCGCGTCGTCCGCCGGGCCGCCGGCGACCAGGCGATCGAAACCAAGGTGGAACAGGTCACACTCCACGAGTCCGCCGTTGCACTCGATGTGGACGCCTTCGAAGCGGCGGTGGCTGACGGCGACCTCGAAGGGGCGACGGCCATGATTCTGGGGGAGTTCCTCGAGGGCTTCGCGGTGCCGGGCGCCTCCGAATTTGATGACTGGCTTTCGGCGGAACGACGCCACTGGACCGAACGCTGTGTCATGGTACTGGCGGAATGGTCGGGACAACTGGCACGCGAAGGGCGCGTGGAGGAGGCAGTGCAGGCGGCCACGCGCGGGCTCGACCTCGATCCCATCGCGGAAGTCGCAGTGGCGAGTCTGTTACGTGCATTGACGCTCGCGGGTGAGCCGGCCGCGGCCATACGACGGGCCGAGGAATACCGGCACCACCTCGGTGAGGCACTCGGGTGCGATCCTTCACCAGAAATCGAACGCCTGGTCGAACAGATTCGGAAAGGCCGGGCCCGTCCGGCCCTCCCGGCCGCCCTGGGACCGAGCGTGGAGTCACGGCGGGCACCTCTGGTGGGGCGCGAGACGGAACTGGGGACCCTGGTGGAATGCTGGGAGCGCGTTCGCTCGGGGGAGGGGGCTCGGGTCGCCCTCATCGTCGGAGACCCCGGAACGGGGAAGAGCAGGCTGGCTGAGGAACTGGGTGCGCGCGCACGCCTCGACGGGGCGATGGTCGGGTCGGTGCGCGCCATCCCCCAGGACCGTGACGATCCGCTCGCTGGAATCCTCGCCGCGGTACGAGGACCCCTGCTCGATGCACCTGGCCTCGTGGGGGTTCCACCCGAGACTCTGGCGGCTTTCGTCGGGTTGTTGCCTGCCTGGCAGGAACGGTTTCCCCACATCGAAAAGCCCACGGACGTCGAGATCGGTCCGGCGTTCACCGATATGCTGAGAGTGGTCACGGAAGACACCCCGGTCGTCCTGATATTCGACGACATCCACTACATGGACGAGGAGTCGATCTCGGTGCTTCGTGCCGCGCTCCGGGACATCCCGCGTGCCGCCCTCCTGATTTGCCTGGTGACCACCACAGCCCACCAGCGGGATGATCTCGATCACCTCCGTGCCAAGATCGGTCGCGACATTCCTGGTGTGTCTGTCACAATCGGGGCGCTCGACCGGACAGCGCTTCACGGTATGATCTCGTGGGCGCTACCCGGCTACGATGCGACCCAGGTGAAGCGGCTGGGTCGCCGCCTTTCCATGGATTCAGCAGGCCTGCCCCTCCTCGCAACCGAACTCCTCCACGCTGTCGCCTGCGGACTCGATCTTCAGACGCTGGCCACGGCCTGGCCCGAACCATTGAGGACCCTCGACCAGTCGATGCCAGGGGATCTCCCCGATACGGTGGTCGGCTCGATTCGCGTGGGCTTCCGCCAACTCAGCGAAGACGCGCAGACCGTTCTGCAGGCGGTGGCCGTCGTTCCAGATCGAGCGGATCCGGCCGTCCTCAGTCAATTGCTGGAGCTACCGGTGGAGACGGTCCTGGAGGCGCTGGACGAGTTGGAGTGGACGCGATGGCTGATGAGCGAGCCGAGGGGCTACTCGTTCGTCGCGAGGATCACGCAGGAGGTCATTGCCCGAGACATGCTCACCCCAGGGCAGAGGCAGCGTCTTCGAAAACGGTTGAGTGAGATCACGGGTGGGGGCGGTTAGACTGCGACCGAAGATCCCATCCACGCCTCGAGGGGTTCGGTGCGCCGAAGCGCCTCGGGGTGCTTGCGAAACCACGAGAGGAGAAGCAGCGTCTCATCGACCGTGGTGCTGGGGATTGGGCCGGGACCCGTTTCGGGGAGGGCCAGTTCGTTCGCGACGACGCCTTGAAAGGCCTCGCGCTCGATCGGTGTCCCGGGCCACGGGAACATGGCACGGACCACCCCTCGTCGAATGAGGTAGGCTCGGTCGTCGCCGTACACTCCGGGGTCGCGATAGACGAAGGAAAGAAGATCGATCGCCCCACGCGATCGGTTGAGTGAGGCAAAGAGCCATTCCAGATGTTCGAACCGCTCCCGCCATCTCAGTGCGTCCTCGAAGTCTCCGCGATCCGAATATCGGGTCATCTCGCGGATGACCCCGTCCAGGGGGGCCACGGCACGTCCCTCCAGAAAGGCCACCACGGCCTCGATGCGTTCCAGGTACACGAAGTCCTCGACGAATCCCGCGCAGGGCCCAAGGCAAGTCCCCAGCTCGTGACGAATGCATGCCGCCCGTCGCTCAGGGGCAAAGAGGTCGCCCTGAGCCGCGTACACGATGGGCATGCGTTCGCGGCAATCGCGAAGACCCAGGAGATCGTTGAGGGTGCGAACGGCTTCCCGAGCCCGGGCGGGGGAGGGAACCGGTCCGTATCGATGCAGGTCCTCTCTGGTGGTATTCGTCGTGACGCCAAGACGCGGCGCCGGGCTTCTGGAAAGGGTAAGGAATGCCACGCGCCTCGCTCGGTTGAGCTGGACGTTGAACGGTGGCCGGTGGTGCCGGATCTGGCGAAGCTCGTTCAGGTAGGCTGCGAACTCACTCGGTACGTAGTCCCAGGCGATATCGTGGGCGGCGTAGAGGATGCGGGCCGCCTTGTCGTCGGGGTAGTGTGCCCGAAAATAGGAAAGCAAACGCGAGCGGAGTCGCTTGGCCTTCCCCACGTACAGCACGCGACCAGTCGGATCGGTCATCCGGTACACGGCCGGCCGATTCTCAGCGAGGGCGCGCACCCGCCGTCGCAGCCCGTCGAGGTCTGTGGCCGGAAGTGGGAGCGCCATCGAGCGGGGCATGGGGTTCCCGACTACCGTTGGCAGTGATGACAGAAGACTGTGATTCTGGCGTCGATCGAGTGCGTCCCTGAAAGCGCTGTCCCGCAACGGAGGCAGGGTTCACCTTCGCGCCCGTAGACTTTCAGGGCAAACTGGAACCGGCCGCGGGCACCCGTACCCGTGCGATAGTCCCGGAAGGTGGTTCCCTGAGCCACGATGGCCCCGGCGAGGATCCGGCGGAGGTGTCGATGGAGGCGGCCCCACGCTTCCGGTGACAAGCGGTTCGCCGGTTTGGAGGGATCGATGCCCGCTGCGTGGAGCGCCTCATTGGCATAGATGTTCCCGACCCCGGCGAGGCGCTGCTGGTCCATGAGTGCCTTCTTGATTGCCTGTGAAGTCACACCGACGTGTTCGGCCAACTGCCGCCCGGAGAACCCCGATCCGAGTGGTTCGGGCCCCAAGCGCGCGTCATACTGTTCCCATCCATCGGCATCGAGGAGAAGAATCGCACCGAATCGGCGGACATCCTTGAAAATCAACGTCTGGTCGCGATCGAGCTTCAATTGCAGCACGGCATATCGTTTCCACTCGGCTTCCGGCGTTCCTCGGCACACCAGCAGTGAACCCGTCATCCCAGGTTGGATCACCAGTCGAGTGTTCCGATCGAGCAGGATCACCGCGTGCTTTGCGCGCCGTTGCACCGAGACGATGCGAGCACCGGCGAGTCCTCGCAGGAGTTGGCGGCGGGTAACGCCCTGGAGGACATCCTCGTGCACCAGACGCGATCGTCGGATCTCTCGCCCCACGACGACGGGACGTAACTGGCGAACGATGGTCTCGACCTCGGGAAGTTCGGGCATGGGTACCTACAAACCTAGCGTCCCACTTCCCTCCACCCGATATCGCGGCGGAACTGTTTCCCCTCGAAGGTGATCCGATCGGCACAATCGCGGCTCACCGTTCGCGCTGCATCGAAGCTGTCGGCAACGGCCGTCACGGCCAACACTCTGCCCCCGGCCGTTACGAGGTGTCCTGTGTCATCCAGGGCGGTACCGGCGTGGAAGACCAGGGCGCCCTCGGGAAGGTCCTGGGGGATCGTGATCCTCTGCCCCCGCATGGGGCTGCTCGGATACCCGGAGGCGGCGAGAACGGTCGTGACCGCCGCCCTCTGTGCGACGGTCACCTCCGGGAGGGCCTCGCCACAGGCCGCAGCCCAAAGCAGGTTGCTGAGACCCGAGGTGACCAGGGGGAGCACGGCCTGAGTTTCCGGATCACCGAACCGGCAATTGAACTCGATCACCATGGGGGTCCCGTCAGGGGTCACCATCAAACCGGCATAGAGCATTCCGCGAAAAGGTGTCCTCCGACGTTCCAGCTCCTGCAAGGTGGGTAACAGGACGTCGCGCTCGACACGGGCGAGGAGTTCCGGTGTCGCAATGCGAACCGGTGCATACGCCCCCATCCCGCCGGTGTTGGGGCCTTCATCCCCTTCGAGCAACCGCTTGTGATCCTGGGCCGACGGCAGCAACCGCACCTCACGCCCGTTCGTGACGGCGAAGACGGAAAGCTCCTCGCCCTCCAAGAACTCCTCGATGACGACGGTGCGACCGGCCTCACCGAAGCTGCCGCCGGCGAGCATCTCTTCCACCGTCAGGCAGGCCTCCTCTCTGGTGCCACAGATGACCGCCCCTTTCCCCGCCGCGAGCCCGGACGCCTTCACGACCACAGGTTCAGGGTGCCGTTCCAGATACTCGAGCGCCTTGGGGAGGTCATCGAAGGTGGCACTTGCCGCGGTCGCCACACCAGCATGGCGCATCACGTCCTTGGCGAAGGCCTTGGAGGCTTCGATTCGAGCGGCAGCGGCGGTTGGACCAAAGGCTCGTCTCCCCGCACTGACGAGGAGGTCGACGAGTCCAGCGGCCAAAGGCCCCTCCGGGCCCACGACGGTGAGATCGACCTGCAGCCTCTCGGTTTCCGCGACGATGGCCTGCAGGTCGGTGATCGGGAGGGGGATGTTCTCGGCGTGGGTCATCGTGCCGGGGTTTCCCGGCACGCAGAAGATGGAGGCCTCCGGTAATTCCCGCCGCAGGGCCCAGCAGAGCGCGTGTTCGCGCCCGCCGGACCCGACGACGAGAACTCGCTTCACCGTCCCTGGGCCCTCTTGAAGGCGTCTCCAGCCTTCTCCGCCGCTTTGCGCGCGGCTTCGGCGACCCGGCTGGCCACATCGCGGGCTTCGGCCGTGTAGTGGGAGGTGGCTTCCCGGAGGTCATCCTTGAGCGGCCTCGCCTTCGCTTCATCACCGCGCTTGACGTATTCCCCGCGGAGGATCCTGTCGTACGCCCCACTCGCGACCCATTGCTGAAGTTCCGCCGCGCGGACGGTATTCATGGGATGTGTGAGCGCAAGGGTGTTGAGGATCTTGTAGACGATGTCGAGGCCTTCATTGGTGGCGAGATACTCGTTGGCCTGGGTCATGAAACTGTCGAGATGCATCTCCCCGGCGTGAACCGCGCCGCGCGTACCACCGGCCATCCGCATGAAGAGCTGTTGAGTGATCATGACGTCCTGGGCCCCAAGCAAGCCGGCGCGGTCGGCGGACAGCTCCGCCTTTCGGGACCATTCGAGGATGGCCAGACGAATGGGCAAGAGGGCGATGCCGGCCAGGAAAGGAAGCACGCCGAGGCTCACGTTGAGGAGGATCTCGGCAATGGTCCGATAGAGCGAGTGTCCGCTGACCACATGTCCCATTTCGTGGGCGAGGAGCACTCGCAACTCATTCTCGCTCAGCAACTCCAACGCGGCAGAATGAACCACGATGAAGGGGTCGTCCACTCCGTAGGCTCCGGCGTTGAAGACCGGGGTTTGGGAGACGTAGAGTTCGGGTACGGTGGGCCAATCGAAGGTTCCCGCGACCTCCACCATCAGGGAATGCGCCCGGGGGAACTGCTGGACCCCCGTGCGGACCGCGTTGCCCTGGAACAGCAATCGGATCCCACGTTCACCGCCGAGAATCGCGACGATCTTCCGGACCACCTCGTCGAAACCCGGGACCGCTCGAAGGGCCTGCAAAGCCGCTCGGTCCGCTGGGTGTTCCCACGAGACCGCGGCAATCTGAGAAAAGGCCACCCGGGGTCGGGGAGCCGGTACGGACGTCGTCATTGAGTCCTCGCGTTGTGACGTTCCCACCCCATACGGAGGATTGGGGCGACTGTTTCAGGATGCATCACGACCGCATCGCACTGTCGAGATCGGCGATGAGATCCTCCACATCTTCGATTCCGACGCTCAGGCGGATGAGACTGTCGGTGAGGCCCATGGCGTCCCGCATGGCCTGTGGGACCGAGGCGTGCGTCATCGATGCAGGATGTCCGATAAGGCTCTCCACGCCACCAAG
>QKDC01000143.1 GCA_003246755.1 Gemmatimonadota bacterium | reverse complement strand
GCCGATTTGTGCGAGAGTCATTCCACCCTGAATGGACGTGCGGACGCCAAACCCGGCAAGAAACCCACCGATGGTGACCCCGACCGTCTTGCCGACCAATACCACGGCGACGAGCGCCAAGACGATGGGCCACGCCTGCACGACGGCCCCCGGGTCGACCAACATCCCGACGGCCACGAAGAAGATCGCTGCGAACAGGTCGCGCACCGGTTTGACCACCTCGGCCACACGATGCGCCGTACCCGATTCGCGAACGAGAGCTCCAGCGACGAATCCTCCCAGCGCGACGGAATATCCACTGAGATCGGCGAGCACGGCGAACAGGAAGGCAACACCGATTCCCGCGACAAGCGTGATTTCGGACTTGTCGAGACGTTGGATGACCCTCATGGCTCTCGGAACGAGAAACATTCCTCCCCCCACCAAGAGTGCCAGGAACCCGAGTAAACGCCCGACGGAGAGGAGAAAGATCCCGGACCCGGACCCAGCGGCTCCGGCTTCGGTGGCGAACAGGACGAGTAGGAGGATCGCGACGAGGTCTTCCATCAAGAGGACCCCGAGGACGAGATCCTCCAGTCGGCGACTCGGGGGCCGTTCTTCGAACGCTTTGGCGACGATCATCGTCGAAGAAATGGCCACGATACCCGCGGCAAAGAGACTCGAGCGGGGTGACCACCCGGCAAGTTGTCCCGCGAAGTACCCCAGGCCCAACATGAGCCCCACTTCGACGGCCGCGGCAACACCGACGACCGGGGCGAGGCGGCCGATGCGGCGGAAACTGAATTCGAGACCGATCGCGTACATGATCAAGACCACGCCCAACTCGGCGAGGGTCTCGATCGCCTCGGGGTGGACCACGAGTCTGATCGGATTGGCAACACCGGCCACCAGGCCGGCGATGATATAGCCCACAACCACCGGGACACGGAACCGATGGCAGAGCACGGTCGTGATTGCCGCAACGGTCAGGACAACGGCAAGGTCTTGGAGGAAGTGTGGCATCGGTGATGAGCGCCAGTCTAGATCATCGCACGGAGCGCCTGGGCCGGTGCCGGGCGGGTCCCAGAGACCCTACATATTCGCAATGAGCGCATCCGCGAACGCGCTGGTCTTGACTTCGTTCGCCCCCTCCATGAGCCTAGCGAAGTCATAAGTCACCGTCTTCTGTGAGATCGTACGCTCGATGGCGCTCACGATCAGATCCGCGGCCTCACCCCACCCGATATAGCGCAACATCATTTCCCCCGAGAGAATCACCGAACCCGGATTGACCTTGTCCTGGCCAGCATACTTCGGAGCGGTGCCATGCGTGGCCTCGAAGATCGCGTGCCCGGTCACGTAGTTGATGTTGGCGCCCGGAGCGATGCCGATCCCACCGACTTGGGCCGCGAGAGCATCGGAGATGTAGTCGCCATTGAGATTCAGCGTGGCAATGACGTCGTACTCCGCGGGACGGGTCAGGATCTGCTGGAGAAAGGCGTCCGCGATCACATCCTTGACCAGCAAACCTCCCGGGAGGCGGCACCACGGGCCTCCATCCACCAGCTCGGCGCCATACTCCTCGCGAGCGAGTTCGTAGCCCCAGTCGCGGAACCCACCCTCGGTGAACTTCATGATGTTGCCCTTGTGCACCAGCGTGACGCTCTTCTTCCCTTGCGCCAACGCGTGGTTGATCGCGGCACGCACCAACCGCTTGGTGCCCTCCTCCGAAACCGGTTTGATCCCGATGGCACTGGTCGCCGGGAAGCGGATGGATTTCACGCCCATCTCCGAGAGCAGGAAGGACACCACCTTCCGGGCTTCGGGGGTTCCTTCCTGGTACTCGATCCCCGCGTAGATGTCCTCGGTGTTCTCGCGGAAGATGATCATGTCCACGAGTTCGGGATGCTTCACCGGCGAAGGCACACCCTCGAACCAACGCACCGGCCGCACACAGGCGTAGAGATCGAGTTGCTGGCGCAAGGCCACGTTGAGCGAACGGATTCCCCCCCCAACAGGCGTGGTGAGAGGTCCCTTGATCGCCACGAGGTGGTGACGGATCGCCGCGAGGGTCTCCTCGGGGAGCCAGCTGTCAACCGCGTTCTTGGCCTTCTCACCGGCCAGCACCTCGAACCAGACGAGCTCCCGATCGTCATAGGCCTTCGCGACGGCGGCATCCAGCACTCGCTGCGCTGCACGCCAGATATCGGGCCCGATGCCATCCCCCTCGATGAAAGGCACGATCGGCCTGGTGGGAACCTGGAGCTTCCCATCGACCATGGTGATGGTTTCCCCAGCAGTGGGCGGAACGAGCGTTTCGTAAGCCGGTTGCGACATCGGGTCCTCGTACAAAAGGTGAGTTGGCATTGGTTTCATCATGTCAGCCGTCGAGCGCATCGCCGAGGAGATCTTCGATCACCTTGTCGACGACCTCAATGACCTTCCCCTCCACGATGTGCGAGAGGATGTCCGCCGCCTCGAGGGGGAGGTTCGTGGGGTACCGCCGATCCCGATCGAATCGCACGATGTGACCGAGGAGGACCGCCGCCTCATGGTCCTCCTCATCTACGTCCTCCTCCTCGGAGTCGGCAATCAGGCGGTCGAAATTGGAGGATGGAACACTCGCGGCCCAGGGCTCCTGCTCTTCCTCCTCATCGTCTTCCTCCTGCAGGACTTCCCCCGGGACCTTCACAATCGCGAACAGCCGACACTGGAGTCCGGGGGACGCTTCATGGGCCGCGAGGGCCAGGCGGACGGGCTCGCCAAAGAGGCCGGTCTGATTGAGAAACCCCGCCGCCTCGGGGGTCACCACACACCGCGCCACGATCCGCTCCGCCAGCTCCGTGCCGAGGCATACCAGCCCCTCTGGGGTTCGTTCGTCGTCCAGCATGCGGACCGATATCGCGACCGGCTGTTCGGTGATCACGAGGGCCATTGCTACTCCTCCGGCGTCGTCCTGATTCGCGCCAGGGTCATCTGACATGAGAGCAATGTACTCGAAGTGTCGGCGGCGAATCCACACCGAGGGCTTTATACTGGGCGCGTGACTAATCCACTCGTCCCTCCCGCTCCCACGGAGACGTCCGAACCGACCCGCCACCGCGCCGGATTGGGAGTCACTCTTGCCCTTGGAGCGGTCTGGGTCGTGCTGGCCGGGCGGCAATCCATGACCTTCGACCTCGACCGGCACCTCGTCCCGAAGGAACTCGCCCTCCACGTTACCGCACTCGTCTCCCTGCTGCTTCTGACCCCACACTGGCGCCGTTTGAACCTCAGGATCGTCGACCTCCTGCTCCTGCTCGCTGGACTCTGGGCGGTGGTATCCAGTGTTCTCTCCACCAATCCATGGATTGCCACCCGCTCGGTCGGCGTTTTGCTCTCCGGTCTCGTTCTCTTCGCCGCCGGGCGCTGCCTTGCGGACTCGAGATGGCAATCCGTGGTGTTGGTCGCTCTCGCGAGTGCCACGGTTCTTGGTGGAGCGATTGGGATGGCCCAGGCCTACGGTCTCGACCTCGATGTCCTCGCCACGACGCGCCTGCCCGGCGGGACGTTCGGGAACCGGAACTTCATGGCCCACCTGGTGACACTCGGGCTGCCCATCCTCTTGCTCGCCTCCACGACCTCAGGGAGTCGCAGCGGGCGGACCGCGGCCCGACTGGGCATCGTGATTTCGATCACCGCGATCGTGCTCACCCGGTCGCGCGCTGCGTGGCTGGGCGTCACGGCCATCATCGGGGTCATGCTGCTGGGAACTCTGGCGAAATCCTGGCGTCACACCCTCACCCTCAGGGCTGTTCGGGCAACGTCCCTTTCCCTCCTCCTCGGTGTGGTCATCGCCGTTGTGGTGCCGAACCGTTTGGCGTGGAATTCTGAGTCGCCCTACCGTGACTCAATCACCGCTCTGGTTGATGCGAGCAGCGGTTCCGGTCGCGGCCGTTTGATTCAATGGCGCAACTCACTCGACCTGGTCCCCGACGCCCCAATCCTCGGCGTGGGCCCCGGCAACTGGTTCGTGCACTATCCGCGCGTGACCACGCCAGGCGACCCCTCCTTCGCCGGATGGGACACGATCCCCACCAATCCCTGGCCCAGCAGTGACTGGGTCGCGTTCATCACGGAGGTGGGGATTCCGGGGACCCTATTCTTGCTCCTCGCAGGGCTGGCGATGGTGCTTACCGCCGTGCGCCGTCTGCGGATGCCGGAAGGCGGCGCTACCATACTTGCCGTCACCACTCACGGGGTAGCGCCAGACCGTAAACGCGCGGCTCCTGAAGCATCGGTCGCCCTCATCGCAACGCTGGCGGCGGCGGCGGTGATGGGGACTTTCGACGCCGTCCTGCACCTCGCGGCGCCGACGCTGTTCGTGTTCACGATTGCCGGGTTGCTGACACCCACGAGCGGTGCCGTCATCGATCGGGCGTTGGGAAAACGGACGAGGAGGATGCTGGTGGCGGGGTCGGTCTTAACGATGGTGTTGTTGGTCTCGATGAGCCTCGGTCAGGACAGGACCATTCGTGTCACGCGAAACGACCGAAGTCTCACCGCATTCCGGAGTGCGCTTCGATTCGATCCGACCAACTTTCGACTGCACCTGCGCCTGGCCATGAGCGGACCGTGTACGGCCCGTATCCCCCATGCGCGAATCGCCAGGACCCTTCTCCCGTTTCACCAGGCCCCTCGCGACGCCCTTCGCAATTGCGGGCGGTCCTCATGACCCCCCAGCGACGGGCGTGTCAGTGCGGCCACCCCACTCCGTCCAGGAGCCGTCGTACACGAGGTGTCGTTCGTGGCCGACCATGCGCAGGGCCACCAACAAGGCACAGGCGGTGACCCCCGAGCCGCAGAGGGTGATGATCGGACGGGTCAGGTCCACACCAGCCGTTTCGAATCGGGTGATGAGTTCTTCCGGGGGACGGAGGGTCCCGTCGGAGGTCACGAGTTCGGTAAAGGGGAGGTTGAGACTCCCCGGGATGTGACCACCGCGGATACCGGCACGAGGTTCTGGCGCTTCTGCCCTGAACCGCTCTCTCGATCTGGCATCGAGCACCTGAACCCCCTCCTCCATCAACGCCTGGACATCTTCCAACACCACGAAGTGGTCGGGCGCAGGGTGCGGTACGTACGATGTCGTGTCCCGAACGACTGTCCCCGATTCGAGTGGGCGGGACTCTCCTCGCCACCGACCCAGACCACCATCGAGGATCCACACGGGTTGGTGACCTATCGCCCGCAGTTGCCACCACGCGCGCGGGGCGCTCAAGTTGACCCCCGAACCGTCATACACCACGACGCGATCGCGATCGGACACCCCAATAGCGCCCAAGCGGTCGGCGAGGCTCGTTGGGTCCGGCATCATGTGCGGGAGGACAGCCTCGGTGTCGCTCATGGCGTCTAGGTCCCAGAAGACCGCACCCGGGATGTGTGCGGTAAGGTATTCGCTCAGGGCGTCACGCCCACTGGAAGGGAGATACCACGAGGCATCGAGTACGATGAGATCGGGTTCGCCGAGATGCTTGGCAAGCCAATCCGTCGAGACCACCGGTTTGGACATCAGGAATGTTCCCGCTCAAACTCCTTCATGAACTCCACCAGTGAGACGACATCTTCACGTCTGCAGGCGTTGTAGATGCTGGCCCGCATCCCACCGGCGGAGCGGTGCCCCTTGAGGCCCTCCAACCCACGCCCCACCGCTGCCTTCGCGAAGGCGGCGTCGAGATCGGTCGAAGGCGCGCGGAAACACACATTCATGAGCGAGCGGCTTCCGGCATCCGCGGTGGCGGTATAGAACGCGCTCTGATCCAAGAAATCGTACAGGAGACCGGCCTTCTCCTCATTCCGCTCAGCCATGGCGCTGAGCCCGCCGGAGTCCCGGATCCACTTGACCACCTCACCGACCATGTAAATGGCGAAGGTTGGCGGGGTATTGTACAGGGATCGTTCCTTGGCAAAGGTCCGGTACTGGAACATCGTGGGAAGGTCTGCCGGACCCTGCTCCACCAAATCATCGCGGATGATGACGAGCACGATCCCGGAGGGCCCGAGGTTCTTCTGGGCACCGGCGTAGATCATCCCGTATCGACTCACATCGATGGGCCGGCTGAAGATGTCACTCGAAGCGTCTGCAATGAGCGGGACGCCATCCGGCACCGTAGGCTCCGACTTCCACTGTGTTCCGAAGATGGTGTTGTTGGTCGTGACGTGGACGTAGCAGGGGTTGTCAGAGTAGGTAGCGGTATTCGCCGAGGGAATCACGGTGAACTTGGAATCCTCCCCGCTCAACGCGACCCGGGCATCACCGAAGAGTTTCGCCTCCTTGAGCGCCTTCTTCGACCACGCGCCCGTGATCAGGTAATCCGCTGGCCGCCCCTTGGGGAGCAGGTTCATTGGCACCATGGCAAATTGGGTCGACGCCCCGCCCTGGACGAACAGCACCTTGTAGTTGTCGGGCACCGCGGCGAGGGCACGAATCTCCGTCTCCGTCTCGGTCAGGATTCGGTCAAAGAGGCTTCCACGGTGACTGTGCTCCATGATCCCGATGCCACTGCCCTGGATGTTCCAGATGTCCTGCTGGGCCTGGCGCAGGACGGGCTCGGGGAGGGCTGCAGGTCCGGCGCCGAAGTTGATGATGCGGTCGGTAGTGATCATGGCTTATTGGATGGGCCTGAGTTCGGCGCGGAGTACGTGTGAGTCGCCATTCCGGATCCGCTCCATGGCGGCTTCGCTGGGCATGCCGGAGAGATGAATCCGCGCGAGTGTGGCTTGGGCACCATGGTAGATGATATTCTCGACCTCTTCGACGTTGAGATCTTCTTCACTCAGAACCGTAAAGACGTGGGCCAGCACCCCCGGGCGATTCTCGTGACGAATCGCCAGGATGTGCGTCGCCGAACTCTTGGCGAGACGATTGACACAGTTGGGAACCCCACCGGTCGTCTGGAATTCCATCACGATCCGGGTGACTTCGTGCGCGATGGCTACCTGGGCCTGCTGGGTCGAGGCACCCACGTGGTGCGTGCCATAGACACCGGGAAGATTGGCGATCGCCGAACGAAACTCGCCGGTACCTGACCCGGGCTCTTCGGCGTACACATCCATTCCCACCCGGATGCCCTCCTTCTTCACCGCTTCGGCCAAGGCGGATTCGTCAACGACGGAGCCCCGGGAGGTGTTGATCAGGTATGCTCCCGGCTGCATCGCTTCGAGAAACTCCCGATTGACGAGGTGCCGTGTCTCGGGTGTACCCGCAACATTGATGGTGATGGCGTCACTCTGTCGGGCTACCTCGAGGGGGGTTTGGCAATAACCGATGGCCAGGTGGGTCGCATCTTGGATGGTGAGTTGGCGCGACCACGCCACCACGCGCATCCCAAAGGCCTGCGCTCTCACGGCGATCTCTCGACCGATCTGACCAAGTCCCACGATCCCCAGGGTCCGTCCGTGCAGTCCCCGGCTCTTCGTGTACTCCGACTTGTTCCAGACGCCACGGCGAATGTCGGCGACCTGATCGGGAATCCGCCGGTCACACGACAGGAGGAGGCCCATCACCAGTTCGGCCACGGCGATGCTGTTCTTGCCGGGGCAGTTGCTCACGAACACCCCAAGCCGAGAGGCCGCCTCGACATCGATGTTGTCAATGCCCGCCCCGGCTCGAATGACTAAGCTGAGCCCGGCCCCGGCCTCGAGGGCGGCGGCATTCACCTTCTTGCTCCTGACGATCAGGACCTTGGGATCGAGTTCGGCAAGCTTCGCGGGAAGGTCTGCGGCGGAGAGGTCGGGCTCATAGGTGACCTTGCAGCGCAACTCCCGCAAACCGTCAAGGCCGACCTTTTCGAATTTGTCTGCGACCAGCACGTTCATGTGCGGCAATCTCCTTCAGTCGAGCGAATGGAGAAACAGCCCACTTCGAAGCTTGGGCTCGAACCAGGTGGTTTTGGGGGGCATGATCCCCCCGCCATCGGACACGGCGAGGAGTTGGTCCACGGTGACCGGATGCAGCGCGAACGCTATCGCCGCCTCCCCACGGTCCACCCGACGCTGGAGTTCCTGGGTCCCACGTTTCCCACCGACGAAATCGACCCGCGGGTCGGTCCGGATATCGCCCACACCCAGAACCGGGCCGAGGACCTGGGTTTCGAGCAAGGCAGCGTCGAGCGACTGAACCGGGTCGTGTACCGGAATCGAATCGGGATCGAGGGTCAGGAGAAACCAATTCCCGCCGAGATAGATCCCGAAACTCCCCGGGCTGGGTGGGTCCGGATGCTCGACGGGAACGACCCTGCCGAGGGCACGGAGGCGACCAAGCACGTCACTCGGTCTGAGACCGCTGAGATCGCGAACCACGCGGTGATAGGGGAGGATGTTGAGTTGACCAGCTGGGAAGAGCACGGCAGGAAACCAGTTGTACTCCTCAGTGCCATCATGTTGCGGATTCGACTCGCGGCGCTCTACGCCTGCCCGCCAGGCGCTGGCACAGCGGTGGTGCCCATCAGCCACGTACGCGCAGGGGATCTTATCGAACAAGTCGGTGTACGGGTCGGGATCGGCCACCTGCCACACACGGTTCCGGACACCGTCGGACACAAAATCGTAGACCGGCTCTGCCTGGGTGCCCTCCTCGATCATGGCGTTCAGGTCAGCACGGTCGCGCACCGTGAGAAAGACCGGCTCGGGGTGCACACCGAGTTCCAGAATGTGGCGCGTCCGGTCGTCTTCCTTGTCCCTACGCGTCTTCTCATGCTTGAGAATCACGTCGTCGGCATAGTCCGTGACGTGGACACAACCGACGACACCAACCTGGGAGCGACCGTCCTGTGACAACTCATAGAGGAACAGCGAGGGTGCCCCGTCCGGGCGAAGGACGCCGTCCTGGAGCAGCCGATCGAGATTGGCACGGGCAGTGTGATACACCCTGTCATCGTGCGGATCGGTTTCCGCGGGGAGGTCTATTTCCGACCGGCAGACATGGAGAAAGCTGAGAGGGTTGCCCTCCGCTTCGACCACAGCTTCGTCACGGGTGACGACATCGTACGGTGGAGACGCGACTTGGGCAACGTGCTCGGGGTGAGGACGGATGGCGACAAATGGCTTGAAACGAATGTGGCCTCCACACTGCACATAGTTTGGAACGACGCGGGAGCATCCTACCGACCGGTGCCCGCGTGCGTCAAGCCTGCTACGGGAAAATGCCGAGATCCTGGTACGTGATGGCGATCTTGTCGATGGCGGTCACGAACGCGGCGGTCCGGATATCGACAGCCGACCCCAGTCGGCCCCGAGTCTGTTGAATCTCGCGCCAGGACTCTGCCATGGTCTCCAAGAGTCCGCTGTTGACGAGGTCTTCCTCACCGGCACCCGCCACGAGCTTCCGGCGTTCGTCGTCTGGAAAGTGTTTCCCGGTCGAAGACTCCATTGCCCCGATGATCCTGGCGAAGGCGTCCTCCTCAAAACGTTTTTCCATCCTGCCGAACCGGACGTGCGAGAGGTTCTTGAGCCACTCGAAATAGGAGACGGTCACTCCACCCGCATTGAGATAGACGTCGGGGACGACCAGGATGTTCCTGGCAAAGAGGATCTCGTCCGCCAGGGCCGTGGTCGGCCCATTGGCGCCTTCGGCAACGATCTTGGCCTTGATGTTTCCCGCATTCTTCCGAGTGATCTGTCGTTCGAGGGCGGCCGGGATCAGGATGTCGCAAGGCAACTCGA
This sequence comes from Gemmatimonadota bacterium, assembly GCA_003246755.1. Taxonomy (GTDB): domain Bacteria; phylum Gemmatimonadota; class Gemmatimonadetes; order Gemmatimonadales; family GWC2-71-9; genus SZUA-320. Next base: position 17,259 of record QKDC01000143.1, on the reverse strand, counting down.
GGGTCGCGATACTGGACTCGACGTTCGAGGTGCCAGGGAAGTTCATGGCGGTCCCGGTTGCCCGTCTTTGCACCATGAGCGCTTCGAGATCGATGCCGTCCGGGGCGTGGATCCCACCCTCACGTTCCGCGACGCCGACGAGAATCGCCCCGGCTTCAATCATGAACTTGGCGGCGTAGTAACCCACGTTGCCGAGCCCTTGGACGATCACGCGTTTCCCTTTCAGGCCAGGGCTGAGGCCGAGGCGCTTCATGAGGTCGGCGTCGGAAGCAATCTCCTGGAGCCCGAAGACCAGCCCGCGCCCGGTGGCTTCGGTCCTCCCCTCTACCCCACCTTGCTCGACGGGTTTGGCGGTGACACAGGCCATGGCATCGAGTTCACCTGGGCGGAGCTGCGCATACGTGTCGGCGATCCAGGCCATCTCTCTCGAGCTGGTCCCGTAGTCAGGCGCGGGAACGTCGAGGCCGGGCCCGATGAAGTTCTTCCGTACCAACTCGAACGTGTAGCGGCGGGTAATGCGTTCCAGCTCACCCACGGAGTACTTGCGTGGGTCGATTCGGATTCCTCCCTTTGCACCCCCGAAGGGCACATTGACGAGCGCACACTTGTAGCTCATGAGCGAGGCCAAGGCCACGACCTCGTCTTTGTGGACGTCCGGTGCGTACCGGATGCCCCCCTTCGTCGGGAGACGATGGTGGCTGTGTTGGGCACGCCAGGCCTGGATCACTTCGAGGCTGCCGTCGTCACGACGCAAGGGGAAGCTGACGTGGTAGATCGCGTTACAGGCCTGGATCTGCCGGAGAAGCGTTGGATCGTGTGTGGTGAGAGCGGCGGCACGATCGAACGCGATTTGGACTGACTCGAGGAAGCTCGGGGCGGACATGCCTTCTCCAAGAAGAGGCGAACGCGCGCTCAAAGTTACCGCCCTCCGCAACCTGATGGCAGGCGTCTATTCCAAGGGCGCTTTGGAGGAGAGGGACCAAACGTACGCGGCTACCGCGCGAGCCTCCGCAACGGAGATTGCCGAACCACCCTTTGCCGGCATGACCTGACCGGTGACCGACTTCCCGCTGTTGATACCCGTGGTGATGAGTTTTACCAAGGCCTCGAAGTCTTCGATGGCATGAAGCCATACTCCGTCGGTGAGGTCGGGACCCGTGACGCCCTTGCCGTCGGCTCCGTGACAGGCAAAGCACAGGGCTTGGCCCTGAAAGAGTTTCTTCCCCTGCGACACCATCTCCGGTGTTGTTCCCGGTGGGAGCGAACGCGTCTCCTGGGCCAGAGCATGGCTGACACCCAGGAGCGAAAGCAGCATCGCAACGGTGAAGCATCGGAGTTGTCGTCTTGGCATCGTGAGGCCGTCCTCCCTCTTCGGTGGTGGTGACATCCCGGTCGACCGAAGCCCTGGGGTGTCAACGTGCGGTGCGCGCTCGGCGTAGGAAGTGTAACATTCCACGCTCAAACTCCCAGGCACACGTTCCAGAGGAACTGGCAATGGCATCACGACTCCTTCGCCTCGGCCTCCTGCCCCTGCTGCTCGTCGCCACGCTCCGGCCTGTCGTGGTCCAAGCCCAGGGCGAGACCTGGGCCCTCACCAACGCCAGGATAGAGACGGTGACCCGCGGGGTCATCGAAGGCGGAACGATTCTGGTTCGAGACGGTCTCATCGTCGCCGTCGGCACGCAGGTCTCGATTCCAGCGTCCGCGGTCGTTCTGGACTTGGGGGGGAAGACGATCTCCCCGGGCCTCATTGACCTGACCTCAACCCTGGGGATCCCCCCGCGTCCCGCGCCACAGCCCGGCCAGGGTGGTGGACAAGGAGCATCGGACGGTGCGATGCAGGCCGCCAGGATGTTCGCCGATGAGCTCGAGGCGAGTGGTGAAACACTGCGGCGCAGCCGAGAGGCCGGTGTGACCGCCGTCCTCGTCGCAAGTGACCGCGGACTCTTTCGGGGTTTGTCGGCGCTGGTGGCCATGCGGGACACTCTCGATGCCCTGGCCATCATCAAGTCCCCCGTGGCCGAGCATGTCGGATACCAGAGTGGCGGTTTCAGCAGCTACCCCGGATCGCTGCTCGGGGTCATCTCCTTCCAGCGACAGGCATTCTACGACGCAGCCCGCTATGGGCTGGTCATGGATCGCTGGCGCTCGAACCCACGCGGAGTCTCTCGCCCGGAGTACGACTCACAACTCGAGGCCCTGGTTCCGGTGGTTCGAGGAGAGCTGCCCACTTTCGTGGCTGCCACGAAGGAGAACGAGATCCGCCGGGCGGTCCGACTCGGTAAGGAGCACAACCTCCGTCTCACGCTCCTCGGTGCTGAAGAGGCCTGGCGCGCCATTGACGTTCTTCCCGGCAGCGGGGTTGTGGTGAGCGTCGATTTTCCGCGGCCCAACCAGGTCACCGGCTGGGGCTTCGGCGGGGCCATTCCATCACTCCCCATCGATAGTACCGGGCGAGAGGAGGCGGCCCGGAAGATGATCGAACGCAACCCGGCCACGCTCCACGATGCCGGGATCCCCTTCGCCCTCGCCTCGGGAGGAACGCGAGCGTCCGACTTCGTCGCCAACCTGAAGAAGGCAATTGCCGCCGGCCTTCCGCGCGAAGTCGCCCTGGCCGGCGCAACGGTCCGGGCGGCCGAGCTGGCGGGTGTGAGTTCGGCCCTGGGGAGTGTCGAGGTAGGGAAGATTGCCAACCTGATCGTTTCCTCTGCACCGTTCCTGAGCGATTCCGCGACGATCAGCGACGTCTTTGTCGACGGAGTCCGTTACGTGCTGCCACCACCGCCACCCAGGCGTTCCACCGCGAATAGTGCATCCGGGAGAGGACGTGCGGGGAGCGCAGCAGGTGACACGGCCAATGTCCAGTTCGGCGGGGCCTGGACCATCGTCACGAATTCGCCACAAGGGGACAGCGAATCCACGCTCACCGTGACCCAGGAGGGGGCCGTTTTCAGTGGTACCATGGTGAGTCAGCTGGGTTCGAGTGCCATAGAGGGCGGACGCATCGAAGGAACGAAGGCGAGTTGGACGATCACACTCGACTTTGGCGGACAGAGCTTCAGCTTGACCTACGCTGGCGAAGTGAGTGGGACCAGAATCAGCGGAACCGTAACGGCCGGAGAATTTGGATCCTTCACGTTCACCGGGGAGAAGCGCCCATGACCCGTACGCTCATCGCGGCCCTGCTCGTCATCACGATACCGGCCGCTGGTCAGCAAACAACGGACGGTTGGGATAGTGATGCCGGCCCTCTCGCCGTGGCCATTCCGCCCGCTGGCCGATTGGTTGCCATCACCAACGCGACCATCATGACCGCCTCGCACGGGACCATCAACAACGGGACCATCATCATTCGAGACGGAAAGATCACCGCAGTGGGCCCCAACCTCACCGTACCCCAGGGCGCGGAAATCATCGATGGCACCGGCAGGTATGTCACCCCCGGCATCATCGACGCGCACTCACACAGCATGGCGGAGGGCATCAACGAAGGCACGCTGTCGAGCACGGCCATGGTGCGGATCGAAGACGTCCTGATTCAGGACCGAACCAGCATCTACCGCCAGCTTGCCGGCGGGGTCACGACGTTGAACATCCTGCATGGTTCGGCCAACGCCATCGGGGGACAGAACGCGGTGGTGAAACTGCGGTGGGGGCTTCCAGTCGACAGCATGCTTTTCGAGGGTGCCCCACCCGGAATCAAGTTCGCGCTCGGCGAGAACGTGCGACGAACCAACAACCCGCCGAGAGCTGGACAGGACCGCCGGTACCCGTTCACCCGGATGGGGGTGGAACAGTTCATCCGTGAGCGCTTCACGCGCGCTCAGGAATACCGCGCAGCATGGCAAGCCTATGACGCGGCGCGAAGCAATCTGCGGCGGGGCGAAGCACAGCCAATTCCGCCGCGCCGCGACCTCGAACTCGACGCGCTGGTCGAAGTACTCGAAGGGAAGCGCCTGGTTCACGCGCACTCCTACCGCAGTGACGAGATCTACATGCTGCTCAAAGTGGCCAAGGACTTCGGATTTCGGATTGCGAGTCTTCAACACGTCCTCGAGGGCTACAAAGTGGCCGATGAGATCGCGGCGGCCGGCACTGGAGCCTCCACCTTCGCCGACAGCTGGGCCTACAAACTGGAAGCCTGGGATGCCATCCCCTTCAATGCGGCCCTCATGGCCGACCGTGGCGTCCGGGTCAGCATCAACTCCGACTCCGACGAGCGCGCCAGGCGTCTTTATCAGGAAGCGGCCAAAGCCATCAAGTACGGCGGGGCCTCCGAGGAAGAGGCGCTCAAGATGATCACGTTGAACGCCGCATGGCAGTTGGGTATCGATGATCGCGTCGGGTCGATCGACGTCGGCAAGGACGCGGACCTGGCCATCTTCAACGGCCATCCCTTCTCACCGGCTGCACGGGTCGAAATGACCCTGATCGATGGCCGGACATTTTTCGACCGACAGACGGCCCCAACCCTCGACAGGTTGATGCGGGAGATCGAACAGTCCAAGCAGGCAGTGCCTGACTCCGAGGAGGGATCACGATGAAGTCCATTCTGGCGTTGGTCTGCTGCGCTGCCCTGCTCCCGACCGTTGGAGCGACGCAAGACCGGATCGTGATGATCCGAGGTGCGCACATTGTCCCGGTGGTGGGAAACGAGATCCCGAACGGGGACGTCATCATTCGTGGCAACCTGATCGAATCAGTCGGGTCCGGCCTCACAACCCCGCCAGGAGCAACCGTCTTCGATGGACAGGGTCTTCGGTTGTACCCCGGCCTGATCAACTCGGGGACGACGCTCGGGTTGGAAGAGATCGGCTCTGTTCCCGGCGGTACCGATACCCGCGAGCTCGGGAACTACAATCCGCACAATCTGTCGCTCACCGCGGTCAATCCCCATTCGGAACTGATCCCCGTGACCCGGGTGAACGGGATCACGAGCGCGGTCACGGGAGCGGGAGGTGGCCTGGTGAGTGGGGTGATGACGCTCATCGACCTCAACGGTTGGACGACCGATGAGATGGCGGCAGTGGCACACCTCGCGATGCGAATCAATTACCCACGACTGCCCGGGGGACGATTCGGGGGGGGGCGGCGAGGTGGGGGGCCTGCAAATCCCGAGGCGGTGAACCGCCAAGTCCGGGAGTTGAAGGAGTACCTCGGCCGAGCGAAGACCTACGACGAGACCCGCGACCGGATGGAAGCTGCTGGGGAAACCGCACCCACGATGGACCTCGAGATGGAGGCCATGCGGCCCGTGATGGACGGGCGGCTCCCCGTGCTCTTCGAAGTCACCACCGCGGCACAAATTCGAGGCGCCCTCGCCATCGCCGATTCGTTCGGATTGAAGGCCATTCTGGCTGGGGCCAACGAAGCATGGGTACTTGCCGATTCGCTCGCGTCACTCGATGTCCCCGTTATCCTCGGACCCCTGACCTCCACTCCGAGTGATGACGACCCCTACGACATGATCTACGCCAACCCTGGCGTGCTGGCCAAGGCGGGGGTGCGAGTTGCCTTCCGGACCAACGATGCGGCGGAATCGAGAAACCTGCCCTACAACGCCGCCCTCGCGGTGGCGTACGGGATGGACCCCGAGGAGGCCCTCCGGGCGTTGACCATTGACGCAGCGACGATCTGGGGCGCCGGGGATCGACTGGGCAGTATCGAGCCGGGCAAAGTGGCGAACCTCCAGCTCACGACCGGTGACCCGCTCGATGTGAGGACCGAGGTGCGCCAGGTATTCATTCGAGGTGTCCCAATTCCCATGACCGATCGGCACACCGACCTGTACGAGGAGTTCCGGGCTCGACCCAAACCCTAGGCGGGTAGCCGTCCTCGCGCCTCAACGGGCCACGACTCTTCCCAGGATTCTCCACGGAATCCGTGGACGGCGTCGTGCAGGTGAACCACGATGCACACATGATTGGGGAGCACGCGAACTTGCTCCCCCACGGTGGGTCGCCAAGCCGTCCGGCTCAAGTCCAAGACACCATGTTCTTCCGACATTCGGCTCACCACGACCTCAGGATGTCCGACCAGTTCGCCGTAGCCCAGTGCCGGATCTCCGCTCATGGGTTCCCGGCCAAGCCCCTTGCTTCCAGCATCGATCACCGCCTGTCCCGAGACGGCGGTACTCACGACGGTGGCCAGAACGGTCAGCGCGCAATCTTCCAAACGGCAAGCCCCCGCCGCGACTGTGGTCCTGTCGTTGTAGACGTAGGTCCCGGGCCGGAACTCCGTCACCCCTGGAATCCGGTGGGTCTCCCACGCGGTTGGCGTGGAACCACCACTGACGATTCCGGCCGGAAGACCTGCCGTCGTCAGCGCATCGAGCATAGTTCCCAAGTCCTGGCCGAGCCGTGCGAGACCCTCTTCCCGTTCGGTGCCGGGGTTCTTCAAGTGTCCCGGATAGAACGCCACACCCGCAAACTCGATCCCGTTCGTATCTGTAACCGTTTGGGCGAGTGACACCGCCTCCTGCGGTGTCGACACCCCTACCCTTCTCATGCCGAGATCCAGCTCCACGAGGACCCTCACGGTTCTGGCCGCCTCCCGCGCTGCGTGCGCCAGGTGCTGGAGTGCTTCCACTGAGTCGAGCGCAACCATAGGACGTACGGCCGGAGGAAGCGCCAGCATCCTCTCCACCCGCCCTCCTCCGAGCGGAGGGTAGGCCATCAGGAGATCGTCATGACACACCGCCATCACTTCCGCCTCTCTGGGAGTCGCGCAAGTGAGGCCAACCACACCCCGTTCGACCTGGGCCTGCGCCACTCGGGAAGACTTGTGTGTCTTGACGTGCGGTCGTAGTCCGAGATCGTGCTCGGCGGCGTACGCGGCCATCCGATCGAGATTCCGCTCGAGCGTGTTCATATCCGCGAGCAGAGCCGGGGTCTGCAGCGTCGTTGGGTTGGTCATCGGGCACCGGGTGGTGGTGGACGTTGAACCTGCAACGAGAGTATATCCATCATGGTCATTTCACACTGGCTCCAGGGTGAGCTGGCTCCCGCGGAGGGCCCGACGGCACCGGTCCACAACCCCACCACCGGGCGGGTCATCGCGGAGGTCCCGCTCGGTGGGTCAGCAGAGGTGAATCGTGCCGTCGGGGTGGCCCGCGAGGCCTTCGAGAGTTGGAGTCGCGTGCCTCTCAAAGAGCGCGTGGCGGTCTTCTACCGGTACCGCGAACTTCTTGCTCGCGACCGGCGGACCCTGGCCGCCCAGATTACGGAGGAACACGGGAAGGTTCGGGCCGAGGCCGAGGCTGAAGTCGACAAGGCGATCGAACTCACCGAGTTTGCCTGTTCGCTCCCACAGATCGCGGGTGGCGAGGTCCTCGAGGTTGGCCGATCGGTGACATGCAGGCTGGAACGATATCCGCTGGGCGTCGTCACCTCGATCACGCCATTCAACTTCCCAATCATGGTTCCCCACTGGACCATCCCCAATGCCCTGGTCCTTGGCAATGCCCTCATCCTCAAGCCGTCCGAACGAGTTCCGCTCTCGGCGATGCGCACCGCCGAACTCCTCGCGGAGGCAGGAGTCCCACCCGGTGTGTTTTCCGTGGTCCACGGCGCCCGCGACACGGTCGAAGCGCTCTGCGATCATCCGGGGATCGCGGGTGTCACCTTCGTTGGCTCCACACCGACGGCTCAGGCGGTCTACCGTCGGGCTTCACATCATCTCAAACGCGTTCTGGCCCTCGGGGGGGCAAAGAACCATCTCTTCGTCTTCCCCGATGCCGATCCCGGACGTACGGCATCGAACGCGCTCACCTCCGCAATCGGCTGTTCCGGCCAGCGGTGCATGGCAGGATCGGTCCTCGTCGCGATCGCCGACACCGAAGAGATCATCAGGCGCCTGGTTGAGGGAGCGCGTGCGTTGGTACCCGGCCGGGACTACGGACCGGTCATCAGTCGGGGTGCCAAAGAGCGGATCGAAGGTGCGATCACCGAGGCCGAGGCAGAGGGAGCGGAGGTCCTCGTCGATGGTCGTGGACTTTCGGTACCCGGCCTGGAGGAGGGATTCTTCGTGGGCCCCACCATCATCGATGGCGTGCGACCCGAAATGCGGATTGCGCAGGTCGAGGTCTTCGGACCGGTGCTCGCCATCGTCCGCGTCAAGACGCTGGAGGAAGCCCTGGCCCTGGAGGCCCGGTCTCCCTACGGTAATGCCGCCTCGGTCTTCACCCGGAGCGCAGCCTCGGCGGAGCGCGTGGTGGACGCCGCCAGCGCCGGCATGGTAGGCGTCAACCTGGGGGTCCCCGTTCCTCGCGAGCCTTTCGGTTTTGGTGGATGGAACGCGTCCCGCTATGGCGTTGGCGACATTACCGGGAGAAGTTCGATCGAGTTTTGGACGCAGAGCAAGAAGATCACCACCACGTGGCCCGAGGAGTCGAGATGAGTAGCCCAACGGCGGTCCGGATCCCCACCCTTCCGACATGCGACCACCAACCACGTCCCTACCAGGGGCCAGGTCGGGACGAAGTGCTCGCCATGCGGCGCCGGTACTGCAACCCCGCGGTCTTCACCATCTATCGTGAACCGCTGATGATCGTCGAGGGTCATCGTCAATACGTCTTCGACGAGACCGGTAGACGTTATCTCGATTTCTTCGCCGGGATCGTGACGTTGTCGTGTGGACACTCTCACCCCAAGGTCGTGGCCCGAGTGCGCGACCAGCTGGAGACCCTGCAACACACGACCACCATCTACTTGCACCCCAATTTCCCCACGTTTGCGAAGGCCCTCGCGGAACGGATGCCCCCCGGACTCGATGTGACCTACTTCGTCAATAGCGGGAGCGAGGCCAACGATCTTGCCGTGACCATGGCCCGAGCGTACACCGGGTACAACGATGTCATCGCGCTCCGGAACGGCTACCACGGTGGAACGACAGGGGCGATGGGCCTGACCTCTCATCACACCTGGAAACTCCCCATTCGATATGGCGGAGCGATTCATCATGCGGTGAACCCCGACCCCTATCGCACTGCCTTTGTCGGGTCACCTGAATCGATCGCGACACAGAGTGCCGAAGACATCCGTGACGTGATTCGATTCTCATCTCCCGGGAAGATCGCCGCCTTCCTTGCCGAACCGATCAATGGTGTCGGTGGAGTGACGATGGGGGCTCCCAACTACCTCCGCGAGGCATATGCGGTCGTTCGCGAACACGGTGGGCTCTGCATTGCGGATGAGGTGCAGACCGGCTTCGGGCGCACGGGCGATCACTTCTGGGGGTTTCAGAACTGGGGGGTCGTCCCGGACATCGTCACGATGGCGAAGAGCATCGGCAACGGTCTCCCGCTCGCGGCGGTCACCACCACAGCCGAGATCGCTCACGCCCTCACGCAGCGACATCATTTGAACACCTTCGGTGGGAACCCCCTGTCGATGGCGGCGGGTCTCGCCGTCCTCGAGGTCATCGATGAAGAGGGGCTCCAGGCCAACGCCAAGGCCCAAGGGGCTCGACTCAAGGAGGGCCTCATTGCGCTGATGTCCCGTCATCGTGTCATCGGGGACGTTCGGGGGATGGGACTCATGCTTGGGGTCGAATTGGTCGAAGACCGCGAGTCCAAGGTGCCGGCCAGCAAGGCCACCGGCCTGGTCCTGGAGGCGACGAAAGAGCTGGGGCTCCTGGTTGGGAAGGGGGGGCTGCACGGCAACGTGCTCCGGATCAAGCCGCCGCTCTGCATCACTCGGGAAGATGTCGATTTTGCCCTGGAGGTCCTCGACAGCGCCCTGAACTCGCTCTAGGAACCGTCTGGGGGTCGGCGGGGGCCACTCCCAGCAAGGGGCCGCCTCCTGGCGACTGGCAGCCACCCCAGTAGTTTCCAGACATGTCCAGGTTCCGTTGGTTTCTGGCAGTGACCCTGCTGGGGGGACATGCCCTCCCCGCCGTAGCTCAGGATTGGGTCGCCCAGGTCAAATCGGCGCCCCAGGATTACCGCGAGCGGGTCATCCGCCTCGAGGGGGACGTCGTTGAGCTTCGTGGCGCGACTCCCATCTCGATCCAGGGACTCTACCGCCTCGTCGACGCCAGCGATCCCACGGGTGTCCTTCTCCGCACGACCTCGCTGCCAGAAACCAGCGGCCCATTCAAGATCCGCGCACGGCTCTCGCCGGAACTCCTCTTCGAGGGGGCTCTCCTCCTCGAGGAGATTGAACGGGCGGAACCCTTCCAGCCACTCCATTACGTCCCCGGGATCCTCACCATCATCGGACTGGCCCTCACCGTCGTCTTTGGGGTGTTCCACGCTCGAGCGAGGAAAAACGCGAGGCATCAGCATCTCGCGCCCCCAATGTGGCTGATCCCAACCGAAACAGAGGGTGAAGCGGCGGGGGCCGGAACCGCCGCGGAAGGGGGTGCCCTTCCGGCGGTTCGGTTCAACTATCGGCTCCAATACGTGGCCGAAGAACGTTCCGCCGCACTCGACCGGGCGAAGCGGAGAACCCTCGGGGGAATGGCCGGAGCGAGCATGATGATGGCCCTCGGCTTCAGTTGGTGGATGGTATCACGGGCGGAGGCATCGGATCGACCGACCTTTGTGCTGCTCACACCGGAAGTGCGGGCGGAGAAAGTGCTCGCAGGCGGAGACTCGCTTCCACTGGCGGCGGACGACTCGGCCACTGTTCCCCTGGCAATGGGAACGGGCCCAGCGCGTCCCCCCGCAAGCCGTCCGGAAACCCCAACGACCCCCAGGCCCCGGGCCACGACCGCGGCCCCGGGCCGAGACACCGCCACCACTGCCCAGAACAGCGCGACCGTACCACCCCCTCCCCCGGCCACCCAGGTCAGAACCCAGCGGGTGCAACCACAGCCGCTCCCACCGCCTGCCCCGATCCCGGTGACCAGAACCGCTGATACCAGCGAAGTGGCGCAGGACTCGATCAGAACAGTCCAGGTACCGGTGCAACGTCCCGTCGTGACACCAAGAGTCACCCCACCACCGGCGGCCGCCCCGCCACCGCCACCGCCACCGGACCCCGCTGTCGAGCGGGCAGCGGCGGCACGAGTCCTCACGACCGGTGGGGCTCAACTCGTGGCCGCCATCAATGCGGGACAGCTGGATCGGGTAAGTTCACTGTACCTGCCCACGGGGGACCGGGCGTGGTTGACCCGTTTGCTCAATCACATCAGAGATACCGAGCCCACCGCGGCGCAGGGCAGTCAGTCAAGCGCCACTCTGACCGGTGATGAGGCAGAAGCCGAATTTGTGGTCTCGATGCGCTGGCGAGGTAACTTTGGAGTCGCACGCAACGGCGATGCGAGATTCGTCGCCGTTGCCCGGCGCTCCGGTGAGACGTGGCGCCTGGTAGGTGTGCGATTGGTCCAGCGATTCCCATGACCTGGCCCTCGAAGGACACTCGAAGGAGTATCTGCATGCAATCTGCGCGTCTTGTTTTCTTCCTGGCGGCCTGCCTGGCTTTCGCTGCTCCAACAAGTGCTGAAGCCCAGTCACTCCAACGGCTTTCCTTTCAGGGGTCGGGAGCGGCGGTGTTCCCCACGTCGACGTCCAGCGATTTCGAGAATGCCACTCGACTCGGCTGGGAGGGTCAACTCCGGTACACTTTCTCTCGGTTCTCCTTGGGTGCTGGATACCAGCGGAGCACGGTGTACAAACTTCAGGATCTGGATTTCTCCGCCTCAGTTCCCGTCTGGTTCCTCGAGCCCCGGTACGTCGCGGCGGCCAACAGCACCGCCGCACTCTATCTCGCCGGCCGGCTGGGCGTCGGCTCCCTCGTGTGCAAGCCCAAGACGGATTGTGTGGAACAGGACATGGAGCTGGCCTTTGGAGGTGGCGGAGGTGTGCTGATCGCCGTCAGCGAAAGAGTGTCAGTCGACCTGGGAAGTCAGTATTTCACCACTCGATTTACTCCTTCGGTTTCCACCACAAAGACGTGGTCTGGATACCTGCTCGCCCGAGCGGGACTGAGTATCGGGCTGTAGGCCACACGTGAACGGTAAGCGTCTTCGATTCCTCCGCCTTGCGGCAGTCTTCGCCGCCGGCGCCTGCGCCGATGGAGGTACCGGAGCGTCCAATGTGCTCGTGGTGGCCACGGTGTCGATCGCACCGGCCACAGGGAGTGTGGTCCTCGGTCAAACGCTTCAACTCACGGCCACCCCACGCACCTCGAGTGGGATCGCGGTGCCCAATCGTCCGGTGGTATGGTCGTCCAACAACGGGGCCATCGCCACGGTATCCAATAGCGGGCTGGTGACGGGGGTTGCGGTTGGCGGCCCAGTGAACGTCCAGGCAACCGTCGACGGGAAGAGTGGCACCGCGAGCATTACCGTGATCCCGATCCCGGTGGCCACCATCACCATCGATCCGGATCAGGCCGGCATCCTGGTTGGCGAAGCCGTGCAGCTCACGGCGACGCTGAGGGGTGCGGGTGGTACGGTACTCACTGGACGCCCCATCACGTGGACCAGCGACAACCCCGCCCTCGCCACCGTCACCACGAACGGGATGGTGATCGGCATCTCTGACGGCGGCCCCGTGACCATTCGGGCAACCTCCGAAGGGGTGGTCGGCACTGCCCAGATCTTCATCGGTCCCCGTCCGGCGAGCCGCCTGGGGTTCGTGGTGCATCCTCCGAACGGTATCGCCGGCGATTTGCTTGCACCCTCAGTGCAGGTGGCGGTTCAGGATGACATCGGCGGAACGATCGCGGGAGCAACGACCAGTATCAGTCTGAGTCTCTCCAGCAATCCGGGAGGGGATGTCCTCGGCGGGACCACCGTGGTCAACGCCATCGATGGTGTGGCCTCCTTCAACGACCTGGTGCTCACCAAGAGTGGGTTGGGATACGTCCTTACCGCATCGGCCACGGCCCTCGCTCCTGCGTTGAGTAATCCTTTCAACATCACCAGCGCCGCGGCCGCTGCACTCGCGGTCACGACGCAACCAGCGGGGGCGGCGATCAGTGGGGTGCCGCTCAATCCCCAACCCGTAGTCCAACTCGTCGACCCCTTCGGGAACGCCGTCGCGCAAGGTGGCGTATCGGTGACGGCCATACTCGTCGACGGTGCCATCCAGGCCGTCGCCGAGTCGACACCTGACTCGTCAGGTGGTGCGGCCGAATCCGCTACGGCGGGGGTTCTCGGCGGGACGACCACGGTCCAGACCAACGCATCCGGAGCCGCGGTCTTCACGAACCTGACGGTGAGCGGAACCGCCGGAGCGTATCACCTCGACTTTACGTCGGCGGGGCTCACGGGTGCGGGATCGAATCCCACCACGGTGTCGGCGGGAACCGCGACTCAACTCGCGATGATCACTCAGCCGTCGGCGGCGGCACAGAGCGGGCTTCCGTTTGGGATTCAGCCGGTGGTCGAGTTGAGGGATGCCAATGGAAACCCGGTGACCCAGGCTGGGGTGATCATCACGGCCACCGTCTCTCCCGGGACCGGGACGCTGGGTGGCACGGTGAGCGTGGCCACGGATGCGTCGGGCCGGGCAGTCTTCAGCAATCTCTCGATCACCGGGCTCGTCGGGAACTACACGCTCAACTTTGACGCCCCTGGTCTCAGCACCGCGACGTCAACGGCCATAGCGCTTGCGGCCGGCCTCGCGGCCCAACTGGAGATCGTGACCCAGCCGTCCGGGGCGGCGAGCAACGGCATACCGTTCGGCCAGCAGCCCGTCGTCCGTCTGGCTGACGGTGCAGGTAATCCCGTGAGCCAGGCGGGCGTCACGGTGACCGCCTCGATCGAGACGGGAGGCGGTGTGCTGGGCGGTACGCTGGGTGTGGTAACGGATGGAACGGGCACCGCCACCTTCAACGACCTCATGATCACCGGCGCGGTTGGTCCGCGCACCCTCTCATTCGATGCGCCCCTGCTCAGCGCGGTGACGTCGACCACGATCAATTTGGCTGCCGGTCCTGCGGCCGGTCTGACGTTCGCCACAGCGCCCTCCTCCGGTGCGCAGAGCGGGGTACCCCTCGCGGTGCAACCGACGATTCAGATCGTGGATCAGAGCGGGAACCCGGTGTCGCTTGCCGGCGTCTCCGTGACTGCGGTGCTTGCTTCGGGCCCGGGGACCCTTGGTGGGACGCTGGTAGTGTCGACGAATGGGTCGGGGTTGGCCACCTTCACCGATCTGACCATCACGGGTGGATCGGGGGGCTACACCATTGGATTCAGCGCGCCCAGTCTGACGGGGATCACTAGCAACACGATCGGGCTCGGGGCGGGCGTCGCTACCATGATCGCGGCCAATAGCGTCACGAGTCAGAGTGCAACCGTCGGGACCAATGCGATCGCCCCGTCGGTCCTCGTGACGGATGCGAGCAGTAACCCGGTGAGCGGCGTGAGTGTCACCTTCACGCTCACCGCCGATGGGACGGGCGGCAGCATCGTACCCGCGACACCGGCCGTGGTGATGACCGACGCCTCCGGCATCGCAACGTTGACCACCTGGACGCTGGGGACCACGGCGGGGACCGACAATAACACAGTGACCGCCACCGTCGCAGGCCTCACGGGCAGTCCAGTCACGTTCAACGCCTCCGGTACGGCAGGGGCCGCGACGACGATCGCGGCGAACAGCGCGACGAGTCAGAGCGCCACGGCCGGAACGACTGTGGCCCCACCCTCGGTGCTGGTCACCGATGCGAGCAGTAACCCGGTGAGTGGGGTGAGTGTCACCTTCACGCTCACGGCCAACGGGACGGGCGGCAGCATCGTGCCCGCGACACCGGCGGTGGTGATGACCAACGCCTCCGGTATCGCGACGTTGACCACCTGGACCCTGGGGACCACGGCGGGGACCGACAACAACACGGTGACGGCCACGGCGGCGGGACTCGCCGGCAGTCCGGTGACCTTCAATGCCTCCGGAACCGTCGGGGCCGCGACCACGATCGCGGCGAACAGTGCGACGAGTCAGAGTGCCACTATCGGCACCACCGTTACTCCGCCTTCTGTCCTGGTCACCGATGCGAGTAGTAACCCGGTGAGTGGGGTGAGTGTCACGTTCACGCTCACCGCCGACGGGACGGGCGGCAGCATCGTACCAGCGACACCGGCGGTGGTGGTAACCAACGCTTCGGGGATTGCGACCCTCACGACCTGGACTCTGGGTTCCTCCGCCGGAGTCGATAACAACACGGTGACGGCCACGGCGGCCGGCCTCACCGGCAGTCCGGTCACCTTCAATGCGTCAGGCTTCGCCGGATCGGCGACGACTATCGCAGCCAGCAGTACAACGAGTCAGAGCGCGACCGTCGGCACCGCGGTCGGGACGGCACCCGCAGTTCTCGTGACGGATGGAGGAGGCAATCCCGTGGTCGGGTTCCCCGTGGCGTTTGGGGTAACAGCTGGAGGTGGAACCACCATACCGGCCACGCCCACGATCGTCGTGACGAACGCAAGCGGGGTTGCCTCCCTCACGAGTTGGACCTTGGGAACCACGGCAGGACTCAACACCGTCACCGCTTCGGCGAGTGGCCTGGCGGGAAGTCCGGTGACGTTCAGCGCCACAGGGTTGGCGGGAGCAGCGACAACCATCACCGCCAACTCGGTGACCTCACAGTCCCCGACAGTGGGCACTGCGGCCACCGCGCCCTCCGTCCTCGTGACGGATGCCAACAGTAACCCGGTGAGCGGCGTGAGTGTCACCTTCACCCTCACGGCCAACGGGACGGGGGGCAGTATCAGTCCGGCGAGCCCCGCCGTCGTGATGACGAACGCCTCCGGCGTGGCGACACTCACTACGTGGACCGTCGGCACGACTGCGGGCACGAACAACAACACGGTCACCGCTGCTGCGGCCGGGCTCGCCGGCAGCCCTGTGACCTTCAATGCGTCGGGCACCGCGGGAGCAGCCACCACGATTGCGGCGAACAGCACGACGAGTCAAAGTGCCACCGTCGGCAGTACCGTCGCGGCACCCCCATCGGTCCTTGTCACCGACACCCATGGTAACCCGGTGAGCGGACACTCCGTCGCATTCGTAGTGGGTGGCGGTGGGAGCATTACACCAACGAGTCCGGCGATCGTTGTGACGGATGCTTCGGGTATTGCCACGCTGACGAATTGGACGCTGAGCACCACCGCAGGGACAGACAATAACTCTGTGACGGCTGCATCGACTGGCCTGGTGGGGAGTCCCGTCACCTTCCTGGCCTCAGGGACAGCCGGGGCTGCAGCGACCATCGCGGCCAACAGTGCGACGAGTCAGAGTGCCACGGCCGGCACGACGGTGGCCCCACCCTCGGTGCTCGTGACCGATGCCAACAGCAACCCGGTGAGCGGGGGGAGTGTCACCTTCACGCTCACGGCCGACGGGACGGGCGGGAGCATCAGTCCCGCCAGCCCCGCCGTCGTGATGACCAACGCTTCGGGTACTGCGACGCTGACCACATGGACTCTGGGGACCACCGCGGGGACCGACAACAACACGGTGACGGCTGCGGCGGCCGGCCTTGCCGGGAGTCCGGTCACCTTCAATGCCTCGGGTCTGGCCGGGGCGGCCACCACGATCGCGGCCAACAGTGTCACGAGTCAGAGTGCGACCGTGGGCACAGCTGCGGTCGCTCCCTCGGTGCTCGTCACGGATGCCAACAGCAACCCGGTGAGCGGGGTGAGTGTCACCTTTACGCTCACCGCGAATGGAACGGGAGGGAGCATCAGTCCCGCCAGCCCGGCTGTCGTGATGACCAACGCCTCCGGCATCGCGACACTGACCACCTGGACGCTCGGGAACGCGGCGGGCACCGACAACAATACGATCACGGCCACGGCGGCCGGACTCACCGGCAGTCCGGTCACCTTCAATGCCTCCGGGACGGCCGGAGTGGCCACCACCATCGCGGCGAACAGCGCGACGAGTCAGAGTGCCACGGTTGGCACGACGGTGGCCCCACCTTCGGTGCTCGTGACCGATGCCAATAGCAACCCGGTGAGCGGCGTGAGCGTCACCTTCACGCTCACGGCCAGCGGGACGGGGGGCAGCATCGTGCCCGCGACGCCCGCGGTGGTAATGACCAACGTCTCCGGCATCGCGACGCTGACCACCTGGACGCTGGGCACCACGGCGGGCACCGACAACAACACGGTGACGGCCACGGCGGCGGGACTCGCCGGCAGTCCGGTGACCTTCAATGCGTCGGGTCTGGCTGGGGTGGCCACCACGATCGCAGCCAACTCGGTCACCTCCCAATCGGCTACCGTTGGGACCTCTGCCGTCGCACCGTCGGTGCTGGTCACGGATGCCAACAGCAACCCGGTGAGTGGCGTCAGTGTCACCTTCAC
>QKDC01000009.1 GCA_003246755.1 Gemmatimonadota bacterium | reverse complement strand
TGAGGTGCAGGATATCCCGCCGAAGGCCACCCACTCGGCCTTCGCCGTGGAACCCCGGATCTATTTCGGCGAGTCGCTCAAGGACGACTATGTCCTGACTAACGTGCGCGGGCTCCAAGAGTTCGATCATGCCACTCGGCAGTCACGCACGGAATTCGTCTATCCCCAGGATGCGGTGGATGGGATCCCCGTCAATTCGATCTTTCGGCGCGTCATCTTTGCGCTCTACACCAAGGACCTGACCGCGTTCCTCTTTTCCCGGTTCATCGATCACGACCGAACCCGGGTCCACATCCATCGCACCCCTCTACGCCGAGCCGGACGAATCGCCCCGTTCCTCTTCCTCGACAGCAATCCCTATGCGTTCATCGCCGGGAAGCGCATCGAGTGGATGGTGAACGGTCTCACGACCACCGATCAATATCCCTATGCCTTCCGAGAGGTGCTGGGGGACAAAGCGGACGAGCGGGCAGTCGAAAAGATTCAGGAACGGACGGTCAACTACGCGGAAGATGCGGTGAAGGTCACGGTCGATGCCTTCGGAGGAAATGTCCATTTCTACCGCATTGCGGACGACCCGATCGTCGCGACCTGGGCCCGCATCTATCCGCAGCTGTTCGAAACGCAACCGATGCCGACGCCGGTCGCGGAGCAACTGACCTATCCGCTGCAGTGGTTCCACCTGCAGTTCGACGACATTTACAAACGCTACCACCAACGGGACCCCATCGAGTTCTACAATGTCGAGGATCTCTGGGATGATGCCGATGAGGTCGTGGGCTCGATCGGGAGAGGCTTCACCGAGTTTGGCACCACCGACCAGATGACCTTCTCATACGAGGGCTTCAATCTCCTGCTCGATCCGGCTGATCTGCCCGAGGGGTCGAATCCCGAAGCCGGAGGCGAACCCCAATTCGCCATGCTGATGCCCTTCACCGCCGACGGGACGAGGAACCTCCGATCACTCGTCGTGGCCTTTCAGGATCCCGGCCGTTATGGCGAACTGCTCAACCTGCGGATCCCGCAGGGCGTCTTCGTTCCCGGGCCCGAGCAAGCCGATGCCATGATCGACGAGGATTCGCAGGTCAACCAACAGATCACGCTCTGGGTGCGACACGGTTCGGAGGTCGTTCGCGGCCACACGCTCTTGCTGCCCGTCGCCGGCGATATTCTCTACGTCGAACCGCTCTGGATCGTCTCCCTCCAGAATCAACTGCCTCAGATCAAGCTCTTTTCGGTCGTCTATCGGGGCCGGACCACGATGGCGACCTCACTCCAGGAGGCGATTCGACTCCTGGACATTCCAGAACGTGAAGAGGGGGAAGCGTATCAGCTTCCCTGGTTCCGGGCGGAGGCAGAGGTCGGACCCACCCGCCGTACCCCACAGGAGGCTCCGCAACCGTGACGACTCCCCAGGATCAGCTCCCTCGCGCGAGCGATGCGGCGCCGGGCACCACCTCCCTCCGTGGCTCGGTGGCCTGGGGCTACGTGTTCGGCTTCCTCCTCATGCTGTTCGTCTTCCTCATCCTGCTGCCCGACGCGGACGGACCCTCACCGTGGGATGCGGTGGCCTTCCGCAAGGGTATCCTCGAGACATTCGCCAACTTCCGGATTCTGGACGAACTCGCCGACATGGGCATCGTGCGCGTGGCAGACATCGGCGAAGGGTTCCTCAACGTTGACCTCGATCTCATCGCCGTATCGAACCGCAAGTTCGGGACGGCCCCGTTCTACCTTGCCCTGGCCTTCATCTCCCTCTCCCTGATGCTTCGCGGCATCCGGCAGCGGATGCTGGCAAGTCATTTCGGGTTTGGTCATGGGGTCAAGGGACAGATCTCGAGCTACTTCTTCGGACGCGGAATGAACCTCTTCTTTCCCTTCGGCCCGGGCGACTTGGCGATTGCCCGGACTCTCGATGGTGGAGATGGAACGGGGGAGGCAGCCGTCGACGTCGTCTTCCACAACCGTCTCTTCGAATTGCTCGGTATTTTCGTCGTCCTGCTGATCGGGCTCATCTACCTCGGGTGGGGTGGTGCCATCACCACCGTGCTCTGGACCCTGCTACTCACCATCGCCGTCGTCTCCCTCACACAACCTCTGGGCTGGCCGACGGGTCAGCCTTCGCGATGGAAGTTTCTGGCCAATATCTCCGCCGCGTTCAATGGCCCGGCGTTGATGGCCGCACTCAAGCGGTTGCTGGCGAGCCCCGTCTTCCTGTTTGGCATTCTGGTGCTCTCGGTCGCGGTGCTGATGATGGAGATCATCGGCTATTGGTGGATCAAGCAGGCGTTCTCGAGCCCGATGGATGACTACGTGCTCATGAAGGACCTGGCCTTCGTCAACTTTGCGGTGGTCATCGCTGGAGCCAGCATCACTCGAATTCTCCCGTACACCTTCGCGAGTTTCGGGATCTATGAGACCGCATCGGTCGTCATGTTCTGGGTGATGGGAGAAGGATTCCTCACCGGTATCACCGTGACCTTACTCGACTCGCTCCTGCTCAACGTCTTCATCTTCCTCTTCTTCATCGTCGCCATGCGGGTGAACCCCTGCCCCAGCATCCTGGAGACCTGGCGCATGTTCTACCAGAGGTCGGTGAAACGGGTCGCGGCGTGAAACCCGACGCATTCATTCCGGCTCCTCGGGCCCTCTGGCGAGGGGCCGCGCTCTGGGGCTGGTTCGCCTACGTGGTCATCGCGTTGCTCGCGATCCCACACTTTATCGTGCAGTATTGGTTCAATCAGAGCCTGGGTTTTCGGACCCTCTTTTGGACCAACTTCACAACCCAGGCGGTGATGTTCCTGGCGTACGGGGCCCTGCTGTTCCTGGCGGTCTGGTTCCCCATTCGGAGGTACGGACCTCCAAGTCGGTTCGGGGGGGGGACGACCCTGGGCATCTGGCTCGGAACGCTGGGAGGCTGGCTCTACGCGGGCTCGTATCAGCAGGCCCTGCTCGCCTTCAACGGTGTCCCCTTTGGACGAAGCGACCCGGTCTTCGGACGGGACATCGGCTTCTATGTGTATCAACTCCCATTCTGGCAAACGACCCTCCGTGCCCTCGGGATCGCAGCAGGAGGGTGTCTCCTCTTCACCGTGATTGTCCGGTATTCCAAGCGCCAGCGACTCGCCACACCCCTTGCTGTTGTCGTCACCGCCCTCCTCGGCCTCATAATCACCTTGAGCACGTACCTGGGCCGATACGAGCTCCTGCTCCGCGACAACGGGGACTCCGGCGTACGGATCGGCGCGGAGTATCTCGACCTCGTGGGAATCGTGTCGAGGCTCAACAACGTGCTCGTGATGTCCCTGGTCGAGGCGGGCCTGACCGTGGCCGCGTGCGTTGTCCTACTTCGACTCTCCCGTGATCATGGAACCAGTCTCCGGTCGGTGCTGCGCGGTCCGGTCAGAGTAGCCGGTGGGCTTTTGGGTGTGGAGCTGGCCTTCTTCTTGGCACTCGTGATCAAGGATCATGTCTGGGTCTCGCCCAACGAGCCCCTGATTCAACAGGAGTATATCCAGCGCCACATGGATGCCACGCTGGAGGGGTACCGCCTCGACCGAGTCGAGGTTCACGATTGGGAACCGCCCTCAACCCCGCTGACGCCCGAACAACTCCTGGCGAGCAGGACGATCCAAAACGCTCCGTATCTCTCGAGTTGGGTCTCCTATCTCGAAGAACCACCCGACGTTCAGCACTACCAGCGCATTGCCCTCTCGGAATCGCAGATGGTCTACGGCCCGTTGCTGCAGACCTACGATCAGCAGCAGAAGCTCCGGCCCTACTACAAGTTTCTTTCTGTCGACGGGGTTCGATACCGGGTCGATGGCGAGAAGCGGATGTTCGCGAGCGCCGTGCGCGAGCTGCCCTCCCGCGCGTTTGTCGGGCCCCAGGAGTGGTTGCGGTACTGGGGAAGTGCCGCCCTCCTCTTCACCCATGGCATGGGGCTGGTGATGAGCCCCACCAATCAGATCGACGAGACAGGAAGCCCCCTCTACGTCTCGAAGAACATCCCGCCAGACATCACCAACCCTCGATTCGAGCACGAGCCGAGGATCTACTTTGGCGAGGGACTCAAGGACGACTACGTCCTCACCAATGTGCGTGGACTGCAGGAATTCGACTATGCCACCGAGCAGTTTCGTGAGGTGATCACCTATCCGGAACATCACCCGGACGGCATCGCGGTCAATTCCTGGTTTCGCCGTCTGGTGTTTGCCGTCTATTCCCGGGACGTGACGGCCTTTCTCTTCTCACGGTACATCGACCACTCGCGAACCAAGGTCCACATTCGCCGTACCCCCATCGCGCGTGCGGCAGGGATCGCGCCCTTTCTCTTCCTCGACACCAACCCCTACGCCTTCATTTCCGAAGGGCGCGTGTTGTGGATGATGAACGGGCTCACGACCACCGATCGCTATCCCTATTCTTTCCGGGAGATGTTGGGCGACAAGGCGGATGAGCGCGCGGTGGAGCGGTTCCCGGAGCGATTGGTCAACTACGCCGAGGACGCCGTCAAGATCACACTCGATGCCGAAAGCGGTGAGATTCGGTTCTACCAGGTGACGGACGACCCGATCATCTCGTCCTGGGCACGGATCTATCCTGATCTCTTCGTCCCACGCACGGCAATGCCCGCCGACGTCGGTAACCAACTGACCTACCCCCTCCAGTGGTTCCACGTGCAGTTCGACGACATCTACAAACGGTACCATCAGCGGCACCCCCTCGAGTTCTACAACGTCGAAGATCTCTGGGATGACGCCGACGAAACGATCGGCTCGATCGGCCGGGGACTGAGCGGGTTCGGGACCGGCGACCAGATGACCTTTTCGTACGAGGGGTATCACATGCTCCTCGACCCCGCAGATCTCCCTGCCGGGGTCGAGGTGAACGAAGGGGACGATCTACAATTCGCCCTCCTGATGCCATTTACCCCGGATGGGGCGAGGAACCTCAGGTCGCTGATCGTCGCGTTCCAGGATCCCGGACAATACGGACGACTCCTGAGTCTTCAGATTCCCCAAGGAACCTTCGTCCCCGGTCCCGAGCAGGTGGACGCTTATATCGACAACGACCGACCCGTGCACCAGCAGGTGACCATGTGGATCCGACACGGGTCGGAGGTGATTCGCGGGAATACCCTGCTCGTCCCCGTCGGGGGAGATCTGCTCTATGTGGAGACGATCTGGGTCAACTCCCTTCAGAATGAGCTTCCTCAGTTGAAGCTCTTCGCCATCCGCTACCATGACCGCATCACGTCCGACGTGACTCTCGAGGAGGCAATCCTCCGGCGCTCCACTCGATAACCACGTCTCAGCCCGGCGGCGGCAGCTTTCGTGAAGCGCACTTCACGGAACCTTGATGGTCACTTCAGAACACTCCATCTACCCTATTCTCGCTCCCATTATCTCACCTGCGGGTGATGATTTCCTTTGCGTTGGAGAATTACGGTGACCAAATCGCTTTGGCGGACCTTCGCGGTCCTTGTTATCGCCCCCATGCTGCTGGTTCTGACCGGCTGTGAGTCCGTCGGGATGGGTACGGTATCCGGATCCGAGGATGCCGTCCTGACCGCGGCCCCCGCCGTTCCGGCACCGATCACCCGGACGCAACCCACCCGCGTCATCGTCAACCTGGAAACCCAGGAGGTCGTTCGGCGGCTGGCCGACGGTGTGGACTATACCTTCTGGACCTTCGGCGGTGCGGTACCAGGCCGGTTCATCCGGGTTCGCCAGGGCGACGTCGTCGAGTTTCACCTCAACAACCGGCCCGACAGCCGGATGCCTCACAACATCGATCTCCACGCCGTGACCGGTCCGGGCGGTGGGGCCACCTCGTCGTTCGTGAGCCCCGGACAGTCAGCGACCTTCGTCTTCAAGGCGCTGAACCCGGGTCTCTACGTCTATCACTGCGCAACCGCTCCCGTTGGAATGCACATTGCCAACGGGATGTACGGGTTGATTCTGGTGGAGCCCCCCGGTGGCCTACCCCCGGTCGACCGCGAGTACTACGTGATGCAGGGTGAGTTCTACACGGCGGGAGCGTACGGGGCCCCAGGACTCCAGGCATTCAGTATGGAGAAGGCCATCACCGAGAATCCCGACTACGTCGTGTTCAACGGATCGGTCGGTGCCCTGACGGGCGACAACGCACTGACCGCCGAAGTGGGAGAGACGGTTAGACTCTTTGTCGGGAATGGTGGACCCAACCTGATTTCCTCCTTCCACGTCATTGGAGAAATTTTCGATCGGGTGTACGTCGAAGGAGGCAGTACAATCAACGAGAACGTGCAGACCACCTTGGTTCCGGCTGGTGGAGCGGCCATCGTGGAATTCGAGATGCAGGTCCCTGGGAACTACATCATCGTCGATCACTCGATCTTTCGTACCTTCAACAAGGGCGCGCTTGGGATCTTGACCGCCACAGGACCGGCCGATTCGATCATCTACTCCGGTCGGATCGAAGAGGGTGTGTACGAACCCGAGGGCGGGGCGATCCAGACCATTCCGGGTGCCGGTGCCGCTCCCCCGCCTGCGACGACAACCCAGGAACGAATTGCCGCCGGTGAGCGAGTCTACACTGCCAACTGCGTTGCGTGTCACCAGGCCAATGGGACCGGTCTCGCATCCGCTTTCCCACCCCTCGCCGGTTCGGATTATCTCAACGCCGACAAGGCTCGGGCGATCGGGGTGTTGGTCCACGGCTTGAGCGGCCTGATCACTGTCAACGGAACCGAGTTCAACGGTGTGATGCCCGCTATTCGGCTATCGGATGAAGACGTGGCGAACGTCCTCACCTACGTCTATAGCCAATGGGGTAACTCCGGGCAGGTGGTATCGCCCGCCGAGGTTCGCGCGGCTCGTCAGTAGTCGGACTACAACCACCGGGAGTTCTCATGCGGCGCCGTTACTCCGCACTGCCCGTTCTCTTGGCCCTGCTTCTGCCCGTGACGCTTCACGGGCAGGGGGCCTCGGCCCCTTCCTTCGGTGATCGTCTCCTCGATGCATTGCGGGAGGGAACCTTTGGGATGACGGCGCGGTACCGTTTCGAATTCGTGCAGGACGATGCCTCGACCCTCGATGCCTACGCCTCCACGCTTCGGACGACCATTGGGTACCGTACCGGCGTGTTCGAAGGGTTCAGCGCCTACCTTCAACTCGAGGACGTTTCCGACATCGGGGCCGCCGACCAGCACAACAACGGCGGGAGCGGTCATCTTGCCAACGGAGTGACCGACCGCCCCGTGGTGGCCGACCCGGCGGTCACCAGCGTCCACCAGGCCTTTGTCCAGTACTCGCGTTCGGGAGTGACGGTGACCGGGGGCCGATTCGTCGTGAACCTCGACGATCAGCGGTTCGTCGGGGCGGTCGGCTGGCGGCAGCATCACCAGTCGTTCGATGGCGTGAGGGTCGACGGGGAGTGGGGAGATTTCGGGGCGAGTTATGTCTTCCTCGACGACGTCCACCGCATCGCGGGCAACCAGCTCAAGCTGTGGAGCAATCTCTTCAATGCGCACTACCGTATTCCCTCTCTTGGTACCATCACGGGGTACGCCTATCTGCTCGACTACGATGAGCCAAGTGCCCTCGGGCTTTCGACCAATACCTTCGGTGGTCAATTCGCCGGGGTCCAGGACGTAAACGAGGATTGGAAAGTTCGTTACGAGGCCGAGTACGCCACCCAGCAGGACGCCGCGGACAATCCAGACCGGGTACGGGCCGACTACATCCATCTCATGGGTGGCGGTGACTATCGTGGATATGGTGTTCGCGTGGGGTGGGAAAGCCTGAGCGGGGATGCGACGGACGGGAAGTTCACGACGCCACTGGCCACCTTGCATGCGTTCAATGGTTGGGCCGACAAGTTCCTCAGCACACCCGCCATGGGGCTCCGAGATCTCTATGTGCGCGCCGAAGGACCCCTGGGACCGGTTGGAGGAGTACTGGTGTATCACAAGTTCCAGCCGGCGACTGGTAATGGTGACTACGGCACCGAGATCGACGTGCAGTTGACCTATCGGTCGTCCTGGGGCCAACAGTGGGGATTACGTGGCGCAGCATACAACGCCAACGGCTTCTCGACCGACACGAAGAAGTTCTGGGCCTATACGCAATGGTCGTTCTAACTCGACAAACCACCGCACCCCTCCTCATAGGATGGCGGATATGAAGGCCGATCTGACGACGGAGGTAGCCATCCGCCCCATGGCTCCCGGCGAAGAGCACGAGCTCTCCCGACTCTACCAGGACAGCGTGCTTGGGCTTGGCCCCACGCACTATTCGCCGGAGCAGGTCGCCGCGTGGGCGAGTTTCGGCAACGAACGCGAGGCGTTCACGGATTTCGTATGTGTACCGTGGACCGTCGTAGCCGAGGATGCGACCGGGCTGATTGGGTTCGCAGGCCTGGAGGACGACGGGCACGTCCCCTCGCTGTACGTTCGGCACGACCGGGCCCGCCGTGGGGTTGGGTCACGGCTTCTGGAAGCGGTGCTGCAAGAAGCCGCATCGCGTGGTATGAACCGTCTCTATGCGGAGGCCAGTCTTTTCAGTAGATCGGTCTTCGAAAAAGCCGGTTTCCAATGCGAGCGGATGGAGCACTCTGAACGACGGGGGGTGCTGTTCGACCGGTTCCTCATGGCCCGCGCTGTACCCGAGTAGGCTCCTCCTCACTCACTCCAAGCGCTCGGCCCTACCTTCCTCACCGCTTCACTGATATCCGTGGTACTTGCGAGTGCTGTCCGTCGTCTCGGGCGGCGACTCCGGCCGTTCCCAACGACCTGACTCGTAGTCGAACCACGTCTCATCAAGGAGACGGCGGAACCTCCCGAAGATCTCCGCTGCATTGGGATCCTCTCGCGCGGCCCGTCCCAACAGCGACGCGTATCCTCTGGTCGCGTTCCGGACCAGTACCTCGGCGAGATCGTAGCCAGCACGAAGCGAATCTACCGTGTACGTCGCGGTGCTGTCGGCGTAGGTGAGCCCGGGAAGGCCTTCGAGTGGAGCGAGGTTTGCGGGTGGTACGGCCTTGATACCGAACCGGAGCGGCGCGGGGGCTCGCATCGACATCGTCTTTCCACCGATCAGGTTCTCAACGGCTTGTTGGGCCCGGGCCGTGAGATCGGCTCGGGCCTCATCCACCGGACGCAACGCAGCGCTGTCAGCGCCCATCGCCGTCTTGACCGTCACGAACTCGATCCATGGCATGGTGGCGAGATCCGCGGCGAGCCGATCGTCTCCCGACCCGAAGATCACGGGTACACCCACCCTACCCCACGACATACCCACCAATTCCGTCTCGGTGATTTCCTGCCCGTTGACCACGATGCCGATGCCCAACGTGTATGTGTGTGAAGCGAATCCTCCGCTCCCCGTCTTGGCGTGCATGCCCACCACGGCAACGCCGTCGTAGGCACCGGCCTCCACCAAGTCGAAGTAGGTGTCGAACTCTTCATCTCTCAGCACCTGAGTGGCGCGTGGGTCGAGGAGATCACGCCGCACGTCGGGATCGGGGTTCCCGCTTCCGTGACCATCCACGACGTGCACTTCGGTCGCCCCACCTCGGTAGAGCCCTTCGATCACCGCATTGATGTCGGCGACCAGGAGTTCCTGACCGTGGGGATACTCAGGGGTGCCGAAGTCGAACGAGGACGGGTCGTCCTGTCCCGAGAGGCCTTCCATGTCGTGAAGCACGAGGATCCGGATCCCATCGGTGGCGTTGGGCGCCACGGTTTCCGGGGTCCACGGCGGTTGGGTCCTGGCGTCAGATGGCGGAGTGGCTGTTTCGCAGGCGATTAGACCAGCAAGGAGTAGGGTGAAGGAGGGGAGAATGGGCTTCATGGGCCGATCAACTCTTCGAAGCGAGGGTTGCCTTTGAGGGGTTCAAAGACTGGGTCGATCCGGAGCCCGCCAGAGGACAAGTGGCTGGGAACAGCCCAATATACGGCGGTTGGACGCGCATCGTTAGGCGGGCAACCGTTCCAGAACGTCAGTGCGGCAGGGACGAACAGCGTGCGGCTCCGAGGAGGCGGTCGCGATTCGTCTACCCCGCTTCGTCGAACGAGGTTCTGAGCCATCCTTCGAGAGTCTTGTCCACTTCGGAAACGGAGCTCACGCGCGTCGTGTAGCGGCACATGCTCGCCGGTGGCATCTCCTTGAGACGCGGATGAGATGGCAGTTGCTTCGCAGCGAGCCCCACTTCGATCTGCGTGTTGGTCTTGGGCCCCACCATCGCAAACTGCTTCTTCCGGCGATAGCTCACATACCCCTTTTTGGGCGCGACCTCATGTTCCCCAAGCGACGCGAGCACCTGCAGTACCCGATCGTGGATGGGTCTCAGATGCGCCTTCTTGTCGGTATACAACCCGTCCAGTACCTGATCCGATGAGAGACCCTTTGCCTCGGCTGCGCTCTGACCATCCGACTTGAGCGCCAGGTGCACGACTGCGTTCGCAGCCCCGTGTCCGAGTCCGAATTTCTCCATCAGCATGCTACGGATCTCACCGTGTTTGGTGAGCTTACTCTTGGCGACGATCGTGGCAAACTGTTTCATCGTCTTGCCTGTCTTGGCCTCGATGTTCTTGATCATCGTATCGAGTGCCTTTGCCGCATCAGCCATGGGTCGTCTCCAGAGGCCAGTGAGTGGTCTTGCTGCGCGAGGGCGTCATGAGCGGACCGAGGACAGCGAAGACTCGGTACAGCAGGCGGGTGCCGAGTGAGGGTCGGCCGCGCTCGACGATCGTCTTGAGCGTGCGACAGATGAAATCTCCTCCCTGCGTCATCGCTTTGGCGGTCTTGGTACTCGCCGGTACCTCTTCGGAGGTGAGGGTAAACTCCACGCCTCCTGGGACCTCACGGAGGTCATACGTCACACGACAGTATGGATCGTCATAGGCGGTGAACTTCATGGTGTGGGAGAACCGGAATGGCGGGTTCGCCTCGAGGATCTCTCCCACCACGGAGGTGTACTTACCATCGGGGGTTCGCATGCGGATGGGTGAACCGCTGTCGAGGGTGAGTCGATGCATCTGCGCGCCGAACATGGCCAGCTGAGGTTCATCGGTCTTGGTGATTTCACGCCACACGTCCTCGATGCTTCCGTCGATCACGATCTTCGACACCAGTTTGACTGTCTCTGCCATGAGTTGCTCCGGGTTTCTTACTCCGTTTTCGTTGTTTGCCTTCCACCGCGTATTTCACATCAGCCATCTTGCTCGCCCAGAACCCGCCGTACTCATTGGTCCACCGGTCGTAGATCAATTGGATGGGGACCGGGTTGTGATACAGGTGCCGGGTGCGGCCCTCTTTCCTCGACACGATCAGGTCGCACTCCTCTAACTGCCGGAGGTGATGCAGCACGGCGATCCGGGAGGTGTCGAATTCAGCGGCCACGTCCCCTACCGAACACCCCGGATTGGCCTTGACGATGTCAAGAATCTTGCGTCGGGGAGCGCTTCCCAAGGCATCGAAGACGGGGGCCATGTCATTCATAGGTAAGAAAAAACTTACCTATTTTCTTCCACCTGTCAACCCTCACATTGGGACGACTGGTTGGGCTCCGCCGAGGGATCGCTTGACCCCCACAGCGGCATGGTGGCCCGCGATCCAGGAAACCTCTATGCTATGGGCCATGACGTCAGACCTTCATGGGCAACCATGCTCCTCCTGAGTGGCCTGGCCTTGGTGGCCCAACTGCAGGCCGCGACGGTCAACGTCCAGGTTTCGCCCGACTCCGCTGCGGTCGAGGCACGCTACCGGTTTGCCGACGCCCAGCCAGTCACTTTCGTACTGATCCGACGACCCCATCAGGGCGTCGATGCCATAGAGGTCAGCGGTGGCCAGGCCACCACCCAAGAAGCGACTGGGCTCCTCCGCCTCACCGTGCTGCCCACCGACACAGCGATTCGCATCACGTACATGGTCCGCGGCCGGCTGGTTCGCATTCCCATTCCGGTCCCCGATCGGCCGTCGTCTCCGGGCCTACCTCGAGTCCAGATCCACATTCGGGGGCTTCCGGCCAACGCCCGCCTCGAGCGTGCATTTCCCAGGCTAACCGCTGAGGATCCCGGCATCGCCGGGGCGACCCTCGCCAATGTCCCATCGCTCATTCGTTTGCCGCCTCTTTCGGGCAAGGCCTCGGTGACTCAGGCCGCGGAGTGGTTTGTCGTACTTCTCGTGGCATTCGGTTCCACGGTGTGGATCGTTCGGACTCGACGGGAACACGCGACACGATGAGCATGACCCTCGCCATCGTGTTGATCCTTTACTTCGGCGTCGTGTCGGGCATCGCCTTCTGGAGCGCCAAGCACACGCGCACCGAGGAGGACTTCATCGCGGCGGGACGCACCATTGGACCCTTCGTCGGTGGTGCCGTTCTCGCTGCGACGCAGATCAGCGCCGGGACGGTTGTCGGCACGCTGGGCCGCCACTACCTGACCGGCGTCTCCTGGTGGTGGATCTGGTTCGGGGTTTGGGCCGGCTGGTTGGTCTCGGCGTTTCTCGTCGCTCCTCGTCTCCGCCGATTCGGGGCCCTCACGATCCCGGACTACATCGCGGCTCGGTTCGGGAGTGAAAATGCGCGTGCACTCTCGGCGGTTCTGATCGTCGTCTCGTACACCATCTACCTGGTGGCCCAGTTCCAGGCGAGCGGGGAGATCGCGCTTGCCATCTTCGGCATCCAACCCCTCACGGCGATGCTGATCGTGGTCGCGAGCACAGGGTTCTACACCCTCCTCGGAGGAGTCCGGAGCAGTTCCTACATCGAGTTCGTGCAGACGCTCATCATGGTGGTGGGGCTTGCCGTCGCGGTGCCCGTTCTCCTCGATCAGGTGGGTGGCCTGGCCCCTTCCCTCCGATTTCTGGATTCCCTGGATACCCGCCTTCTGGGCTGGTACTACGGCCCGAAGGAGCTCGCGGCATTCGGTATCGCCTTCGGGTTCTCCATTGCGGCTGCACCCTACGAAATGACGCGCTACTACTCGATGCGCGATGAAAAGACCGTAAAACAAGCCATCGGGGTGTCGATCGGTTTTCAGTTCCTGATCGGCGGAACCGTCTTGGTACTTGGCCTCCTCACCCGTGTGCTCTTCCCCACCCTGCCGTCGGAAGACATGGCGTCGAGCATCATGGCCTTTGAGGTCCTGCCACCAATCGTGGGAGCGCTGCTCATCGTCGCCATGCTCTCGGCGATCATGTCGACGGTCAATTCGGTCCTGCTCGTTACCGGGGCGGCGGTTGCACACGACCTCTACGGCAAGTTCGTCAGACCCGATGCGAGTCAGCGGCGTTTGATCACGGTCAATCGCATCGCCATCGTGGCCCTGGCCGTCATCCCAGTCGTATTTGCTTTGCAGAAGTACGGTGACGTCCAGACCATCGTCGTCGAGCAAGGGAAGTTCGTGGCGAGCTTCTTCTTCGTCCCGGTAGTGATCGGTCTCAACTGGCGGCGTGGGACCGCGGCAGGTGCCATGGCTGCCATGCTCGGTGGATTCCTCGCCGTGTTGATCTGGGAATTCACCGGCCAAGGCGGCTTTGCCCAACACGGCATCGACGCCGTCGAAGTGGGAGTCGCGACCAGCCTGGTCCTCTTTCTCGCCGTCAGCCGGTTCACGCGTCCGGTACCGCAAGCGAACGTCGACACCTTCTTCGGACCTACCCCCTCCACGGACGGTGAGTGAACTTCGAGTGTGAGGGATGATGGTCTGCCGACGCGGGCGTAGTTCCCGTCACCACGCCTCGGAACCAACCACTTGCCCGGCTGCGTGGAACTCTCAGCCCGCGGAGGATGACCGTCGTCCCTCACACATAGGTCTCCCGCCGCCGAGGCTGCGGTCGAAGCCCGTTTGCCTGCCCGTGCCGGCGCCCGTAACTTGCTTCGTCGTTCTCCTCTGAGGAGTTCCTGAACCATATGGCAGAAGCACCCGCACGGCTGATCGCCGCCCTGGCCGACCGCTACCGCATCGAGCGCGAGCTCGGCGAGGGCGGGATGGCCACCGTCTACTTCGCCGAAGACCTGAAGCATCGGCGCAAGGTCGCGGTCAAGGTGCTGCGACCCGAACTCGCCGCGGTGATCGGCGCCGAGCGGTTCCTCCAGGAGATCGAGGTCACCGCCAACCTCCAGCACCCGCACATCCTCCCGCTCCACGACTCAGGTGAGGCCGACTCGTTCCTCTTCTACGTGATGCCGTTCGTGGAAGGGGAAACCCTCCGGGACCGGATGACCCGAGAGAAGCAGCTTCCCGTGGAAGAGACGGTGGAAATGGTCCGGGCTGTTGCGGCGGCCCTCGACTACGCCCACCGCCAGGGTGTGATCCACCGCGACATCAAGCCCGAGAATATCCTGATCCACGATGGCCAGGCCCTGGTCGCGGACTTCGGCATCTCGCTCGCGGCAACACATGCCGGGGGTAACCGGATGACCGAGACCGGTCTCTCGCTGGGCACCCCCCACTATATGAGCCCGGAGCAGGCCACCGGCGAACGCGCGGTCGATGCCCGTAGCGACATCTACTCGCTCGGCTGTGTCGCATACGAAATGCTCACCGGAGACCCACCGCATACCGCGAGCACCGTCCAGGCGATCGTCGCCAAGGTGTTGACCGAGACTCCCTCTCCCGTCACCCGCACCCGGACGATGGTCCCCCCGAATGTCGCGGCAGCGGTGGAGCGGGCATTGGCCAAGACACCGGCCGATCGGTTTGCCACGGCCGCTGATTTCTCCGCAGCGCTCGCCGACCCCAACTACCGACTGCCTTCTTCCGTCGGCGCCGACGGCGCGTCGGCGGGCAAGCACGGGTTGTGGAATCCGGTGAGTCTCGTTGCCGCTGCACTCGCGCTCGTGTTCCTGGCCACGACTCTCTGGAGTCCGTTCAAGAGGTCGGAGGAGCCACCCGTTCGGCGACAGCGGGTGTTGCTCTGGGAAGCCGGCGCGCCCATCAACTATGTCGGTCTCTCGACAGGTATCTCTCCGGACGGTCAGACAATCGTCTATGCCGACACCGTGGGTGGCGGGAAGCTCTGGTCCAAGTCGCGGGCGCAGGCAGAGCCGACGCCGATCCCCGGAACCGATGGAGCGATCAGCGCGACGTTTTCCCCCGACGGGCAGTGGTTGGCGTTCGTCTCTGAGGGCAAGCTCAAGAAGATCCCTGCGGCCGGTGGGTCGGCGATCACCCTGGCGGACACCGTCAATACGGCTTGGCCCGCGCTGGCATGGCTCGATGATGGGACCATGCTGTACAACAACGGAACCTTTACCCTTCAACGGGTTGCCGATGCGGGGGGGACTTCCACCGCCATCGGATCCGGGTTGTCCGGCCGAGGCATCGTGGCACTTTCACCGCTCCCGAACGCGCGTGGCGCCATCGCCGCATTGTGCACGTCTGGGTGTGGGCAAGTGGGGATCTGGGCAGTGGATCTCCGGACGAACGAGTTCAGAGCGCTCCTCGACGACGCCACCCAAGGATGGTACCTGCCGTCCGGGCATCTGCTCTATGTGGCAGTGGATGGGGGTGTCTTTGCGGCTGATTTCGATCTGGAAACGTTGGAGCTTCGCGGCGCAGCCATCCCCGTCCTGGACGGTGTTCGTGTCGCGTTCGGGAACGCGGACCTGGCACTCTCCCTTTCGGGGACGATGCTGTATGTGAAGGGTGCGGCTACCGGAGGAGGTGACGCCTTTGCACCGGCGTGGGTCGAGCGTGATGGCACCTCCAGCATCATTGACCCTAACTGGCGCATGACGGCAGGCGCCAATGGCGGCATCGCCATCTCGCCGGACGGCTCTCGGCTTGCTGTCAACATCAGGGGGGACGCAACGAGCGACATCTGGATCAAACAGCTCGATCGCGGGCCCCTCTCGCGCCTCTCCTTTGAGGGAAGCACCAACTTCCGGCCGAATTGGACTCCCGACGGCCGCTCCGTGACCTACCTCTCCAACCGGGGCGATTCCACCAACTCCTACGATTTCTACACCCAGCGAGCCGATGGCAGTGGCAAGCCTGAGATGCTTCTCAACCTCGAGGAGAGCATCACCGAAGGGTTCTACTCGCCTGATGGTGAGTGGTACATCCTCCGGACCGGTGGGCTCGCTGGCGTGACAGGTAACAGAGTCATCGTGGGTCTCAGACCGGGGAAGGATTCCGTGGTCGTGCCGCTGGTCGCCGACGACCGCTATGATGCCAAGGTCGCAGCACTCTCTCCGGATGGTCGCTGGCTGGCCTACGAGTCCGACGAGTCCGGCAGGGAGGAGATCTATGTCCGCCCCTTCCCCAACACCGATGATGCCAGAGTACAGGTCTCGACCGCGGGAGGCACGGCACCCCTCTGGTCGCGTAGTGGTGACGAAATCTTCTTCTTGAATGGAAGCCTTGAGTTCATCTCCGCGGCTGTAACTCGTGGCGCAACCCTCGAGGTCCGGGAACTCAAGATCCTGTTTCCAACTGCGGGCCGGTTCAATAGTGCCGGAAACAGCCGGTACTACGATGTTGCACCGGGGGACCAGCGGTTCGTCTTCCTTCAGGCGATCACGACGACGGGTCCCGCCGCTTCGACGCCCGATCCTCTGATCCTGGTAGAGAACTGGTTCAGCGAACTCAACCCGCTGCTCGAGAGCCGAACTCCCTAACGCGGTAACGGTCATGTCAAAACCCCTCCTCTCCCTGCTGGCGGCGCTTCTTCTCGCACCGACGGCAGTCGCACAGGACTTCTCTTTCGAACAACTCAAGTCCTACCCCTTCCCCACTCAACTCACCGCGTCCGCGTCGGGAAGTCGTATCGCGTGGGCCATGAACGAACAGGGCCGGCGAAACATCTGGGTCGCGGAGGGTCCCTCCTTCACCGCGCGGCGGCTCACCAACTACACCGAAGACGACGGTCAGGAACTGACCAGCGTCAGCCTGTCGGCAGATGGGGAGTGGGTGGTCTATCTCCGTGGCGGCGACCACGGCTCCAACTGGGATGACGAGGTAGCGGTCAATCCGACCTTCGACCCGGATCCACCCTCAGTCCAGATCCACAGCATCGCGTTCGACGGTGGCGAGCCCAATGTCCTCGCCACGGGCGCCGCACCGGTCATTTCCCCCAGGAGTGATCTGGTGGCCTTCAATCGCGGTGGCCAGATCTGGACTCTGCCAATCGACGGGTCGGGTCGGCCAGCCGTGCTCTTCCGGGCCCGCGGCTCGAACGGAGGCGTGGAATGGTCACCCGATGGTTCCCGTCTCGCCTTCGTCTCGAACCGCGGAGACCACTCGCTGGTCGGCATCTATACCAACGCCGACACCCCGATCAAGTGGGTGGAACCCTCGTTCACCCGCGACGGGTCCCCTCGATGGTCGCCAGACGGTACCAAAATCGCCTTCGTCAGGACTGGCGGTGGGGGTGGTGCACCCGATTCGATCCTCGTCAGTCAACCCCGGCCCTGGTCGATCTGGTCGGCCGACGCCAGCACCGGCAAGGCGATTCCCCTGTGGGATTCCCCCCGTTCGCTCCGTGGCTCCGTGCCCTCGACCGAGGGTGGGACCAATCTCCATTGGGGAGCGGGACGAATCGTCTTCCTCTCCTATCAGGACGGCTGGCCGCATCTCTACTCCATCCCCGAAGCGGGTGGGGCCTCGACCCTGCTCACGCCCGGCCGATTCATGGCGGAGTACATCTCGATGAGTCCCAACGGGGAATGGATGGTCTTCGCGGGGAACACCGGCCCCGATCCACTCGACATCGACAGGCGACACGTGGTGAAGGTGGCCGTGAATCGCCAGGGTGTTGAGGTCATGACGCCGGGGACCGGAAACGAGTGGACCCCGGTGGTGACCGGTGACGGGAACACACTCGCCTTCATCGGCGCCACGGCACAGGAGCCACCGGTGGTCACCGTCATGCCGCTCGACGGTGGCCCGCGCCGAGCGCTCACTCGCGATCGTATCCCGACCGACTTCCCCACGGACAAACTCGTCACCCCGAAGCAGGTGATCTTCGACGCACCCGACGGAACCAGGATTCATGGCCAACTCTTCGAACGCGCCGATGGTCCCGCCAAGAAGCCGGCGATCATCTACGTCCACGGTGGACCTCCCCGGCAGATGCTGCTTGGCTGGCACTACTCGGACTACTACGCCAACGCCTATGCCACCAACCAGTATCTGGCCAGTCGCGGTTTTGTCGTCTTGTCGGTCAACTACCGGCTTGGTATCGGCTACGGTTACGAGTTTCACCGGCCAGCGCGCGGTGCCGGACGAGCCGGGGCATCGGAGTACCAGGATGTGAAGGCGGGGGCGGAGTGGCTTGCCCGCCAGCCGCAGGTCGATGCGGCGCACATCGGCATCTACGGTGGGTCGTATGGAGGATACTTGACCGCACTGGCCCTGGGCCGGGATTCGAAACTGTTCGCTGCCGGAGTGGACATCCACGGGGTGCACGATTGGACGGCGCGTGGAGGTGGAGGTGGCCAAACTCGCTACGAACAGCCGCCCGATCTGGATCTTGCTCGGCGAGTCGCTTGGGAATCGTCTCCGGTCTCCGCCATCGATACATGGACCTCGCCTGTCTTGGTGATCCACGCCGACGACGATCGCAACGTCCAGTTCTCCCAGAGCACCGATCTCGTACAACGACTGCACGCGAAGGGTGTGGACGTCGAAACCCTGGTGATCGTGGACGACACCCATCACATGATGCGGCACACCAATTGGATCACGATTGGGAAGACGGCCGCTGCGTTCTTCGAGCGGCGATTCATGGGCAAGTACTAGGTGAACTGCACGGAGCGCCTTGCATGAGTCTCAAGAAACGCGGCACCGACTACCGCTCGTGGGCATACCTTGAGCCCCGAGACCTCACACAATTCGAACTGGCTCGAGAGATAGAGCGCGTTCCGCCGCACCCGGTCTCGCTATCCGACGATCAGGAGGGGCGTGTACGGAAGATTCTGGAGGAGTGCGTCCTGGTCTCACTCCACGAACATGCAAGTACCTTCCCCGCCAACATCACCGAGTCGAAGGCGTACACCCACGAAGGTCGGATGGTCACGGCCTTCGAAGGGCTTGCTGCCTCACACTGGGACGCCGTGTTCGACAACCTGATGGATGGGATTCTCAACATCGAATCGCCACACGGCTGGAAGTGGACCGAGGTAATCCACGATCTGGGGATGCGACTCTGCGACCTCGCCCATCAGGACTTCGTCTTCCACGCCACTTCGGTCGATGACATTCGCCGGGCGCACCGTGAAGAGCGGGTTGCCTGGGTCGCCTCCCTCGAAGGCGCGGCGATGATCGAAAACGAACTCGACCGGATCGATATTCTTTACGGACTCGGTATTCGGGCGCTGGGGATCACCTACAGCGAGTCCAATGCCCTGGGGTCGGGTCTGAAAGAACGCCGAGACGGAGGGCTCACGAGCTTCGGGCGCCAGGCAGTGGAGCGGATGAACAAGGTGGGGATGCTGATCGACTGCTCACACTGCGGGGATCAGACGACTCTCGACACCATCGCCGCGAGCAAGAAACCGATCGTGTTGAGTCACATCGGCGCGCGCGCGCTCTGGAACTCCAACCGCCTGGCCCCGGACGATGTGCTCAAGGCCTGTGCAGACAAGGGCGGGGTCATCGGTGTCGAGGCAGCCCCCCACACCACGATCACCACGAAGCAACCAGTCCATTCCCTCGACTCGGTGATGGAGCACTTCGAGTACATCAAGGATCTCGTGGGAATCGACCACGTGTCTTTCGGGCCCGACACGCTCTACGGCGATCATGTCGGGCTCCACCAGGTCTACGCCTCAGCCCTCTCTATCAATGCCTCCCGGTCGAATCCGACCAACGGAGGGACACAGGCACACCCGAGAGTCGAGTACGTGGCGGGACTCGAGAACCCCACCGAGGGATCCAGCAATCTCGTGCGGTGGCTGGTGAAGGGTGGGTACAGCGATGACGATATTGCCAAGGTGATGGGAGAAAACGCATTGCGACTGCTGGCGGACGTGTGGGTGTGATCCGTCGTTGGCTTGCGGCCAATTTCACCCACCCATCGCTCTGGTAATACCAACACCGATAAACGTCCCGATCGCATTCCCCAGTGATCCGCAGAGAATCCCTGGCGTCACCAGTTCGCGCCAGCCACGGGCGGCGGCAATTGGACCCGCCGATGACGACCCGCCGACACAGGCGTTGGAGGCAATGATCAGTTCCGCCAGGTCGAGCTTGACGAGAGCCCCCACCGTGAAGGTGAACACCATGTGGGTTGCCACGATGATCACGGCAAACAACGTGATGGGTAGTGCCGACCCTACCATGGCCCAGACATCGGCCCGCGCACCGTTGACGAAGAGGAAGATGTAGATCGCGATCATCCCCAATTCTTCATGACCCGTCAGATGTTGGTTCAGTTTGGGGAAGACGTTGGCGGGGACCAGCGCGAGGGCCGAGATGAAGAGAATGCCAAAACCCTCGAGACCCATCAGGTCAGCGAGCCAATACCCCACCGCGCTGATCACGAAGGCGAGGGTCAGCGCCAGGGTCACTGCGAAAATGCTGAAGGAGACTGCTTTCTTGGCGATGACAGCCTGACCGTTTCCCCCATTGGCGATTTCGGCATCGGCGCGTTCGATGATTGGCGAGGTGAAGCGCCGCCGGATCCAGAGCACGGACGGAAGCGCCATCACCGCGATGATGTAGACCGCGGTCATCAGCACGTCAGCCGCGATACTCGAGGCCATCTGACCGCCACTCTCGAATCCGGTGGCCTGGGCGACCGCGAAGAAATTCAAGCCACCACCGATGTAGGTGGATGCGAACATGCCGCTCAAGGCCGGCCCATCGGGGCCAAGCGCGATGAGCCTGGAACCGACGAGCACGCCGATGACGGTGCCAACCGTCCCGATCCCAAATCCGATCAGCATCTTTCCGGTGTCGCGGAGGATCCTCCGCAGATTGGCATCGAACAGCAACAGGGGGATGGCGATGGGAATCAGGTATTCCAAAACGGTGTCGTACGTGGGGCTCGACGCCGGGATGAGACGGACGTTACTGAGCACCATGGCGAGGAGGATCGCCACCAACACCCCCGAGAGCCGATGACCCAGCCGGGTGCGCTCGGCCCAGGCGGCGAACGCGGCGCCCGCGAGCAGCACCGACCACATGGCGAAACCATTGTCGGCCGGAATCAGAGATGTCACGTGGGGGACTTCAGTCCTTGAAAGGGGACTTCACAGCCCGGGTGGACCGGGCTGCGCTCTGATCGAGCAGTCCCTGCAGTTCCTCCTTGCTCAACTCGAAGGGGTCCTTCTCATACCCCGGTGACTGGACGATCCTGGCCGGGCCGGTGTTGTCGCCCACCGGGCCGAACTCCCATTCGGCACGTTGGCCGGTCACCAGAATCTCCCATTCGCTTCCGTCCCGATCGATGAATTTTCGATGTGCCATATTCGTTCCGTCGTTCGAAGGCTTCGCCAAGTATCCGGCCGAGAACGGGTCGGCGCAATAGCCAGCCGGATCTGCCATCCCCCAGATCTCTCATAGCAGAAGCGGCAGGCCACTACGGCCTGCCGCCCCATGCATGAGTGAGGGATGCCTCAGTCTGTCGGTGTGATCACGACTCCGCGTACGCCGTCCTCGTTGGTATGGATCTCGAGGTGTTCGCCGCCGTCGGTGCGAACCGGTTCGAAGTTCCCGTTGATCCGAATGGCCCAGGTCGCCAGCACACAGGAGAGCGAGAGCTCCACCGGCAACGGCGTGGGGCATGCGGCGCCAGTGCCTTCGAGTTCCATGTCGGCGGAACCCGCTGTCGCCACCCAGGCTTGCTGGTTCACGATGTCCTTCCACAGCCCACGCGCCACACCAGGCATGTCCGCCACGCGGTCACTTGCGTTGGGGTTGGCGAAGATGCCTTGGTCGCTTCGGCTCGTTACCTTGAGCAGCGCGGCGGGGCGGCCACCAGCAGCCGGCAACCAGGCGAGGAGTGAGCGCACGAGTACCCGTTCGCCGCTCCGGGCGCTCCGAACACGACCGACAACGATCGCCTTGTAGATGAACTTCTCGTTCTTGATCTTGACCTCGATGTCGCTGGGCCGGACGCCGAAGCGGAAGGCTTGGGCTCCATCGCGGAGGGCTTGTGCCCGATCGGGCTGTGCCTGGCGATCAGCGACCGACGCCTCCTGCTCGAAGCTGAGCGCAAGGTTCGCCGAGAGGTCTTCCTCGGCAAGGGGCGCGGTGAGATTGCCTTCCTCGCAGGCCCCAAGCCCAAGGGCCAACACGAGAGCGAGACCGGACGCGCGGATGAATCGATACGACATATGTTTCCTCCTGGTGTGGCCGAGTGAGCCCCCGCCAACAGAGGACCCGTGCTCGGCGCGTTCAACCAGGAGACACTTGGCGGGGGCCGATACCCTGACATCGAAAACCCACGGGAACCGGCGCTGGCATTGAGGCGTTTACTCTTGATGACCTTTGTAGTCACACATGATCACAACCCAGGGAGCAGTCATGGACAAGAAACTCATCGCCGTCGTCGGGGCCACCGGCGGGCAAGGGGGCGGCCTGGCACGCGCCATTCTCAACGATCCAACTGGTGAATTCGCCCTCCGAGCGATTACCCGAAACCCTGACTCCGCCAACGCGAAGGCCCTCGCGGCTCAGGGCGCCGAGGTCGTGAAGGCCGATCTCGACGACGTCGAGAGCCTCAAGGCTGCGTTTGCTGGGGCGTATGGTGCTTATTGTGTCACCAATTTCTGGGAGCACTTCTCTCCGGAGAAGGAGGCTGCCCAAGCCAAGAACATGGCCGAGGCGGCCACGGCCAAGGCTGCAGGAGTTCAGCACGCTATCTGGTCGACCTTCGAGGACACTAGGGACTACGTGCCGCTCGACGACGATCGCATGCCCACGTTGATGGAGAGGTACAAGGTCCCGCACTTCGATGCGAAGGCCGAAGCGAACCACTACTTCACCGACCTCGGGGTACCTACGACTTTCCTCCTGACGTCGGGCTACTGGGACAATATGATCGGGTTCGGCTGGGGGCCACAGAAGGGTCCCGACGGTCAGTTGGTTGTCGTGTTCCCGATGGATGACGTGAAGCTCCCGATGATCTGGGTCGAGGACATCGGCAAGTGCGCATACGGCATCTTCAAGCGGGGAGCGGAATACATCGGCAAAACGGTAGGCGTGGCCGGGGAGCATCTCACGGGAACGGAGATCGCCGAGGCGCTCTCGGAGGCACTCGGCAAACCGATTAGCTACAACGCCGTGACTCCTGCTGTTTATCGGGGTTTCGGGTTCCCCGGCGCCGAGGATATCGGCAACATGTTCCAATTCAAGCGGGACTTCACCGAAGCGTACACCGCACACCGGAACCTGGAAGAGAGTCGCACCCTCAACCCAGAGCTGAAGACGCTCCGGGAATGGCTGTCCGAAAACGCCGCCAGGATCCCGATACCTGAGTAGCAACTCCGATACCGCAGGGAGTTCCGGGGGTCGGAGTAACGGACGTAGCAGGGCACGTAGGGGAGTACTACCTCAACGGAAGAGCCACGCGATTCGCGTGGCTCTCGAGGTCTTGGTGCTTGGGACCAAGCCTGCCGGCGCGGATGTCCCTCAGTGCTCAGGCTGTGTACTTGCGACCTTTGCGCCGCCGCTCTGGGTGAACCACTCCCTCAGATACGTTACCAAGCTCTGGATCTCATCTGCTTTCAAAACCGTGGCGAAGGCGGGCATCGAACCTTTCCCGTTGAGCAGCACGTCAAGGACTTGCATATCCGTTCGGCTTGCCCAGAACTCAGGGTTGCTCAGGTCCGCTGGTTTTGGATTGAAGGTGACCGCGGCAGGTCCGTCGCCCCTGCCCTTGGCCCCGTGACAGGCGACGCACTGTTGCTTGTACAGGAGCGCGCCTGATCCTGAATCGGGCCCCAGGGATGCCAGGATCCCCACCGACTCTGTGTCTCGAGCCTCGGCGCTTGCTGACTGGGTCTCGCTACCAGGCCGTCTGGCTCCCGACAACATGAAAGCGGTTACGGCCTCGCCCTCCGCATCGGTGAGCCGGGCCGTGATGATCATTTGGGTGAGGATGGACTCCCAGTCCTTGGCCATGTAGCGGTTCGGGGGTTGGACGCTATGGCAGCGGCCACAGTTCGCCGACCAGATTTCCACGCCCGAGCGCTGCCCAACCGCCTCTTGAGGCAGGACCAACAGAGCCATGAGTGCGAAACCGGCGACGGTCCCGTTCTTGATGATTGCCATTGGTGACCTCTCTTTCTCTCAAAACATGACGGTGAATTGTGTGATGACGCTATTGTTGTCCTCCTTGAACGCGTCCTTCTCCATGTTCAAGAGGTAGGCGACACGCACAATCCCCGCAGCAGCAATATGGAAGTTGAGCCCGATCCCGAGGCGGGACGCATCGGCACTCTCGTTGGGCATGTTTCGGGTACTGAACCGAACAACAGGCTCGAACCGTGATGTGGCCATATAGGAGGCCTGGAGGTACCCACCCGTCTTGGTCAGCTTTCCGCCAGTCGCTTCCTGGCTCGCCCGCACCAACTCTCCACGAAGAACGAGACCCTTTTTCTGGAATGAAGCATCCACCCCGAGAAGGGTCAGATTGAGGCCGTTGTCAGCTGCATCCTGAGCATACTTGCCTGTATATACCGACCCACCGATATCGAATCCCACGTACGGAAACTCGAGACCGATTCGCCCACCGACCGCTTTGTTGTCATCACTCCCGAACTCGGCCTTCTCGCGATCGTTGCCCCGGAGGCTTCGAATGCCGTCGCCGTCTTCCCCCAACAGTCCGTTGACCATGAACAGATCGAAGACAAACCGATTGTCATCATTGATGGCCTTCGCTCCATTGACCCACAATCCAACATCGTTGTAGGTCTGGGGGAGAATCTCCGAGAACCCAAGTGGGCGTCCCGGAAGTTTGTTCACTGTGGTTGGATGGAGGTCCTTATTGAAGCGCCCGAAAGGCACGATGAACTTCCCGGCCATGATCCGCACGTCTTTGAACCCCGTGAAGCCCAGATACCCATATTCCAGGCCGACTTCTTCTCCGGCATGCTCGTACTCAACCTCCACGGCCGCAAAGAGGTCTCCGCTGATCTTCCCTACCGCGATGAAATTCACGTGATGACTATCGAAGTAGAACTTGGAGTCGTCGGAATTCACATTCTCGAACAGTGCTTCGAAGTCGGCGTACCCGGTCAGGGTCAGGGCCTGAGCCTCCGCCCGCTGTGGTGTGGTCA
Organism: Gemmatimonadota bacterium; assembly: GCA_003246755.1. GTDB lineage: Bacteria > Gemmatimonadota > Gemmatimonadetes > Gemmatimonadales > GWC2-71-9 > SZUA-320. The sequence continues at coordinate 1,762 of QKDC01000009.1, read as the reverse complement.
GGCCTGAGATGACCAGTACACCTACCGTCAGTAGTCCAAGCGGTGATCGTCGTGTCATGGTGTCTCCTTTCGACCAGTCAGGCCAACGGGGAGAGGAAAGACGATCGGGTCCTGAAGAAGGAACTGAAAAGCACCGACCGTTGTTGTCCCTATTGATACCCCGAGGTACACCAGGAGTCGTGAAGATTCCTTTCGTTTATTGGGAAGCGATGGTGAGACTTTTGTGAACCCATTGTCATCGAATGTTCAGGTCGGTTTACAGGTGCAGGCTCCAGTCTAGTAGATTGCCCTCTCGCGGTATCATCGCCTCGCAGGAAGAGTCCAATTCCGACCTCCATGGTTTCCATCCCACCGCGACACATCCAGACGAGGAAGACAACCGATGCAATCGTTGATGATCTTGGGGACCCTCGTTGCCTTCCTTCCACCCACCGTGGCGGAGGCACCACCCGCGATCGTTCAAGAATCCGCCGTCCGGAGAACGGTCACCAAGTGGCTCACCCATACGCGAAAACGGGAATGGAGTTCGATGGTGGGGATGGCTCCGCGGGATTGGGTGACGCACAATGGACCACGAGCCGCCGCAGCCGCCAAGATCGCCGACTACTACCACAACGTGCAGCTCGCATCGTGGAAAATTCGAGAAGCAAGGCAAGCCAGCGAAACCAGGTTTCTGGTCGTGGTGGACGTCGAGGCGAGTAATGGACCGACGACGCTGATGATCACAGTGATCCGCGAGCGCGGCAAATGGCTGATCGACCCGGAGACCGCCGTGATCAAGTAGGTCGTCGTGGTGGAAGCCAGGGACGATGACTCCCTCGGGATTGCCTTCACCCCGCAGGCCCAGCGGATCGGTGACAGATCCGCGACTTCCCTAGTCTTGCCGCAGGACGACCACCGGATCCACGGTGGATGCCCGACGCGCCGGTACCCAGATGGCGGCCATCGCCACGGCCATCAGGACCAGCGGAACCCCAACGAACGTCATCGGGTCGAGGCCACTCTCCCCGTATAACATCCCCCGGATCACTCTCGCGGCGCCAAAGGCTCCCACCAGACCGATCCCAACTCCCACAATCACCAGCGCCATCCCCTGACGCATCAGGAGTCGCACGACTTCCCCACCACCGGAGCCCACTGCCATGCGGATCCCGATCTCCCGCGTTCGTTGAGACACTGAGTACGACATCACTCCGTAGACACCCACCGAGGCGAGGATCAGTCCGAGAACACCGAAGACGCCCAATGCCCCGCCCGCCAGCCGTGCCGGCATGAGCGAGATGCCCAGATGATTGGTCGCCGACCGGATGTTGCCAAGCGGCATGTTGGGGTCGAGTGCCGCGACCTCGCCCCGGAGTACGGGCACAATTGCGTTCGGATCGCCGAGGGTCCGGATGTGTATCGTCACTCCGCTCCGCCACACTTGGCGTTGGGCCAGATACATGAACGCCGTTGGTTCTTCCCCAAGCCGTAGATACTTCCCGGTCGGCACGACACCAATGACCTCTCGATCGGTCCCTGCGGTCCTCACGATCTTGCCGATGGGGTTCTGCCCGGGCCAATAGGCCTCGGCGAATCGCTGGTTGATGACCAGTGCAGGAGTCGCGGCACTATCGTCCTCCGCGGTGAACCCCCGACCCTGGATCAGCGGTATTCCCATCGACTCGAAGTAGCCCGGGGACACAATGTTGTAGTGGATCGACATGAACTCATTGGGCCCCGGTTCGTAGTCGGGAATGCTGATTCCTCGGTCGCTGCCGCC
>QKDC01000173.1 GCA_003246755.1 Gemmatimonadota bacterium | reverse complement strand
GCGATGGTGAGTTCGTGAAGAGCCATATCGCAGATGTACGCTTCGTGCCCCTGATCGGGCGGCACGGCATCACCGAATCCTGACATCCCGGAGCCATTCGTGGAACTTGTGGGCACCCTCATCGACTTCATTCTCCACCTCGATAAGCACCTGGCGGAGATCATCGCCACCTACGGGCTATGGACCTACGCGCTACTTTTCCTGATCGTCTTCTTCGAGACAGGGGTCGTGGTCACTCCGTTCCTGCCTGGTGACAGTCTCCTCTTCGCGGCAGGCGCCTTTGCGGGGCTCGGCGCCCTCAATCCATGGGTCCTCTTCTTGAGCCTCTCTATCGCCGCGATCGCAGGGGACACGGTCAACTATGGGGTTGGGCGTTTCATTGGCCCACGTGCCTTCGGTGGCAACATTCGCTGGCTCCGTCAGGACCACCTTCATCGAACCGAGCGTTTCTATGAGCGGCACGGGGGCAAAACGATAGCGCTGGCGAGGTTTGTCCCCATCATCAGGACTTTTGCTCCCTTCGTGGCGGGGATCGGCCACATGTCCTACCCCCGGTTTCTGGCGTACAACGTCGGTGGGGGCGTCGCGTGGGTCGCGCTCTTCGTCCTGGGTGGCTTCTATTTCGGGAACCTCCCGGTGGTCAAGGCCAATTTCTCCTTGGTGGTCATGGGAATCATCATCGTCTCGGTCATTCCCATCGGGGTGGAAGTCCTCCGGGCCCGGAGGGACACTGCGGCGTGACCGTGTGCCGCTATGTCATTGCCGGGCGGGTTCAGGGGGTCGGGTACCGCTGGTTCGTCCGGGAGCGGTGCAGGGCCCTCCAGGTGGCGGGCTACGTCAGAAACCTGGAATCGGGGCAGGTGGAGGTCGTGGCGCGAGGTTCGAGTGACGCGCTGGAGCAATTGGAGGCCATTCTCCGGCACGGGCCGAGTGCCGCCAACGTAACGAAAGTGGAAAAGTCCGAGATTTCGGATCAACTGACTCCCGGAAACACTTTTGAAATAGTGCGTTAACTCAATGTGTTGACAAGGCACGCCACGCAGGGACGACGCCACATCGAGGGGGTGGAAACCTCGTCGGGCGCGACTATCTTTCATGACTTTGGCCAAAGCCCCCGTAGCTCAGATGGATAGAGCAGCGGTTTCCTAAACCGTTGGCCGGGTGTTCGAGTCACCCCGGGGGCACTGACCCCGTGACGGGACCCCAGCCGACCGGCCCCCGCGTGCGGGAGTCGAACCTGTATCTCAAGGAGTGCCATGAGCAGGACTAAGCCCCAAGCAGCGCCCGTGGAGATCGAAACCCTGTCCGGTGAGGAACGAGTCGCCGTCTGGCTCAAAGCCAATCAGATTCCTGTCCTCGTGGGGGCGGGAGTTCTTGCGCTGGTCATCCTCGTGACATGGGGTGTTACCGTGGCGGGCGCTCGGAAGGAGGCCGCTGCCCGAGCCCAACTGGAACAAGCCTGGAATGCGCAGGATGGGGGGAACATTCCCTTGGCGTCGAGCGAATTCCAGCGAGTGACGCAGGCCTTCGACGGGACAGACGCCGCCTTGGAAGCCCGACTCTCCCTGAACCAGGTGCGGCTCCTCAACGGCCAAAGCCAGTTGGCGGCTGATGACCTGAGGGACTTTCTCACCAACGGCCTCCCCCCACGGTTCGCGGCGTCGGCCAACCTCCTCCTGGGTGGCGCTCTCGAGAACCTCGGGGCGAATGCGGAGGCTGGGGCAGCGTATCTCGCCGCCGCGGAGGCCAGCGACCAGGACTTCCTCAAGGCGGAGGCCCTCGTCGCAGCAAGCCGAGCCCAGATTGCCGCCGGTGACCGTGACGCCGCCCTCACCAACCTTCGTACGGTGGTAGAGAACTACCCGGAGACCGCGTCAGGTCCCATTGCCGAGGTCCGACTGGGGGAACTTACCAAGGGCTCCTGAACCCGCTCTTTCTCGCGGTGCCCAGAGGCGCCGATGCTGTGGGGCTGCGCACGGTCGGGTTTGGTACCGGGGCAGCCCCATTTGACGTCCTCATGGGCGGAATCAGAGCGTGTTTCAAATGGCGTATAAGATGTATTCTGTTAAGTTGTATCTACCGTTCCTGTGGACAAAATTCTCCAAAGTCGTTGACTACAATGAGTTAGGTGTTTTGTCCCTGTGTGACTAACCTGGGTGCCCTCGGTCACTCGAGGGTGCGGGTTTACTTGAGGATGCCGGTATAGACGAGCCTGCCCTCGCCGGCAATCCAGGCCTCCACGGCTTTCTCACCCTCCGTCATTCCAGCCACCGACAGCCGGTAGCCAAGCCGGGTGACCCATTCACTGGGGAGCCTCCGGATACCCTCGTGGTGGAGGATGAATGCGGCCGCGACGGTTCCGGTGGCGCACGCCAGGGTCTCCTCTTCGATCCCCTTCTCGTAGGTTCGGATCCGCCAAGGACCCTCACCCTCCACCGGAGGGCTCACAAAGCTGACGTTGGCCCCTTCTGGACCAAGAACGGGATCGTGTCTCAGCACGCGACCCCGGGACTCCACATCGATGCCGTCCACGTCCCGGGTCAAGACCACCAGGTGCGGGACCCCGACGCGTCCCAAGAAGAAGCTCGACTCGCCCGGCTCTGGTTCGATCGGCATCCGAACGGGGAGTGTGAAGGAGGGGAGGCAGAGTTCGGCGAAATGCGCAGGGCCAACGCATCGGGTCCGAACCTCACCTGCCCCGGTGACGAGCGTGATGTCCTCCGGCTGGCCAATCTCGAGGTACGCCGCCAGGCGGGAGCTGCAGAGGGCGGCGTTCCCGCACATTGGGGCATAGGATCCGTCGCTGTTGAAGTACTCCATCCGGACCCGCCTGGCATCGACCGGTGAGACGATGACGAGTCCATCACTCCCGACCCCGATGCGGCGGTCGCATGTCTGAGCGATCCACTCGGTGGTGAGCGTGGCGCTATCCACATGACGGCCGTCGAGCATGACGAAGTCATTCCCCGAGCCCGTCATCTTGTAGAACACCATCCCCGCAAGGTCGCTCATAGGCGCTTGAAGATCCTCGCGAGTCTGAGCCACCAGACCACCCATACGGCCTCCCTGATGATGCGCCGATTCATCTTGCTCTCCCCCTCCACCCGGTCGGTGAAGATGATCGGGATTTCTAGTACGCGGAACCCCTTACGCCAGGCCCGGAAGCTCATCTCGATCTGGAAGGCGTAGCCGTTGGAACGTACTTCGTCGAGCGGGATGGCTTCGAGGACCGAGGCTCGAAAACACTTGAAGCCCCCGGTGGAATCGGCCAGCGGGAGCCCGGTCACGACACGGGCATACAGATTGGCGCCGATGGACAGGAGAAGGCGAGTCATGGGCCAGTTGATGACGTTCACACCGGTCTTGTACCGTGAGCCGATGACCAGATCGGCGTCAGCCGTCGCCTTGATCATCTCGTCGAGCGCCGACGGATCGTGTGAGAAATCGGCATCCATTTCGAACAACAGGTCGTATCCGTGCTCCAATCCCCAGGCGAATCCGGCCAGGTAAGCTCTGCCCAATCCCTGCTTGCGGTCTCGATGCAGCACATGAACACGGGCAATCGTGGCGGCGAGCGCCTCGGCGGCCCTCCCGGTGCCATCGGGGGAGTTGTCGTCCACCACCAGAACCTCGAGACGCGGGTCTCTCCGAAGAATGGCAGGAACAATCCTCGGCAGGTTGTGTGCCTCGTTGTAGGTCGGCAGGACGACCAGGAATCGCTCAGCTACCATGACGCCTCCCGGTCCTGACTCGGGATACGATGATCACCCCGAAGGCGAGGATGAGAGACAGGAGACTCACCACCTTCCCTCGTTCGTAGGCCTTGGAACGGAACACCAACTCAACTTCTCGTGCGCCTGCTGGGACCGGCACGGTGAGGAACGCGTATTGCCCCCGCAATGGTGCGACTGAGTCGCCATCGACCGTTGCTTCCCAATCGGGATACCAGTTTTCCCCGATGAGGAGATAGGATGCCTGAGCGGGTTCTTGGAGGGCAAAGCGCATCCGACCGGCCTCCCAGAAGCTCAGCGTCACCACGCCTGGGGAAGCGTTGGGCAATGCACCATCCAAGGGGTCCGGGGCGACCGATGCCGTATCGGGAAAGAGCACGATGCGATCAGCCCCGAAGCGCTGGTCGAGAAGCGTGGGGATGATCTGACCCTCGGGTATCTTGGCTGCGGCGGCGACCAGTCGACCCCAGGGCTGCGGCGTGTCTCGCTCGTAGAGGTACGCAGTCGTCCCTGAGGCGGTGGCGACCGGACCCAATACCTGATGCCACCCCGGGAGTGAGATCTCCTGTCCCACGACGAGGAAACGCACGGCATACAGATCCCAAAGCGCGGTCGGTGCAAAGAGGTTGGACCAGACGTTCTTCCCTCCCATCAACTCATCGAAGAACCTGATTTCGTTGCCGTGGTAGCCGAGAACCGCAGGGATCCTGTGCGCCATGAGCCATGATCCCCGATAGATACCGACATCCAGTACACGGTAGGGCTCCGGTGCCCGTCGAATGGCCGCTGTGATCTCGTCATCCCCAAAACTCACACTCACGGGTGGGGAAAAGACGAAGAACTCGCGCTCGACACTCCAGAGGTCGGCGATCATGACGACCACCAGGACAGCCACCGCCGCTAGTCGGGTGACCTTCTGACCGACCACCGCGGCGAGGGCGCCTCCCACGAGAAGAGTCACAAGCAGGACACGCCCCCCCCCTGCCCTGAGGCCCTCCGCATTTGCCATGGCGGCCTGCAACCGCTCAGGGGTAGAAAGGGCTTCGGCAATCGGTTGAAGGACACCAACCGCTCCGAGAAGACCAATGACCCCCGTAAAGACGATCAGGCTCAGCATGAGTTTCCGGGGGGCTCCCCCGGTCAGGACACGATCGGCTCCAAAGCCCGCAAAGATCGATATGGGGAAAGCCACCAGGAAAAAGGCCATGCCCGGTGCCCTCACCTTCTTCATCATCGGCATCACTTCGTACCACAGCCGGTAGAACGGCGTGTGACCACCAAGAGCGATCAGGAAGAAGAGCAACCCAATGGCCCCAAGGGCAACGATGAGCTTCCTCCGTTCCTGCACCGTCACACCAATGGCGGCGAGAACGATGGTAAGGATCCCCAGGTACTCCGTGTGGTGCTTGAGAAAGTTCCCCCCCCAGTACGCTGCCTTCAGACCATTGAACTCCGGCAGCAGCACGGAGATGATCTCGGAGGGCGGCAGCGAGTATGCGGTGGCGTACTCCCACCCGCTGCTCGAGCCCGGGACGGCACGAGGCGAATAGGGCATGTACTCGATGAACGGGAGCGCCTGGATGGCATAAATCCCGAACCCAACGGCAACCGCCGCCATCGATGCGGCAACGATTCCCACTCTCTTCGAGGTCGGGGGTCTGTCAGGGCTCAGGAAGAGGAGCCACCCTCCCCAGAGACCAGCAGCGACGAGGAGATAGTAACTGAGTTGGGGATGCCCATGGAGAACCAGCCCCACGAGGAGAGCGAGCAGACCATAATGCGCTCCATCTCCGTCGCGAACGACTCGGAGAATCGACAGGAAGACCAACGGAGTGAGCGCAGCGACGAAGAGCTTCCCATCGTGTCCCGGATGCACGAGCCCCGCGACCAGCCCCGAAAGTTCCCAACTGATCCCACCGAGCACGGCCCCGCCCCAGGACACGCGAAGACCCCGGAGCAACGCGTACATGGCGGTGCCCGCCAGGACAATATGGAAGGCAAAGCCGACATTCATCCCTACGTCGGTGGGAACAATCCATCGCAGCCACGCCGTGGGATAGAAGATGTCGCCGTGCATGGCGCCAACGAACGGGAGTCCTCCGAAGAGGTAGGGGTTCCACAGTGGGATCGAACCATGGTTCCTGAAGTACTCTGCCCCAAAGAGTCTGAATCCGTAGCCGGCCACGAACTGATCGGAGTCCGGCCCGGCGAGGAACTGGCCGGTGGCCATGGGCCAGCAGAGCACTAGCCCGGCGGCCAAGAAAATCAGGAAGGCCGCGATGCCGGGTCGTCGGGGCTGAACGAGGTCCGACATCAGTCGAGCGTCTTCCGGCCGCGTGCCACAAAGGGCGCGGCGGCTCCTACTTCGGCCACGGTCATCCCGATGCGCGCTACCGCGGCCAGCGCCAGCGCTTCCCCCAGCCCGGTCTGACCTCGCAGGGCGATCACGAGGATTCCTTCACGGACCCCGAGCCCGCCGGGCGCGAAAGGCGTGAGCACCCCCACGACATACGCGGCGGTCGAGGCCGCGATCGCCTGTGGGAGGCTCAGAGTGATGCTTGGCAGCGTGCCATGCGCAAAGAGCCAGAAACCGACGCCGTAGGCGAACCATGCGCCGACGTTGGCGCCCAGTGCCAGAATGATTGCCTTGTGACTCGGAGTCTCGTTCATCGGCTGCTGGGTCAGGAGTTGTGTCACACGTGTCAGGAAAGGCGGCCACAGGGCGAGCAGCACAAGAAAAAGGCTCCCGACGCCAACAATGAGGAAGGTGAGCCCACCGAGGCGCGGGTCCCCTGCTCCATCGAGAATGCCCGATCCGGTGCCAGCCACCACGAGCGCACCCGTGCTCAAAGCCAGAATCTGGAGGATGATGGCCGAACTGGTAGCGGCCCATGCGGGGACGCCCTCTTTCTTTGCCATGACAGCCATTCCGGCAATCGCCCAAACCTTGCCGGGGATGTATTTCCCCATGCTCGACAAGAGCCAAATCCGGGTCGCGCTCCACCATGGTAAGGGATACCCCCAGCTTTCGACCATCGCCCGCCAGGCTCCACTCAGCAGCCAGAACCCCACGAGGACCAGGAAGACGCCGAGGAGTAGTTGGAGGCCATCGATGTCCCAGGCCAGGTCGGCGTTCTTGACCTCGGCCCAGTTACCAATCAAGTGCTTGGCAACGAACGCAACGATGACCAGTCCGCCAGCCCACTGGACGATCTTCACCCATCGGCTAGGCACGCTCAACCTCCTCGTACCAGCTGCAAAAACGCTCCGCGACCGTATCGGGGGCCAGACGCTCTCTCCAGCGCTCACCAAGCTGCCGGGCGGAGGCTCGGACCTGGGGGTCGCTCAGCAGCTCCTGGCAGGCGGAGGCGATTGCCTCTGGGCTCGGGTGAACCACCCGGCCGGCTCCTGACGGCGGCACGATATCGAGCAGGCCTCCGCCATCGCGGCAACAGATCGCGGGCACCCCACTCATGAACGCTTCGGCAGCGGCGAGACCGAAGCCCTCATTTTCCGATGCCTGGATCGCGAGGTCGGCCCGACCAAGATGGAACATGGCCTCGGTTGGTGGGAGGGCCCCGAGGAAAGTCGTCGCTGTGTGCGGAAACGACCGCGCAAGCGCCTCGAGTCGAGACCGCTCCGGGCCATCACCAATGATGGTGCACGGGACCGGCTGCCAGACGGTTGCAAGCCGATTCACGGCCTCGAGTGCCAGCTCCACTCGCTTCTGTCCAGTGAGCCGGCTCACGATGACGATGCCCCCGCCTCCCTGACTCCACCCCCATCCCGAAGTGTCAACCGGCATGGCCTGAACGACGACGTCGCCGCGGCCGGTGGCACCCCGCACCTGGGTTGCGAGAGCGTTCGACACGGCGGTCACGCGCCCGCAGCGACGGATGACCCTCCGGCCAAGCCACCGTGTTGCTCTCGAACGACCGAGCATGGTGCCGTCGGTTCCGTGAATGGTGAGGACCGATCGAGCCTGTCGAGGGAGAGCGGTACCGGCCGGGATCCACCAATGCGCATGCACGACGGTGGGGCCTGGGGACATGGCGGAGCGTGTGGCACGGCGAAGAGAGCGCCACAGCCCGGCCAGGGCAAGGAGTCCTCCGGGCGTTCGCGTGGCTTCCTGCAGCCGACCCGAGTAGGCCAGGGTCTCCCTCTGGGGAGCGGCATAGCGCACACGCTGTACCGGGATGCCATCGAGTTCGTCGGTCCCGCCCCTTCCCCGATCGCTTGGCGCAACCACCCGGACATCATGGCCACGAGCCGCCACGGCGCGTGCCAGGGGACGAAGAAAAGCACCGGGGACATCACCGTCGAACCTGGGATAGTTGTGGGTCAGGAAGATCACCCGCACCTGTCAGCCACCGCCATCCCGTCCGTGTCGGGAGAGGGCGCGAATGAACTCACGGTTCTCTTCCCGCATCCCCGCAACGAGCTCGCCGATCAGTCCAAACCCAAACAACACGATCCCGCTGATGATCATGGTCTCGACGAGGTTGAGTAACGGCCGGAATCCGATCCCATATCCGAAGCGCAGTACCAGGGCTGCGACGCCCGCGAGGAACCCGACTAGGAATAGGCCAGCGCCGAGGAATCCGAAGAACAGCATAGGCTTGCGGCCAAAGCGGAGTTGGAACCACACCGATAGCAGGTCGAAGACTCCGATTGGGATGCGGGTCCAATCGAACTTCGAGATTCCCGCACGGCGAGGGTGCAGGGCGATCGGGACCGAGAGGAGCCGAAACCCGTCAGCCGCGGCGATGACGACCATGAACCGGTGCCAGTCGGGTCGCATGGGCACCCCGGCCATTACCTCTCGGCGATAGGCCTTGACCGAATTGAGATCCTCGACACGCACGCCAAAGAGCCAGCGGCAGAGGGCGTTGTAAACACGGGAGACGAACGCCTTCTCGTACTTGCCTTGTTTGCTTCCCGTGACGATGTCCGCCCGACCGTCGAGGATGGGCCGCACCAGAGTGGGGATATCCTCGGGAGCGTACTGGAGATCGGCCGGATAGAACACGAAGATGTCCCCGACGGCGACCTCACCACCGCTCCTGAGGGCATCCGCAATTCCGCGTTGCCGCCGATGCGTGACAATGCGCAGAAACGAGTGTTTGGCGGCGAGGTCGGCGAGGATCGCGGCACTCGCGTCGCGGGAGCCATCGTCAACCACGACGACCTCGAAGCTGAAACCGGTGGCCCCGAGCGCATCAGCGCATCGCTGCATAAACTCGGGGAGGTTCTCGGCCTCATCCTTCGCGGGGACCAGCAGGCTCACATCGACCTGTCGCCGGGCCGGCATCACACGCGCTTTCTCATACGGGCCGGCAGGATGCCCAGTTGATCCCGATACTTGGCCACCGTCCGTCGCGCGATCTTGATCCCCTGCTCCTGGAAGAGATGGACGATCTGCTGGTCGGTCAGCGGTTTACTCACATTCTCGTCAGCAACCATCTTCTCGAGTTTTGCGCGGATGGATCGTGCGCTCGCCTCCTCGCCAGACGCCGTGGCGAGGGCACTCGAGAAAAAGAACTTGAGCGGGAGCACGCCTCGCGGAGTCTGGACGTACTTCTCATTGGTGACACGACTGACGGTGGACTCGTGCATGCTGATCACGTCGGCGACCTCACGCAAAGTGAGGGGCTTCAGGTATTCAACACCCTTCTCGAAAAACGCCCGCTGCCGATCCACGATGAAGTTCATGACCTTCAACATGGTCTGCCGGCGTTGCTCGATCGCTTGAATCATCCAGTTGGCGCTGTTCATCTTGGTGGTGATGAACTCCCGGTGCTCCGCCGTCAGCTTTGAGCGATCACGAGCCAACTCCTGGTAGGAGCGGCTCACCCGGAGCCTCGGGACCCCCGTATCGTTCAAGAAGACGTGGTAGCTGTCATCGACCTTCTCCACGACCAGGTCGGGAATGATGTAGCCATCCGAGCGATTGGCGTACTTGAGGCCCGGTTTCGGGTCGTACCGGGACAGAGTGTCTGCCGCGCCCTGAACCTGTGCTGGTTCGACCCCGTAGCGCTTGGCGAGATCGTTCCAGCGATGGGCCTTGAGGTCTTCGAAGGCCTCCTCCACGAGTTGCCGAGCGAGCGGATCGGTCGCTTTGTCCTCGGACATCTGCAGGAGGATGCATTCGCGAATGTCTCGGGCGCCGATGCCTGGGGGGTCGAGTCGCTGGAGGATGCGGAGCGACTCCTCTACCTCTTCGGCCGTGAAGTAGCTGACCCCGGGCACGACTTCACCTTTGAAAACCGGCGCCGGTGGGGGGACGGGTGTTCCCGCATCTGGCGTTGCTTCGGTGTCGGGCAATGGGGTGGAGGTCGAAGGATGGGAGAAGACGACCTCCATGACGCTGCTCTGGGTGCGAGCCATGGTTCCGTCGGACTCTTCCTCCTCCGCGTCCTCCTCCTCGTCATCCGCCCCGGGGATGTTGGAGGCGAGGAACTGATTGACGGATACGAGGACGTCATCGAGTGGGGTGGCGAGGTACCCTTCGTCGTTGATGTGACCGATGAGTTCTTCACCGAGCAGGAGTTCACGAGGAGTGAGTTGCAGGAAGCGCAACTGCTCGCGAAGATGATCCCCCAGGTCGAGAACTTCGACGGTCACCGGCTCGACATACTCCTGGGCCTCGAACTGCTGCTTGGTCCCCCCGACGTCGAACCCGTTGAGCAGGATCTCTTCCCAGTCGATCTCCTCGTCCTTCTCGGCTTTTTCCTTCTCCTTTTCCTGATCCGCCGTGGCGGTGTCGCTGGTCTGTTCTTCTTCTTCGGGCTCGACCAACTCGAGGAAGGGATTGGTGAGCAACTCCGTCTTGAGATGCTGCTGGAGATCCATCATGGGCATATAGAGCATGTCCATCGCCTGGTAGAGGCGTGGATTGATGCGCAACTCCTGCCGCAGGCCGGCTTGCTGATGGAGACCAGTCTTCACGCGGTTCGCTCCAAGCGTGCCCGTAGGCGCGCCGTGAGGGTCGGGCCGAGGTAGAGATCGGCTACTTGGTCGTTGAATACAAGTTCGCGGACCGTCCCGGAGGCCTGCACGGCCCCTTCGAACATGATGTACGCCCGGTCGACGATCTCGAGGGTCTGTTCCACATTGTGATCCGTGATCAACACACCGATCCCGCGATGGCGTAGGCCCGCAACGATCGTCTGAATATCGTGGACCGCAATCGGGTCGACACCGGCAAACGGCTCATCGAGGAGCATGAACTTCGGTGCGGTGACGAGCGCCCGGGTGATCTCCAACCGTCGACGTTCACCGCCCGACAAGGAATACGCCTTGTGTTTCCGCAGGTGCTTGATCGAAAGCTCGTTCAGCAATTCATCGAGACGCTCCTGACGCTCGGCGCGACTCAGCCCGAGGGTCTCGAGTATTGCCATCACGTTCTGTTCGACGGTGAGCCTCCGGAATACCGATGGCTCTTGGGACAAGTACCCGATCCCGGCGCGCGCACGCTGGTACATCGGTGCCCGGGTGATGTCCTTACCGTCCAGATCGATCGTCCCGCGGTCCGGCCGGATCAACCCGGTGATGAGGTAGAAAGTAGTCGTTTTCCCGGCCCCATTGGGTCCCAGGAGACCGACCACTTCCCCTTGACGGAGCTCGAGCGAGACATCGCGCACTACGCGTCGCCGCTTGAAGGCCTTATCGAAGCCATGGCACCTGAGCACGCTTGGCTCGACCAAGTCCACACGGGTTTGCCGATGCTCGGGAACGATGGTTGTCGGCCGAACGAGGTCCAGAATCGCCTGCTTCGCCGAAGCCCGGTCCTTGACCACATCAGACCACCACTCCGGTGTCGCGGTGACCTCGTCCCACCCTCGATCCCCTGCTTCCCTGATCCACCCACCAGCCACCAGCGTTGGGAGCACCGACCCCTGAACCTGTTCGAGCAGGCTATCCCGGAAGGCATGTGCCTCCACCCAACTGCGATCGGTGTCTTCGTCCGGTCCTCCCACCAAGGTCTCTCGGTACCCCCGAATGAGTTCGCCAAAGGGAACCCGGCCCTCCATGTCGGCGCGCTCCACCACGCCGGCCAAGAGGACGAGCACCGACGGATCGAGGCCATCGAGGCGTGAGGTCCAGCCCGAGTTCTCCATCATCGGGCTCCCGGCCGGGGTCGTGGTCCCGCACGGCGTGGCGGGATCGAGTCGGTTCGGGTCGTATCGGGGGGGGCCAGAATGGGTTGGAGGTGCAAGCCGTCTCGCACCCCAACCGCGTGGACCGAGTCGACGGTGGCCGTCGCACCCGATCCCATGATGATGGTGATGGCATCGGCGAGGGTATAGCTCAGCGAGGGCGTCGTACTTCCGGCCAGGGCCATGCGATAATAGGCCCGTGCCGTACCCCTGGCTTCAAGGACCTTGATCACCGGCCCTGAGGATTCGTCGGACTCCCCCCCCCTCGGACCGAACAAGGCGTGAACCAGGTCTCCCGAGACCCAGTCGCGCTCGCCACCTGCCGAATCGCTCCTCCCCGCTAGCCACCCGTTCCCAAACGCGGTGATCTCGCGCAGTTGTTGGTCGGGAGTGACAAAACGAAGTGAATCGCCTCGCGCCTCGTAGTCCTCGGACACGGCGCGGGGCCTGATCGTCTTCCCCCAGGCACGCGTCTCCGTGACTTCCTCGTCACGGATCGAGAGCCCAATAACATCCGCTTCCAGATCGAGAGTCACGTTGCGCAAACTCGCGGAGTCCCTGGCCGTGACGTCGGTGAGCCGCTTCTCAGCAAAAGTGAGATCGATCCTGCGACCCTGAAGATCGAAGCTGTCGGCGGCCGTGCGGCGCATCGAAGCTCGCCCGATGAGCGCTCCCGCATTCCCGGGGCCGGTATCCAAATAGAGTGAATCACTGCGACCCTGGAAATCGGAACGATCGATCGTCACCCGCCCACCGACCCACACCCGGTCCTCACCTTTGAAACGAACACGATCGCCCACGACCTGATAGGGCTCGTCGGGTTCCCCGAGCGAATCGACGACCGCCACGCTGACCGTGGGCCGACGATCGGCGTAGATCTCGGTGGTGTCACGTACACCGGGAAGTACGCGATAGTAATCCAGCATCGGTCCGCGGAGGGACGAACCATCAGCGAGATTCTGCAACACCACATTGCCCCGGCCTTCCCACTTCTCGCCGTCGCGGAAATAGGTTCCGTAATCCGCCGTCATTTCGACCGTCGAATCCCTATACCGTACGTGACCCACGAACTGGACCACCCTCCCCTGATAGGAAGCCACGCTGTCGCTCCACATCCGGACCGCAAGGCCAGCACAACGCAGGCGGACGTTCCCGCCGGCGAAATAGTTCACCACCTCTGGGGTCACTTGGATTTGTGTCCCCTGACGGTCGACATTCTCGATCACCAAACGGCACCGTTGCGGGGCAGGCCCTTGGGCCCATCCAAGGCTGCTCGGCAAGGCCAGGAGCAGCAGGATGGCAGCACCACGCATCTGCACTATCGCGACCCTGGCAGCGGCACACCCTCACCCCGCTGCCGACCACGCGGACGATCAGTGACGATGTTTCGGAAATCGGGGTCGGACGTGAAGCTGCTTCCCCGGAGTACACCGGTGGGGGCGTCGTAGACGAAGGCAGAATCGGACCGGATCTGGTTCATGGCGGGTTCGTACACGAGATGCTCAGTCGTCAGCCGTCGACCGGTGCCGTCCGCCATGGTGACCACCACGCCCCCCCGGGCCTCGAGGGTGCCGCGGTTGATTTCATAATGACCATATCGCGATCGGAGAATCGAGGTCATGGTTCCCTGAATGTCGTAGAACTGAACCGTCACACCTCGCAATTCCGCAACTTGTCGTGACTGGTAGATGTACGCGGTGTCGGCGGACACGACACTTCGACGGATCCCATCACCGGTAATCACGGTGGTCATTCCCTGGAGGAACTGGTCGGCGCTGTCCGCGGCGATCAGACGCGTCTGTGGTTCGACACCCTGATCGGCACAGGCGGCCACGATCAGGAGGAGTGAGAAGACCAGGGTGCCATACCTGGTAACGATCCGGCCGGGGAAGGCCCTCACATCGACACCTCCGCGGAGCGATCATCCAGATAACGCGCGAGCACGGTCTCATAGTCGCCGCGCTGCCGCAGGAGGTGAATCACCGCCTCCCGAACCGCGCCGAATCCTCCTTCGGCCTTGGTGATGAAGGTCGCCAGAGCCTTGGCCTCGGTGACGGCATTGGCAACGGCCATCGGCATGCCGACCCGTTGCAGCACGGGGACATCAGCGAGGTCATCCCCCAGATAGGCCACCTCATTCCATTCGACCTCCAACCGGCGTAAAAGTGCCGTCATCGCAGGGACCTTTCTTCCATTCTCCACCTGGAGCACCTCACCGATGCCCAACTCTGCCGCCCGAAGGGTCGTGGCCACGGAGGGCCGCGCACTGACCCAAGCCACCTGGAGATCCGTCCACCGAAGGAGTACGAGGCCGAGCCCGTCCTGAATGTCGAATCGCTTGAATTCCACCCGTGTGCCATCGACCTCTCCGATCCAGACCCCGTTGTCGGTCAAGACTCCGTCGACATCCATGGCGAAGAGGCGGATGCGGGTCTTCACTTCCCGACCCGCCAATGGGCCAGCGTGCGCTGCAACAAGACGTCGAGGTCCCCGAGTGGCCATTGCGTCTCCCGGTCACTCGCCGCCGAATCGGGATCGGGATGGGTCTCCAAGAAGAAACCGTCCACGCCGACCGCTGCGGCTGCCGCCATCAAGGCGGGGACATGGACACGGTCTCCTCCGCTGGTGCCGCCAGGACCTTTCCCGGGACGCTGGATGCTATGCGTCGCGTCGAAGACAACGGCAGCCCCGGTCACTGCCTTCAACGTCGCCAAGTTGCGGAAATCAACGACCAGGTCGCCATACCCAAACATGGTCCCTCGCTCGGTCACGGCCACCTCGGCCCCTACCCCGGTACTCTCGGCTCCCTCTCGGATCTTCTCCACGGCTCCGAGGAGATCTTCGGGGGCCATCCACTGCCCCTTCTTCACATTGACCGGTAGTCCGCTTGCGCCTGCCGCCACGAGGAGATCCGTTTGGCGCGAGAGAAAAGCCGGAACCTGAATCACATCTACCACCTGTGCCACTGCCGGGACCTGAGCGGTGGTGTGGACATCGGTGAGAACTGGCAGCTCGAACTCCCGCTTGATCCGATCCAGGGTTCGCAACCCCTCATCGAGTCCAGGTCCGCGGGGCGACCTCGACCGGGCGCGATTGGCCTTATCGAAACTCGCCTTGAAACAAACGGGGAGGCTGTGCCTCGTGCCGAGGGTCACCAGCATCTCCGCCACACGATTCATGATCGGGTCGGCTTCGATGACGCACGGGCCTGCGATCAGAAAGGGAGTGGAGGAAAACGTCCACGGGGTCACCGGCTGACGGAAGCGGCTGCGGAAGCCGGCCGCATCCCAATCGGATGCCGATGTCCGACCGCGGCGCCAATGAAGGCTTGAAAGAGGGGGTGTGGTCGCGTGGGTCGAGACTTCAGTTCGGGATGGTATTGGCATCCGACGAACCAGGGATGGTCTGGTAGTTCGATCACCTCCACTAACCCACCATCCGGCGACTGACCGGAGAACCGCAACCCATGTTCTGCGAGCAGATCCCGGTACGCGTTACTGACCTCCCAGCGATGCCGGTGTCTCTCACTGATTTCCGTCGTTCCATAGGCCTGTGCTGCCCGGGACCCCGCTCGCAAGCGCGCTGGATAGGCCCCGAGCCGCATGGTGCCACCCAGCTCGGAAACTGTCCGCTGTGATGGCAGCAACGCGATGACCGGCGTTGGGCAATCCGGCTCGAACTCCGTGCTATTGGTGTCTTCGAGTCCACAGACATTGCGTGCGAATTCGATGATCGCCGTCTGCAATCCCAAACAGATGCCGAGAAAAGGAAGACCATGTTCACGTGCCCATCGCACGGCATTCAGCATCCCATCAATCCCCCGATCCCCAAATCCACCCGGCACCAGCAGCCCGTCGAACCCGCCAAGGAGTTTCCCCGCGGCTTCGAGATCAACGAATCGGTCGCTGGCGATCCACTCGATGTCGACCCCGGCGTCATTGGGGATGCCCCCGTGCAGGAGGGCCTCATGAACGGACTTGTAAGCATCGTGGAGATCCGTGTACTTGCCGACAACGGCGATCCGAACTCGGCGTGACGGATTGAGTATGCGGTCGACCATCTGCTTCCAGGCGCCCAGATCGGGCTCGGGGGTCTCCAACCGGAGGCGTTGGCAGGCTTCGCGATCGAGGCCCTGGGCGTGAAAGAGCAAGGGGATCTCGTAGATGGATTTGACGTCGGGACTCTCAATGACACACTGATAATCAACGTTGCAGAAGAGCGCGATCTTGCGCTTGATGTCCGTTGAGAGCGGCTTCTCGCTCCGGCAAATGAGGATATCCGGCTGGATCCCGATCTGCATCAGGTCGCGGACGGAGTGCTGCGTGGGCTTGGTTTTCAATTCACCGGCCGCTGCGATGTAGGGAACAAGCGTGAGGTGCAGGAACAGCGCATTCTCCCTTCCCACCTCTTGCCGGAATTGCCGAATGGCCTCCAGGAAGGGGAGCGACTCGATATCGCCTACCGTTCCGCCGACTTCCGTGATGACCACGTCGTGTCCAGGGCCGGCCCGCCGGATGGCCGCTTTGATCTCGTCGGTGATGTGCGGAACGACCTGAACCGTCGAGCCGAGATACTCGCCGCGGCGCTCCTTGGATATCACCGATTGATAGATGCGCCCCGTGGTGATGTTGTTCTGCTGAGAGAGCGATCGATCGATGAATCGTTCGTAGTGACCGAGATCGAGATCGGTCTCCGCACCGTCGTCCGTCACGAACACTTCGCCGTGCTGGAACGGCGACATCGTCCCGGGGTCAACATTGATATAGGGATCGAACTTCTGAATCGTGACGGAAAGTCCCCGTTGGACGAGAAGGCGACCGAGTGAGGCGGCGGCGATTCCCTTCCCAAGAGAGGAAACCACGCCACCAGTGATGAAGATGTACTTCGTGGAGGTGCCTTTGTTCATTGCGTCTCCTCGTGGGCCAGAGCCCATATGGCTTCTGCTCGTTCCAAGTCGTGTTCCGTATCGATTCCCGGCGGTGTCCCACCCCCGTCAAGCTGCGCCACCCCGATGGTCAGCCCGGCTTCGAGAGCTCGTAGCTGTTCCAAACCCTCCGCACCCTCGAGGGCGGTTGGCGGTAAGACCGCCCAGCGCTCCAGCACGTCCGGCGGACAGGCGTAGACTCCATGATGTCGCCAGTAGTGCCCCGGTGGGGCCCCTTCCTCACCACGCCAGAAGGGCACGGCCGCCCTGGAGAAGTAGAGAGCCCGTCCTTGCCGATCCACGACGACCTTCACGATCGAAGGCTCTCCGGCCAGGTCCGACGAAAGGGGTGATGCAGAGGTGCCGATGTCGTCTCCTGCACGGACCCGCTCGAGCGCCCCGGCAACGGCCTCCGCCGAAACGAACGGCTCATCCCCCTGGACGTTGAGAATGATGTCGAATCCATCGGGGGCTCGGGTCGCAGCGACCTCGGCAACGCGCTCGGTGCCCGTCCCATGAGTGTGAGAGGTCATCTGGGAGCGGTAACCCGCCGCCTTCACCGCATTGGCGATCATCTCGGAGTCGGTCGCGACGACCACGTCGTCCGCCAGTCCGATCGTACTCACCCTCTCGGCGACCCTGACAACCAGAGGCACGCCGGCTAGAAGCTGAAGGGGCTTATGAGGGAGTCGTTTCGAACCCAGCCGAGCCGGGATCACAGCCAGTACTGGCATCACACAAAATAACAACGCGGCCGACCTCAGGTCAAAAGTCGTGCCGCGCCAACTGCCGTTTCGATGACCTTCCTAACGGGGTGTCTCGTAATGGTTTAGTGTTGTTCTATGGGACCGGTGGTGGGTCCGTGATGGACTCGCTGACCCGCAATTCAATCTCGCTGGAAATCGAATCCGCTCGGGCCCGGACACGTGCCGCCGCCCGTTCCGCGCGGGTTACGGCCCGCTCGGCCTTGATGGTGATCAGGCGTCCCCGTGCGTCGCCAATGGAAGATTCGCTGTGGCGCATCTTTTCCACCAGTGATGAATGAAGCAGTAGCGGAATCTTGAGATCGAGCCCTTCGGCTCCCCGGAATTCGACCTCTCCGAATGGAATCAGATCATCCGTCCCGGTAGCTGGCTCGGCGCAGCGAAAGCCCTCATCGACGTTGAAATCATCGAGGTTTGCCAATGTGAGGCGGCAGTTCTCGAGTTCGGCGACATCGGCGTCGGTGGCCAATTTCACCCGGACATCGAATCCGGAAGGCACCTTAGGGGCCTCTCGCCGAATCGTGACGCGCTGAAAGGTCCCCAACTCACTCCCGTCAAGGGAAAAGGGAACAAGGGCCATGGGGATCGTGATCGGGTTTGAGCTATCGAATAGATCTCTCCCTCTCTCCACGGTATTGGAAACGAGGGCATATCCGGTATAGCCGACCCCGAACACCACCAAGGCACCCAGCGCGATCTTCATCCAGTACCAGCGCATCCTGTCACTCCTCTGAGAGTCTGATGAACGTTACAAAACGAAACACCAAAACGCAATACCGGCGGCTGCTCTCCTAGGCCCGGGGGTGGAACTTCGCATGTACTGACCGAAGGTATTCCCTGTCGACATGAGTGTAGATCTGGGTGGTGGAGAGGTCGGCGTGGCCCAGCATCTCCTGAACGGCCCTGAGATCGGCCCCGCCCTCCAGCAGGTGCGTCGCAAAAGTGTGACGGAGGGTATGGGGAGACACCGTCTTCTGGATCCCGGCCCGCGTCGCGTGCTTCTTGACGATGGTCCACGCCCCGACCCGCGACAGCGGAGTCCCCCGGGCGTTGAGGAGCATCCTACCTTCCGTCTGGCCCCGGTCGAGCGACGCCCTTGTCGTGTTGAGATAGACGGAGACGGCCGCGATGACTTGACGCCCCACTGGAACGAGCCGTTCCTTCCCCCCCTTTCCGATCACCCGGACAAGGCCTTCCGAGAGCACCAGGTCTGAAACCGTGACCCCCGTGAGTTCGGAGACTCTGAGCCCGGCACCGTAGCCCAATTCGAGCAAACTCCGGTCGCGCCAGGCCATCGGCTCTTCCGCTCCGGGAGAGCTGAGCATTGCCTCTATCTCGTCGAGCGAGAGTACCTCGGGAAGTTTTCTCCACCGGCGCGGCGTTTCGAGTCGGTCGCTCGGATCGGTGCTGAGGAACCCTTCGGCGAGGAGGAATCCGCAATAGGTGTGGATGGCCGAGATCTGCCGGCGGATCGTGGCCCCGCCGAGTCCCAGATCCTTCAAGGCAAAGATGAAGTCTCGGAGGTGATGCCGAGTGAGAGACTTGGGGTCTCGGATGTGGCGGAGGTCGGCGTATTCGGTGAGGCGCTTGAGGTCTCGGGTGTAACTCTCGATCGTTGCCGGACGATGCCCCGCCTCGAGGGCGAGATAATCCCTGAACGCTTCAAGATGGAAGCGGGCGGTCGTGGTCACGGCTCGGTCCGGCGGCGAGCTCGCCTGAGATCCTCGGGACTCAGGCCCAACAATTGGGCAACGCGCTCCATCACGTGATCCTCATGGCGCTCGATCACTCCATCTGAGAATGCCTGTTCCCAGAGACGCCGCGCCAGCCCAACGCGGGCTGCAGGTTCCATCGACTCGATGATCCGAATGACTGATGCCTGGGAAGAGGTCGGGTCAATCGACCGATCCTCCGTCAGGTGCCACCGGCTACGGAGGTGCCGTTCGAGATCGTTGAGGTCCTCCTCGGACAGTTCGCTCCTCACCCTGCTGGTTTCGAGGAGGAGTGCGGCGACCGCGGCAGCGGCGGGGTCGGCCATGGCTCTCGTTTCCATTCCCGGGTATTCCCTGAGCCCACTCTGAATCTGCTCGCGCGTCCGGACCCGTTTCTGGCGTCGGCGCTTTGACAGCACCAATACGGCCACGGTGACGGTAATGGCCACGACCAGTACGAGCAATGTCTGATTGAGCCCCTCGAGCGTCTTGGAGACAGCAGGCCAGTTGGCTCCGACCTGGGATCCGAGCCAGACCAGCAATGCATACCAAAGTCCTGACCCCACCGCCATCGGAAGTATGGCCCTCCAAAACGGCAGGCCGATGAGTCCCGCGAACGGAGCGGTGAACGATCGCACTCCCGGGAGCAACCGTGCGACGAAGAGGCCGATCAGACCAAAACGGAGGTACTCCCGTTCGACAACCACAACGGCGTCCGGAGTGATGAGCCTTCTCCCGACACGGCTCTGTGCGAAGGAGGTCCCAAAGTGCCGCGCAAAGAAGTACACCACAATGGCACCGGCCACGCTGCCGAACCACGCCACGGAGAAGAGAAGGTATGGGGTTGTCAGTCCGCGCTGGGAAAGGAACGCAGCGAAGGTGATGGCAACGTCGGCGGGTGCGGGTGGGACGATGTTCTCGATCACGGCCGCAAGCACGACGCCGGCATAAACGGCCGCTGGGGGCCACCCTGCGAGTCGGGTGAGCAGATCCTCGATCAGCGCGCCTCCACTGTCGCAACCGCGATGACGGCCACGCCCTCCCCGCGACCTATCCAACCCATCCCCTCGTTGGTCTTCGCCTTGACGTTGACCAGACTGGTATCCAAGCCGAGGACCTGGGCCAGGCCTTGCTCCATCGCCGGAATGTGGGAGGCCAGCTTGGGGCGCTCGATGATGACGGTGACGTCGACTTGGACGGGGGCCCATCCCACCGCGGCGACATGCCGAACCGCGAGTCGAAGCAGGTCCAGCGAATCGGCATCCTTCCAAGCGGGATCGTCGTCCGGGAAGAGTCTCCCAATGTCCCCGGCTCCAGAGGCCCCCAGGATTGCGTCCGTCAGCGCGTGCGATACCGCGTCAGCGTCGGAATGGCCCTTAAGCCCCTGGGCGAAGGGGATGGATTGGCCACCGAGGATCAAGGGCCGGCCGGATTCAAAACGGTGCGAGTCGTAGCCGATGCCGACGCGAAGGCGCGGCGACTTGCTCATGCGACGAAGGCCGGTGCGTCGATCAGCGTATAATCCTGTTGTCGCCGCCGGGCTTCGAAACCCGCGTCGGTGATCAGTCGCTCGATCTCCGCCAGCGTTGTGCGATAGGTCGTTCCCGCCGCCGAAACGACGTTTTCCTCCATCATCAGGCTGCCATAGTCATTTGCTCCGAAGCGGAGCGCCACCTGACCGATCTTGTGTCCCATGGTGACCCAGGATGCCTGGTGGTTGGGCACGTTATCGAGGACGATCCGCCCGACGGCGAGGAGCCTGAGATACGAAAGAGAATCGGCCTTCGGCATGTGTGACATGGTCGGTGTCCCCTCGGGCTGGAGAGGCCAACAGATGAAGGCAGTGAACCCGCCGGTTTCCGCTTGGACCTCTCGAATCCGGAAGAGGTGCTCGATGCGGTCTTCGGGGGTTTCGCCCAGCCCGTACATCATGGTCACGGAGCTTCGCATGCCTTGCCGGTGCGCCTCGGCCTGCACCGCAAGCCAGTCATCGGTCATCGCCTTCTTCCGTGATACACGGCGGCGAACCGCATCGACCAGGATTTCCCCTCCCCCACCAGGGATACTGTCGAGTCCCGCACTGTGCAGTTCTCGGATGACCTGGGCGACATCCAGTCCGAATCGCTCGCTGAAGAAAACGATTTCGGAAGGTGAAAACCCGTGCACGTGAATGGGGTGATGCGTCTTGATGTAGCGGAGCAACTCGAGGTACCACCCGAACGGGATGTAGGGATTGTGTCCACCCTGGATCAGGATCTGCACCCCACCAATCTCGATGCATTCGTCGATCTTGCGTCCGATCTCCTCGAAACTCAGGACGTATCCCTCATCGTGTTTAGGCCTTCGATAGAAGGCACAGAATCCGCAATCGGCCACACACACGTTGGTATAGTTGATGTTTCGGTCAATGATGTAGGTCACGACGTTCTCGGGGTGTTGCTCCCAACGTTTCTCGTCGGCGAGTCGAGCCAATTCGAGAAGAGGCGTGCGTTGGTAGAGCTCGAGGGCTTCCCGAAAGGCGGAGGAGGATCGGTCAACGCCGGTCATGTCCAGCTAGGCCGCAGTGATGAAGGAGAGAGATCCATCGGGCACCCTGCCGTCGTGGGCGAGACGACGAAAGAAGTCGGTCAGGCCGGCCAAGTGCCGATAGTCGAGGGCATAGTCCAGATCTTCGAGGTAGGCCCGGCATCGGATCGGATCGATCCCTGTGTTTTCCGAGGCCAGACTGGCGAGGAGGTCGAGGTGGCCCAATCCCCAGGCGCGTGACGCCAGCAACGCCTGATGCACTGCTCGTACCTGACCGGGGGCCGCGGTCCGCCGTGCCGCCCAAACAGCAAAGACGAACGGAAGGCCCGTCCATTCCTTCCAGGCCTCTCCGAGATCCACGACATGGGGGTAGGTCCCAGCTCCGGCGAGCA
This sequence comes from Gemmatimonadota bacterium, assembly GCA_003246755.1. Classification (GTDB taxonomy): domain Bacteria; phylum Gemmatimonadota; class Gemmatimonadetes; order Gemmatimonadales; family GWC2-71-9; genus SZUA-320. Next base: position 5,074 of record QKDC01000173.1, on the reverse strand, counting down.
ACAGCGCCGCGTCGCCGATGACCAGGACGGCCTCGTGGGGGAACTCTCCCAACGCGACGAGGTCCCCCGGTTCGGCTCGAACGGTGGCGAAACGGGGTTGCACCTGCCACAGGTGCTGACACAACAGGTCGAGCAAGAGGTGCGAGGTCCTGGAGGAAGCTGCGCGGAGCACCGTGGCGGAATCGAGCTGATCGGCCGGGCGTTTCGACAGCAGAAGTACGCTATGTACAGGGCCATCGCAACTGATGGCGAGATCGGGTAGGAGATGGTAATTGGCGGCGTTTCGTGCGTACTCGACGGCGGAGACAACACTGAGATCGAGCTCACCGGCCGCAAGGAGATCATTCAGCTCTGCTGCCGTCCCCGTGATGCGTTCGCCAGGACACGCAATCAGACCTCGGTCAATGGCGGCGTAGACCGGATAGCAGTTGATCCAGGGAATGCGACCGAGACGCATGACTAAGCGGCGTGGACCACAGGAACCCCGGCGGCAGGTCCGATGTCGCCCGAGGCGTGATTCAGATCTTCAAAGTCTTCCCGAACGGCCTGATAGAGACTATCCCGCTCCACAGGACGTTTCCCTGCCCGGCGGATGAAGCCGACCAACTCGGCGTACGGCATGTGCATCTGCGTCGTCGCACCGGCCTCATGGTAGACGCGTTCATACACGACCGTCCCTTCGACATCGTCGCACCCGAAGCTCAAGCTCACCTGAGACATGAATGGAGTGACCATTGGCCAGTGGGTCTTGACATGATCGATGTTGTCGAGAAAGAGCCGTCCGACAGCGATATTCTTGAGATCTTCGAAACCCGTCGTCGACGAGCCGATCCTGCCAAGCTCCTCACCCAACTCGTTGTGATCCGGGTGATACGCCAGCGGAATGTAGGTGAGGAACCCTCCGGTCTCGTCCTGAAGGTCTCGCAGGGCACTCAGGTGGGCGATGCGATCGCGTGCAGTCTCCACGTGCCCGTAGAGCATCGTACAGTTGGTGCGGATACCTAACTCGTGGGCGGTTCGATGGACGCGCAGCCACTCCTCCCCCGTCAGTTTTCGTTCGGCGATCGTTGCCCTGACGGCGGTGCTGAAGACTTCCGCTCCCCCCCCCGGCATTGTGGACAGGCCGGCCTCCTGCAGGGCAACGAGGACATTCCTGATGCTCGTGCGCTCGACCCGAGCGAGATGCGCAATCTCCACCGCCGTCAACGCCTTGATGTGAATGTCGGGAAAGCGATCGCGCAGGCCGCGGATCATGTCGGTGTAATACGAGAGCCTCAGCTTGGGATGAAGACCGCCAACGATATGGAACTCCCGTGTCGGACTGCCCTCCGCCTGGCCCGCCTCCTCGAACACTTCCTCGAGGGTCCTGGTGTAGGCACCGTCCTCCTTCTGGAGCCTGGCAAAGGAGCAGAAGACGCAGGTCTTCCGGAGGACGCAAACGTTGGTGGGGTTGAGGTGTTGGTTGGCCGAGAAGAAGACCCGGTCGCCGTTCTTCCGCTCGTTGGCATAGGCGGCGAGTTGACCCAGCGAGATGAGGTCATCGGTGCGATAGAGGCACTCCCCCTCTTCAGGGGTCAAGCGCTCCTCTGCGGCGACCTTTTCGGCGATCGGACGCAACAGGGGATCCCGACATCTGGCTGGGTCAAGCGGAAGGGACATGCTATCTCACGCTCCGAGCGGGACTTACCTGTCGGAAATCTAGCAGATCAGGAGTCGAATCGCCGGACGGCGAGGGTGACGTTGTGTCCACCGAATCCGAAGGAATTCGACAGCGCCACCGACACCGGTCGTTCGACCATCACATTGGGAGCGGAGTCGAGATCACACTCCGGGTCTGGCGTAACCTGGTTGATGGTCGGCGGAATCTTCCCGGTGGCCGTGACGAGGAGAGAGATGGCGAACTCCAAACCACCGGCCGCTCCGAGGAGGTGACCGGTCATCGACTTACTGGAGTTGAAAATCAGACGCGACGCGTGGTCACCGAAAACGGCCTTCACCGCCTCCGTCTCGGCGATATCGCCCTGATCCGTGGAAGTTCCATGCGCGTTGATGTACCCCACCTCGTGGGGATCGATGTTCCCACTGACAAGACAGTCACGCATCGCGCGCTGGGCACCTTCTCCTTGGGGAGCCGGCTGGGTCATGTGGTGTGCGTCGCCGCTCAGGCCGTAGCCAACCACTTCGCCGAGGATTGTGGCCCCCCTCCTCTCGGCGTGTTCGAGACTCTCGAGGATGACGACCGCCGCCCCATCGCCCAGCACGAAACCATCCCGGTCCTTGTCAAAGGGTCGGCTCGCAAGCTCGGGTGCTTCGTTGCGAGTCGACAGTGCCTTCATGTTCTGAAAGCCAGCAATCGTCAACCCCGTGATCGCGGCTTCGGTTCCGCCAGTCACCATCGCGTCCGCCTTGCCATCCCGGATGAGGTCGTAGGACGTGCCGATCGCGTGGGCCGATGACGCGCAGGCGGACACCGTAGCGAAGTTGGGACCCTTCAATCCGTACCGAATCGAGATCAATCCCGCGGCGATATCCGGAATGAACATCGGCACGAAGAACGGGGAGACACGATCAGGCCCCTTTTCCAGGAACAGCGAGCACTGCTCTTCGAACGTTGCAATGCCCCCGATACCGCTGCCGATCAGAACCCCGGTCCGTTCGACATCCGGGAAGCCAGGCATCAGGTTTGCCTGTTGGACGGCCTGCTCGGCAGCGGCGATGGCGAATTGTGCGAACAGGTCGTAGCGCCGCGCTTCCTTCCGATCCAGCACCAGGAGCGGATCAAAGTTCTTAACCTCGCAGGCGAACCTGACCTGCAATCGTGAGGGATCGAACTTGGTGATAGGGGCGGCCCCCGACTTCCCCGCCAGCAGATTTGTCCAAGTGGTGTCCGTGGTGAGCCCCACGGGGGTAACGAGCCCAAGGCCCGTGACCACCACTCGCCGCATCAGGAGCCGAGCTTTTCGTGCAGATACTTCATGGCATCCCCGACGGTGCGCAGCTTCTCCGCCTCTTCGTCGGGAATATCGATATCGAATTCCTTTTCGAACGCCATCACCAACTCGACCGTGTCCAGGCTGTCGGCACCGAGGTCTTCCATAAAGCTCGCGTCTTCGCTGAGTTTCTCCGCTTCGACGCCGAGTTCTTCGACGATGATCTGCTTGACGCGGTCTTCAACGTTCTCATTGCTCATCTTGTTGCCCTCGAAAGGAAAGTGAAACGCCACTGGGGCGGAACATCACATGGCCATCCCGCCATCAACCGCGACGACCTGACCGGTGAGATACTTCGCGAAATCCGAGGCCAAGAAGAGCACGACCCCGGCCACTTCGTTTGCCTGTCCAAACCTGCCAAGGGGAATCGCCCCTAATAACGCGTCGCTCGCCTCTTGGGGCAAGGCGGCTGTCATCTCGGTCTCGACATACCCGGGAGCGATACAATTCACCAAAATGTTGCGGCTCGCGTATTCCTTTGCAACTGCCTTGGTGAGTCCGATCAAGCCAGCTTTGCTCGCGGCGTAGTTTGCCTGCCCTTTGTTCCCAACGATCCCAACGACGCTCGAGATATTGATAATGCGCCCACCGCGGCGCTTCATCATGCCTTTGGCCACAGCCCGCATGGTGTGGAAAGCGCCCGTCAGGTTGGCCCGGAGCACGGCGTCCCACTCATCGTCGCTCATCCGAATAAGCAGGTTGTCCCGGGTCATCCCCGCATTATTCACTAGAATCGTTATCGGGCCAAGCGCGGACTCCACGGCGCCGATCGCCTCTGCGACCTGGAGGGGATCTGCGACATCGGCAGCGACCCCCATGGCGCGATCGGGTCCGCCAAGGTCTCCGGCCACGGTGGCCGCCTGCTCGGCCGAGCGACCGTGGACTGCAACCGCCGCTCCTGCCGCATGGAGTGTCTTGGCGATCGCCAATCCGATTCCCCGAGTGCTGCCTGTCACGAGGGCGGTCTGGCCTGTGAGATCGATTCCGATCATCCGAGGAATGCCTCCACTTCTTGGACGGTCCCGAGGGAGATGCACGATGCATCGGGCAGAATCCGCTTCAGTAACCCCTTGAGGACAGTTCCAGGTCCCACCTCGATGAACCGCGCGTCGGGAGCCATGCGTCCGAGAACCTGTATCGATTCCACCCACCGGACGGGGGCCGTGAGTTGATCGGCAAGGAGGCCAACGGCCTCCGAAGCTTCGCGAACCGGTGCGGCCGTCGCATTGGCAATCACTGGGAACCGCGGAGTGCCAAACGTCACGGAAGTCAGGGCTGCCCGGAGTCCGGTGATGGCGGACTCCATGAGCGGTGAATGAAATGCACCGCTCACCTTGAGCGGAAGCACCCGTTTGGCACCGGCCGAACGACAATGGGCACTCGCAGCCTCGACAGCCTGTGGATCTCCAGAGATGACGATCTGGTCTGGAGCATTCACGTTGGCAGGGACCACGACGTTGGTTTCGGAAGAAGCTTCAGCGCAGGCCGCGGCCACCTGCTCGCTCGATAAACCGAGAACGGCGGCCATGGCGCCGGGCCGGGCGGCCCCTGCCGCGAGCATCAATCTGCCTCGCTCCCGGACCAGCGTCGCCGCGGGGGCCGGCTCGAGGGACCCGGCGGCCACATAGGCACTGTACTCCCCGAGACTGTGACCGGCCGCGGCGACGATCTCATCGAGTGCCGGTCGAATGACGGCCAGCACCGCTGCCGAGTGTGCCAGAATCGCGGGTTGGGCATTGTCGGTTTGGAGTAACTGGTCTTCGGGGCCGCCGGCCATGAGGTCGGAGAGAGCGAAACCCACTGCTTGATCGATGGAGTCGAGGGTGTCCCGCGCAGCCGGGAATCCGTCGGCCAGGTCTCTTGCCATACCCACCCGCTGAGAGCCCTGACCGGGGAGAAGGAGGATGTCAGGCAAACTCCGCTCCGATGTGCTGATCGAGCCTCACTTCCGCGGAGTGGACGGCAACCCGGATCGCGTGCTTGATCGCAGTGGCACCGGATGCACCATGACAGATGACGGTCACGCCCTTGACCCCGAGAAGGGGCCCACCCCCATACTGGGAGTAGTCGAGGAACTCGAATGC
>QKDC01000076.1 GCA_003246755.1 Gemmatimonadota bacterium | reverse complement strand
TCTCCCCGCCACCCCTCGGAAAACGGGATCACCCCTTCCGATGAACTGGGACGGGGAATCCGACTCGTAGAGGTACCCCAGCAGATTGTCGAAGGAACGATTCTCCAGCATCAGCACGACGACGTGGTCGAACCGGTCCATCCATTCCGCTTTGCTCATAGTCGCTTTGCTCCTGGTGGGACAGGGGGAAAAGGGATTTGCCACCGCGTCCGGGAACTATACAAGTCTCCGGCTTGACTTCCCGAGGGGGCGGGAGAGTTTCTAGTACCTCACACCGTCGTAGCCCCTCTACTTGGAGTCCTCCATGCCGATAGCTCGGGTGCTGACTGTTCTGCTTTTGGGACTCACCGCCGGAGTGGGCACCGGATCACTCGAGGCACAGAACGGGACCATCACGGGTCGGGTGGTGTCTCGGTACGATGCGGTGCCAATCAGCCAGGCGGTTGTGCAGGTGAGTCGCGGCACGGATGTGATCGCCGGAACCCTGACCGCAGTAGATGGTCGGTACACCGTCTCGGCCCCCGCAGGGGTCTACACGGTCCGCGTGGCCGCCATTGGATACGCCCCAGCGCGAGAGGACATGGTCACCGTGCTCGGAGGGGGATCCACGACCGTGGACTTCACGGTTGGGGCGGTCGAGTTGAACCCCATCATCGTGGCGGTATCCCGGGTCGACGAGAAGGCACTCGAAGCCCCTGCCTCGGTCACGGCCATCATGGCGCCCGACATCGTCTCCCGTCCCACCCTGACCGTCACCGACCACCTCAAGACCGTCCCCGGGGTCGACATCATCCAGGGTGGGCTGATTCAAGCCAACCTGGTCGGACGCGGTTTCAACGGGATCTTCTCCGGTTCGCTGCAAACCCTGACCGATAACCGGTACGCCAACCTTCCGTCCCTGCGGGCAAACCTCCCCGGGTTCTATCCCGGCATCGACGAAGACATCGAGCGCGTGGAGTTCATTCTCGGTCCCGGCGCCGCCCTGTACGGCCCCAACACCGCCAATGGCGTGCTGGCGATCTTCAGCAAATCACCATTCTCGAGTGAGGGGAATACTCTTTCCCTCATTTCCGGATACCGTGCCGGTTCACGAACCGCCGCGGGGGCATCACTTGACGATGGACACGTACTCGGTGGTGGCTCGTTCCGTCATGCGAAAGTACTGGGGGACAAATTCGGCTACAAGATTTCCGGGTACTATCAGGCGGGAAGAGATTGGCTTTCCTCGGACCCCGCCGAACCAGGCTCCCTCCCCGGCAGGTCGTGCACCATGGAGGGGTTCGGGTGCCGGGATTTCGATCAGCAGCGTTGGGGTCTCGACCTCCGGATGGACTACCGGCCGGATGGGGCCACGGAGTTCATCGGGGAATACGGCCGCACCACCTGGCTCCAGTCGATCGATTTTACCGGAGTGGGAGCGGCTCAGGTCGACAACTGGACCTACGATTTCTTCCAACTCAGAGCCCGTCACAAGCGACTCTTCGCCCAAGTCTTCTGGAACCGAAGCGATTCGGGTATCGACGACCCCAGCCAACCCGTGGGGACGTTTCTGCTTCGCGATGGCAGTGCGCTCTACGACCGATCACGGGTGATAGCGGCTCAAGTGCAGCATGGAACGTTGCTGAGCGATCGTCTCGACGCGGTCTATGGTGTGGACTTCACCTATACCGAACCGCGAACGGCCGGAACCATCAACGGCCGCAACGAGGCCGATGACGACATTCGTGAGGTGGGGGGATATCTCCACGCGACCTATCGCCTGACCGACCGTGTCAACCTGGTGGGGGCGCTGCGGGTCGATGACCACAGCAGGCTGGAGAAGGCCTCCATCTCCCCCCGTGCCGCGGTGGTCTTCAATCCAAACGAGAACCACAGCTTCCGGGTCACTTACAATCGCGCCTTCACGACCCCGGACAACTTGCAGAGTTTTGTCGATCTGGTCGGAGGCCAGGCCGGCCCCTACACGGTACGGGTCTTGGGTGTCCCCGCCGGCGGATTCAACTTCCGGGGGTACTGCGGGTCAGGAGGGGTGGACGATCTCTGCATGTGGCCCGGTCCCTTCCCCGGGGTGCCAAACCAGGCCCTGCCGGCCAATGCGGCTTTGCTCTGGGGTCTCGCCGCGGGAGCGGTGGCAGCGCAGCTTCCCGCGGCCGTTGGCCAGATCCTGACCGCGATCCCGGCGCCGACCACGGTCGGCACCCAACTCCGGCGACTCGATCCCACGGCCGGCGCGTTCCATGACGTCAACGCGAGCCAGATCACCGACATCCATGCCCTGACACCGACCATCAACAACGTCTTCGAGGTGGGATACAAGGGGATCGTGAACGAACGGTTTCGGGCATCGATCGACGTGTGGTACGAGCGGAAGCACGACTTCATCGGGGACATCGCGGTGGAGACGCCCAACGTCTTCCTCGATCCCGCGACGACTTTGGCCTACCTCCAGTCCACTTTGTTGCCCATCCTGAACGCCAACAACATTCCGGGCGCGGACCTCATCACCCAGCAGGTGGCAGCCGGGATGGCGGGGATCTCGGGCAACGCGACGGTGACCGGGGTTCCGCTCGGCACCGTCGTGCCCGATGCCGAACTGACTCAGGGGTCGGACATCATCCTCACCTACCGGAATTTCGGAGAAGTGGACCTCTTCGGCGCCGACATCGCTCTGGACTACTGGTTCGACAACCGCTGGTCCGCATCGATCAACTACTCCTGGGTGAGCGACGACTTCTTCTCGGCGGCGGAAGTCATGGGGTCGGGACCCATCGCCCTCAACGCCACTCGGGGGAAGGGTGCGGCAACGCTCCGGTACACGTCGTTCCGCGACGAGTTCCGGGCGGAAGCGCGTGGGCGGTACGTCAAAGGGTTCCCCGTGGTGAGCGGTGTCTATGTGAGTCCGACTCTGCCCGATGGGTCCCTCAAGCCGATCGACGGATATGGGTTGGTGGACCTGCTCTTTTCGTGGAAACTGCCGTTCGATCAACGGGTTCGGGCGACGCTGGACATCCAGAACGTCCTGGACAAGACATACGCAACTTTCATCGGGTTCCCACAATTGGGGAGACTCGCCTTGGCCAAAGTCTCGGTGAACTTCTAGGGCACCGGACGCCATCAATGGGTGTGACCGCCAACCAGACGGTGGACGTCATCGCGGCCGTTGGCGGCACCCCCCTCGTCGAACTCAGGAACGTGGTCCCCAAAGGGGGCGCCCGGGTGCTCGTGAAGGTCGAGAGTCACAACCCAACGGGCAGTATGAAGGACCGGATGGCCCTCTCGGTCATCGACCGGGCTGCTTCGTCGGGCCGTTTGAAACCGGGGGATACGGTGGTGGAGTACACCGGCGGGAGTACAGGGACATCGCTGGCTTTCGCGTGTGCAGCGCGCGGATACTCGATCACGGTCGTGACCTCGGACGCGTTTAGTCAGGAAAAACGTGACCACATGCGCGCGCTCGGCGCACAGGTGATCGAAATCGAGAGCCGTGACCGTCAAATCACCAGAGAGCTGATCCAGACCATGATGGCGAAGGCCGCTGAGGTCAGTGCGGCGCCTCAGACCTACTACGCCGACCAGTTCAACAACCCTGATGCGGCAGCGGGCTATGCCCCGCTCGCCGAGGAAGCCTGGAACCAGTCCGGTGGGACCATCGATGCCTTCGTCCAAGCAGTTGGTACGGCACAGTGCATCACCGGAGTGGCTCATGCGCTTCGAAATCTTCACGCCGAGGTTGAGATCGTTGCCGTGGAGCCCGCCGAGTCGGCAGTACTGTCGGGTGGAGTGGCAGGCGCCCACAAGATCGAGGGGATCGGGCCCGGGTTCGTTCCGCCGCGATGGGACCCCAGTCTCGTCAGCGAAGTGATTCCCATCTCCACTTCGGAGGCGAAGGAGATGGCGCGCCGTCTCGCCAAGGAAGAAGCGCTCTTTGCCGGTACCTCTTCAGGGGCAAACGTCGTCGCGGCCCTCCAGGTAGCCGAACGTCTTGGTCCCGACCATACGATCGTCACTTTGATCTGCGATTCGGGGATGAAGTACCTCTCAACCGACCTGTATTCGGTCAAACCATGAACGGGATTCCACAACGACCCCGCGACCTGGCGTCCGGTCGTGCTTGACCTTCCCTGAGGGACGGCGCACTCGAGTCCATCAATGTTTTCCGAAGCCCCGGAGCTCTACGACCTCATCTATCAGTCCTTCAAGGACTACGGCGCGGAGTCGAAGCAAATCGCCGGCCTCCTTGCGGCTGAGGCACCGGAGGCGAGGGCCGTTCTGGATGTAGGTTGCGGAACCGGAGAGCACGCCCGCTACTTATGGGAAGAACACGGCTATCAGGTCGATGGCCTCGATCTCGAACCGGCGTTCATTGAACTCGCCAAGGCCAAAGTGCCGCAAGCGTCGTTCTGGCATGGGGACATGGCCGACTTTTCGCTCGATGCCACGTACGACGTCATCCTCTGCCTCTTCAGTGCCATCGGGTACCTCCGCTCGGTGGACCGTCTCGAGAGTGCTTTCCGATGCTTCCGCCGGCACCTCAACCCAAACGGAGTCGTACTCGTCGAGCCGTGGTTCGAGCCCGAGGCCTGGCTTCCAGGTCGCACCTATCTCAACACCGTGGAACAAGATGACCTGCGTGTCGTTCGGCTGAGTCACTCCGGGGTCCGCGACCGCATGTCGGTCGTCACGTTTCACTATCTGATCGGGAGTGACGAGGGGATCGAACATCGCACAGAGCACCATGAACTGGCGCTCTTTACTCGTGCGGAGACGATGGACTGCTTCGCACGCGCGGGGTTCGCGGCCGTGAGGCACGATCCGAAAGGCCTGATCGGGAGAGGGTTGTACATCGCTCGCATCGAGGGTGAGCGATGACCCCGCCAAACTTCACGGGCCAGTGGCGTTTCGACCCGGAGGGAAGCAGGCTCCAGATTAACCCACCGGAAATCGTGGAATTCGCGATCGAGCACCGCGACCCGCGCTTCCGGCTGGCCCGGACGTTTGTCGTCGAAGGCCGACGCGACACCTTTGCCATCGACCTCACGGTCGGAGCGGATAACCCGCCTCTGTCCCGCGGCTCGGCCACCATCTATCCGTCCCTTCGTTGGGAGGGGGACGAACTCGTCTTCCTCACCCGTGTGCATACCGCGAAGGAAGGAAGCACCGAGGGAGACGAGGCGACGAATCTGGTCCGGTATCGATTGGAGAACGGGGGGACATTGTTGGTTGCCGAGGAAACCTTCCGCGGAAGCAGCCTGGAATACGACAATCACTGGGTCTTTTTCAAAGACCATGAGGGGGGGGTGCCTAGGGATACAGGCGATGGATCTGCCTCGGGAAAGCGATCGCTTCCCGAATGTGGGGTATGCCGCAGATCCAGGCCACGGTACGCTCCACGCCAAGCCCAAACCCCGAGTGCGCGAAGGTCCCGTACTTTCGGAGATCGAGATACCACTTGTAGGCATCCGGGTCGAGTCCGTAGTCGACGATCCGAGCCAGGAGCCGGTCGTAGTCGTCTTCCCGCTGGCTCCCCCCGATGATCTCTCCGTACCCCTCCGGCGCCAGGCAATCATTACTGAGCACCGTCCGGGGATCGTCGGGGTTCTCCTTCATGTAGAACGCCTTGATCGCCTTGGGGTAGTTGTACACGAACACCGGACGGTCATAGCGACTCGCGAGCACGGTTTCCTCGTCCCCACCGATGTCCGCGCCCCACTCGAGGTCGTGACCCTCCGATTTGAGGTAGGCGATAGCATCCGTGTAGGAGAGTCGAGGGAAGGGTGCGGTCACCGACTCCAATCGAGACGTGTCCCGTTCCAGCTCCTTCAACTCTTCAGCACGACGATCGAGTGCCCGGGCCACGATGTAACTGATGAACTGTTCCTGCAACTCCATGTTGCCATCCGAATCGAGCCACGCTACTTCGGGCTCGACCATCCAGAACTCGGTGAGATGTCGCCGGGTCTTCGACTTCTCCGCACGGAAGGTGGGCCCGAAGCAGTAGATCTTCCCCAGTGCGGCGGCGGCCGCTTCGCCGTAGAGCTGGCCGGTCTGGGCCAGATAGGCGCTCCCCAGATCGAAGTACTCGGTGGAAAAGAGGTTCCCCGCCTCTTCACCAATGGCACCAGTGAGGATCGGCGTGTCGACGCAGACGAATCCACGCTCGTAGAGAAAATCCCGGATGGCCTGCACCACTTCGTGACGCACTCTGGCAATCGCCACCTGGCGCCGGCTCCGGAGCCAGAGGTGACGGTGCTCGTGAAGAAAGGCGGTCCCATGCTCCTTGGGGGATATGGGGAAGTCGACACTCTCCCCAATGACCTCGAGCCCGGTAAGCCCGAGTTCGTACCCGCCCGGTGACCGCGGTTCCGCCCGTACTTCGCCGGTGACGGCGACGCTGGTCTCCTGTGTCAGGCCCTGAAAGCGATCCCACACCTCCTCTGCCACCTGACTTTTGACCAGGACGCATTGCAGCAGGCCGGTGCCATCACGGATGACGGCGAAGGCGACCTTCCCGCTCGACCTGGTGGTGGTGACCCACCCCTGAATGGTGACGGTCTCCCCGACGCACCCGGAGAGACCGCCGATCTCGACATGTGACATATGGGCGGAGTCTAAAGGGACCCCGGACCGCGCGGTAGGGCCCGTCAGCCCTTGGGGTGAGAGGTCACCCTGAGATAGGGCTTCTTCATGACGTAGCCCGGGAACCGTGCCGCGGCATCCTCATCGCTGAGGCTCGGCACGATGATCACATCCTCACCGGCTTTCCAATCGGCAGGTGTCGCGACCGCGTGATACGCCGTGAGTTGAAGTGAATCGATGACACGCAGCAACTCGTCGAAATTCCTGCCCGTGCTGGCCGGATAGGTGAGCGTGAGCTTGACCGTGTTGTCCGGGGCAATCACGAAGACCGAACGCACGGTGGCGGTGTCGTCGGCGTTCGGATGAATCATGTCGTAGAGATCGGCCACCGTGCGCTGAGGATCAGCGATGAGGGGGAAGTTCAGTGCGTGGCCCGTGACGTCTAGGATGTCCTGCCCCCACTCGGCGTGGCTGTCAATCGGGTCGACGCTCAAACCGATCACCTTGGTGTTCCGGTGGGCAAACTCGTCCTTCAGGGCCGCAACCCGCCCGAGTTCGGTCGTGCAGACCGGCGTGAAGTCCTTGGGGTGTGAAAAGAGCACCGCCCAACTCGCGCCCTTCCACTCGTAGAAGTCCAGAGGACCGTCGGTCGTTTCCGCCTGGAAATTCGGGGCCTTATCCCCCAATCGGATCGGCATCACATCCTCCATAGTCGGTGTCTCGATGGTTCGCTGGTGTCTGGAACGCCGCCCAGACCTTGGCGGTATAATTCTACCCCACGGAGGAACCATGAGCCACTACGACATCACCGACCTGAACCGCGTTCGGCGCGTTCCCGATCGTGGCTCTTACGACCGGGAAACCGTCCACGCCATCCTCGACGCCTCCCTGTATTGCCACGTCGGGCTCCTGGAGGAGGACCAACCGGTCATCATCCCCACGATCCATGTTCGGGTCGACGACACGATCTATCTGCACGGCGCCACCAGCAGCCGCCTGCTGCGGTACGTCGGATCCGGTCGTCCCACCTGCGTCAGTGTTACCATCCTCGATGGGTTGGTCCTGGCGCGGTCGGTCTTCCATCACTCGATGAACTACCGTGCGGTCGTCGCGTTCGGTCGGGGATACCTGATCGAGGGGGATGCACAGAAGATGGAAGCCCTCGAGCGGTTTACCGAGCGCATCATGCCGGGACGCTGGGCGGAGGCCCGCCGGCCGGACGCGCAGGAGTTGAAGGCGACCGCCGTGGCGGCCATTCCAATCGATGTGGCGACGGCGAAGATCCGGACAGGGCCTCCGAAGGATGAAGAGGCCGACTACGCATTGCCGATCTGGGCCGGGGTCCTTCCCCTCCGACACGAAGCCCTCGACCCGATTGAGGACCTGCCTGCAGGGGACCCCCTGCCCTACCCTCCCTCCGTGGCTCAGTACCTGGCCGGAAGGAAGTCCTGACTCAGACGACCAGTTTGGGGAGACCTGGGTTGAGGTGCATCAGAACGTCGTACACCGATATGCCTAGACCACCGGCAATCGCGTTGGGATGGATTGCAGGGTCGTCCGGACCCAGGACCGTGACGACATCACCTACGGAGACTGTCCGTTCGGGGCCCAACTCCACGATCGTGTGGCTCGCGCTCACGGCACCGATTGCAGGGTACAGTCGTTCGCGGATGAGCACCCGCCCTCCCTGGACAGCTTCACGTGGGTATCCGTCTGCATGTCCCATCGGAACGGTGGCCACCCAGGTCGGGCGGCTCGCCACATAGTTCCGGCCATAGCTCACGCTATCCCCGGCGCGCAGCTCCTCAACGCGCACCACTCGCGCGCGCACCCGGAGTGCCGGCTTCAGTTCGGCGATGACGCGCTCCGCTCCGGCGTCGCTCGGATAGGCGCCATACAGCGCGATACCCGGTCGTACGAGATCGAGGTGCGCATCGGCGAAGTTGAAAACGGCGTGGGAGGAGGCGGCGTGCCGTTGGCCAAGCTCGACCCCGGCTCGACTCGCCCTATCAGTCACGTCACGGAACCGGGAGAGCTGTTCCCGATCGAAGTCGGGCTCCTCGGTGAATCCCATGAAGGTCCCATCGATGCGGACGCCTCGGAGGCCCGCAAGGCTGGCCAGCCAGGGAAGCGCCCGATGGTACGGCACTCCCATCCGGCTCATCCCGGTATCGAGATAGACCTGAGCACGGGCAATGGCGCCCGCGGCGCGCGCTGCTCCACCGAGTCGTTCGGCTGACTCCTCGTTGCAGAGACTCAGCGAGACATCCCGGCGTATCAGCTCCTGCGCATCCCGATCGGCGAAGAGCCCCATGAGGAGAACCGGTTTCGCTATCCCCGCGTCCCGGAGCGCCAGCGCCGCCGACGTCTTGACCACAGCAAATCCGCTGATCTGGGGGAGTGGCTCGAGGATCGCAGCGACGGTGGTGAGGCCGAGCCCATAGGCGTTGTTCTTGACGACGGCCATGATCGGCCGGCCGGCCGCCAGCCGTGAGATCACATCGACATTGAATCGCAAGGCCGCGGCGTCGACCTCGACCCAGGGATCGAACCGCGTCGGTACCTCTTGAGCTCGCACCGTTGGCGACCGAGCGGCTGCGTCCGGTGCCTTGGAGGCCAGAGCCGCTGCCGCGGTCGCGGTCATGAACTGGCGGCGGGAAAGAGACATAGGAGCCATGTTATCACCCGCCGCGAGGAAAACCTAGCTACCCAGAGTTGCGCGATACCGCCATCGCTTCGATCTCAACCAGCAAATCCTCCCGACAGAGCCGAGCCTGAATCCCCGTGCTCGCCGGCAGCGGATCGAGTCCGAGCCATTGGAAGAATGTGGTCCTGACTTCGTTGAAGTCACGGTAGTCCCGCTCGATGTCGCGGAGATAGCAGGAGGTACGGACGATGTCACCCCAATCCATGCCCTCGGCACTGAGGATGGCGGTGATGTTGCGGTAGGTGCGCCAGCACTGCGCACGGAAGTCTCCCACGTGAATCGTCCGTCCGTTCTCATCAACACTGGCGGTTCCCGAGATCAGGAGGATTCGCGTGTCCGCGATCTCGAAGGAGAGTGCCCGGGAAAAAGATGAGGGGCGGTCGTAGTCAAAGGCTTCGTTCAACACATCGGGTACCGTAACGGCACGTCGAGCGACGGAGGGGACTCCGGCGGTCAGCCCAGCACCAGGACCAGCCACGATCTCACCCAAGGTGGACAGAATTCCCAGTTTGGTGAGTTCCTCACGCTCGCCCGGACTTGCTGCCGCGATATCGAGTGATGGAGTATCTGCCGTCGTGGTTCGACCTTGCTGCATCGGTTTCTCCGAGAAAGAGTTCCGCTAGAGAGACTGCAGGAACGTGATCAACATTTCGCGGTGTCGTGGATTCAACCGCCGGAAGGCCACTCGCGATTCCCGGCCCTCGCCGTCATGGAGGGCGATGGCCTCTTCGAGAGAACGCGCACGGCCGTTGTGCATGTATCCCTCGCGCCGAAACCGCAGACCCCAGAGAATCTCCGTCCGAAGCTCCGAGGGGGTTGCCGTGGGGCCGCACACGCCGGCCAGCCCGGGCCCCATGTCGTGCAGCAGGAGATCCGAATAGAGCGGGACCAGTTTGCGATCGAGGGCGCTCACCGCGTTGGGCCCCGTGGGCAGGGTCCGCACATGACACGCGGTGCATCCTATCTTGTCGAACGTGCGCTCACCTTCTCGCACTTCGGCCCGACGATCCGGGTCAGCAATGGCCGCTCTGTTCGGTGGGGCAAGGAAGCGAACGAAATCGGTGATCGCATCAACCTCGGCGCTGTCAATCTCCGGGTCGGCCGCTGGGTCGACTCCGGGTGGAATCGGTGCGCCTCGGTAGGACAGCTCTTCGGGGTGATCGGGGGTGGTGAGACCAATGGCAAAGCGAACACCCGCCTCCGCCAGATCGTGCAGCGCGGCGCGATCGGCTTTCCGACGGAATCTCCCGAGCCGACCGTCGGTCAGTCGCGAAACACGGCCGGAGATCCCGTCACCGTTCGCATCGTCCGGGTCCGCCAATGCAATGATCGTCTCTTCCGGAATGGCCTCGATCAGACCATGACCGTATAACGGTGGGGCGAAAAACATCTCGACCCCGTTGGCCATGGCGGGCGGTTCAAACCGGTCGGCCGCAAAGGGTCGCATCAACGGTGTCGCCCCCTTCCGGACGAATCCACCCTCTTCCACCATCGGGTCACAGGAATCCGGTTCAATGAAGCGCGATGCGTGGGTGTCCGGCTCGCCACCACCACCGCCAGTTTCGGGTTCGTGGTGACAGGCGTTACAGGAGTTCTCGGTGTACAATGGTCCGAGCCCCTCCTCCGGGGTATACACTCGACTGAATGCTCGTTTGCCGTTTTCAAACCGTGCGAGTTGCTCCGGGGTGAGGCCCGGCAGGGGTTGCCCAGGTTCGGCAGTCACAGGCGCATCGTTGCTCTTGCCGATGCAAGCCACAGCGGCACACACGACAATCCCGAACACCAGTCGGATAGTGGTCGTCACGCGATGAACCTCGAGTTGGTTGCCGAGTCGAATCTAGAGGACAGGGTTGGGGCTGGTCTTAATAACATCTGAAGGAATCCTTAAACGATACTAAAGACTTCTTGTCTACGTTGTTACAGCGTACCTTCCCAAAGGCCTGGCGTCTGCGCGTTGATTTGAGGACATTTGAGACTAGCATCATCGGAACTCACAACACCTGCACCATAGGATACCCCATGCGAAAATTGCCATTCCTTCTCGTCGGTACGCTTGCTCTCTTCCTCCTCCCCTCCTCGGCCAACGCTCAGGATGCCGCCGCCATTTACAAGAAGAGCTGTGTCACCTGTCACGGGGCCGCAGGTAAGGGTGATGGGCCGATGGGACCCGCGATGAAGACACCGGATATGAGCGATGCGGCACTGATGGACAAGCGGACCGACGAAGATCTTGCTCTCGCGATTACCAAGGGAACCAAAACGATGCCAAAGTTCGCGTCCCTCACGGCGGAGCAGGTAACGGCACTCGTGGCGTACATCAGGACCTTCGCCCCGAAGAAGTAGGTTCGCCCCTACCCACGGTTCGTTATTGAGGGGGGATACTCTGTGACCATGTGGGTTGCATCACGCCGACTGATCCGGCTGATGGCCGTTGGGCTGTGTCTCCCGGTCATGACCATCCTGCAGCCCGGGGAGCTCTCGGCGCAAACGCCGATCGGATCCCAGAATGCCCTCGCCGGAGCCCGTGTCTTCGGCGCCAAAGGCTGTGCGAATTGTCATGCCATCAACGGTGTGGGCCAGACGGTTGGGCCGGACCTGGCCCAGGGACGACTGGGCTCGTACTATGGCATGGCGGCGGGGTTCTGGAATCACTTCGGCGGCATGGTAGAGAGGATGCGATCGGCCGGTCTCAGGCCACAGCGGATGACGCCCCGCCAGATGGAGGACCTGATCGCTTTTTTCGGTTCGGTCGACGCTTTCAGTCCTCCGGGAAGCAGTGAGCGCGGGCAGGCCATCTTCCGCGAAAAACACTGCATCCGGTGTCACCAGATCGGTGGTCAGGGTGGTGTGGTCGGGCCGAACCTCGACGCCCTGGGAAATGAAGGCCCGCTCCGGGTGGCGGCGGCGATGTGGAACCATGGGGCCGCCATGATGGGTCGGATGGCGCAACTCGGCCTCGAGCGCCCGACCTTTTCCGCGACGGAACTGAACGACTTGCTCACCTACTTCCGACGCGCCTCTCCTCGCAGCCGAGCCGGACCCGTCTACTTGCTCCCCGGCAATGCCGATGAAGGGCGTCGCCTCATGCGCGAAAAGAAGTGCATGGAATGCCACGCGGTCCGCGGAGCCGGTGCCGGATTCGCACCCGACCTGGCCAGTCGTTCGAGGGCAATAACACTCTATGAGTTCGCGGCGACTCTCTGGAACAAGGCCCCGGCGATGTTGAGTGTCATGCGGGCTCGGGGTGTCGAAGTTCCCACTCTCGCCGCTTCCGACATGTCCGACATCGTGGCTTACCTCTACTCGGTGCGGTACTTTCGGGCGGAGGGAAACGCCACGACCGGGAGACAGCTGCTCGCGAGTCGAGGCTGCAATGGTTGCCATCGTCCGGGTGGGCGCGAAGGCGCCCAGCCCTTGACCCAGGTACGGAACCTCCAGACTCCGGCCGCCGTGATCGCGGCGATATGGAACCACAGTGTTCTCGTGTTCGAGGATCCAGCCGGTCCTTCCTGGCCCACAATTACGGCCGACGAGATGTCCGACATCGTCGCCGTATTCATCTCGCAGGGGTCAACCCGATGAGACGTTCTGCAATGTTCGCAACGTGGGTCGGCGTCATGCTGCTCCTCACCTGGCGTACCGGAGTGATCGAGGCGCAATCGGACCCTACCGAGGTGGAATCCTGCGTGACCTGCCACCAGGCCCTGCCGGATGGTCCGCTGTCCGATCCAGTCACGCGGTATGGCGATGACGTGCATTCGGGAAAAGGGTTTGGCTGCGTCGCCTGCCACGGAGGAGACGGCACCATCCTCGGTCCCGAGGCGATGGATCCTGCACGCGGCTTCCTTCGGGACCTCAGCCGCCAACGAATCCCCACGATGTGCGGCCACTGCCATTCGGACGCCGCGTTCATGCGGCAATACAACCCTGGTCTCCGGGTCGATCAGGAGGTGGAGTATCAGTCGTCTGTGCATGGCCAGCGGCTGGTTCAGGAGAGTGATTCGTTGGTGGCCACTTGCGTCAGCTGTCACCCGGCCCACGGTATTCGACCACCGTCGGATCCTCTGTCGAGTGTACACCCCCTCAATGTCGCCAAGACCTGCAGTGCGTGTCATGCCAATGCCCAGTACATGGCGGACTACGGGATTCCGACGGATCAAGCCGAGAAGTACGGCCGGAGCGTTCACGGCGAAGCACTCACCGTCGCCCGGGATCTCGGTGCCCCGACGTGCAACGACTGTCACGGCAATCACGGGGCAGCACCGCCCGGTGTCTCCTGGGTGGGAAACACTTGTGGTCAGTGCCATTCGGTCCAGGAGCAGCACTTCGAGACCAGCCGGCACGGAGAGATCTTCCCACTCATAGGGATTCCCGGCTGTGCCGCGTGTCACAACAACCACGAGATCCAGGCAGCCTCCGATGAGATGATCGGCGTGGGCGAGGGTGGGATCTGCGCCAAGTGCCACACGGAAGAGAGCGAGGGAGGCATCCAGGCCCTCCAGATCCGCCGACTGATCGATTCTCTCCGTATCCAACTCGATTCATCGCGTGCTCTTCTCGAGTCGGCCGAGAACTCCGGCGTCGAGGTCAGCCAGGCGCAGTACGATCTCGAGGCCGCGCACAGTGCCCTCGTAGAGAGCCGGGCGGCGGTGCACACCTTCAGGGCAGGGGCGGTCGACTCAAGTGTCGCCGCCGGCCTGGCCATTACGGACCAGGCGTTCATCAGGGGGATGGACGCACTCGGCGAGCTGCGGTTCCGGCGTACCGGGCTGGCGGTGTTTGCCTTGATCACCGTGGTCCTCATCGTGGCCCTGCTGCTCAAGATCAAGGAGATCGAGGGCCCGAGCATGAGCTACATCATGTTTACACGGGAAATGCGTCTGCCTGAAACGCGCGGTCCCGGATCGTCCGACCGCAACGACGAGGAGTCTTCATGATCGACCCATCCGCGATTCCGCCCGAACCACCCCGACGGAAGTTCCTCGACTGGGTGCTCGGGACCAGTGCGGGCGCTCTGGTTCTGGCGGTATTCTACCCGGCCACACGCTACATGGTGCCCCCGGATGCGGCGGAATCATCGTCCTCGTCAGTTACCCTGCCCCTTTCCCCCGACGATGTCGCCCCCAACACCGGACAGGTTTTCAAGTTCGGTAACAGGCCCGGACTCCTGGTCCGCACCTCCACCAATGAACTGAAGGCCTTCTCCGCGGCTTGCACTCACTTGGGGTGCATCGTGCAGTACCGTCCGGATCTCGCCGAGATCTGGTGCGCCTGTCACAACGGGCATTTCGATTTGAACGGCCGGAACGTCTCGGGCCCACCTCCAACTCCTCTCGAGGAATTCACGGTAAACGTGCGTGGGGACGAAATCATCGTCGGAAGGAAGACCTGAGGTGTCGCCACTCCGGGAGAGCCTCACGAGGCTGTGGACGTGGTTCGACTCCAGCACGGGTCTGAGCGGAGTGTGGGCGCTCGCAAAGAAGAAGGAAGTTCCGATCCACAAGCATACCGCGTGGTACTACCTGGGGGGGATGACGCTCTTCCTCTTCTTGGTGCAGATCGGCACCGGCGTCTTGCTGCTCTTCTACTACCGACCCAGCTCAGGGGAGGCGTTCGAGTCCGTCCAATTCATGATGGCCGAGGTCCAGTTCGGTTGGCTGATCAGGTCGATCCACAACTGGGCGGCCAACCTGATGATCTTCACCCTCTTCCTGCACCTGTTCACGGTGCTGCTGGTCAAGGCCTACCGTCGCCCGCGACAACTCACCTGGTATACCGGTGTCGTCCTCATGGGCCTCGCCATGGCATTCGGCTTCACGGGGTATCTCCTGCCGTGGAACGAACTGGCGTACTTCGCCACCCGAGTTGGTACGCAAATCACGGGTGTGCTTCCGGTGGTCGGAGACTTCTTGCTCCGGGTCCTCCGTGGCGGGGAGGACGTGACCGGGGCGACCCTCACGCGGTTCTACGCCTTCCATGTGGCACTCCTGCCGATCGCCACCATTGCGGTGGTCGCGATTCACGTGCTCCTGGTCCAGCGCCAGGGAATGAGCGTACCACGCCGCATCGAACGTTCGAAGGAGCCACCACGCTCGATGCCGTTCTTTCCGAACTTCCTCATCCGAGATGCGGTGGGCTGGCTGGCCGCTCTGGCGATCCTGGCGGCGCTCGCCGCCTTCATCCCCGCGGAATTGGGAAGCAAGGCAGACCCCTTCGCATCCGCGCCGGTCGGAATCAAGCCCGAGTGGTATTTCATGTTTATGTTTCAGACGCTAAAATTCCTTCCGGCCCACATCCTGGGTATCGAAGGAGAAGTTCTTGGCGTCTTGGGTTTCGGGCTGGCGGGTCTCTTCCTGTTCCTCATTCCGGTGCTCGACCGGAAGTCGGCCGCAGGTGAGCGCAGCCCGGTCTTTACCGGGATAGCCATCGCGATCATTGCGTTCATCGTCGTCATGACCATCGTCGGCTACATGGTCGATCCCGCGGCCTAGCACCGTACCCAGGAGTCCTCACCGAGGAGACAATGACCTACACCCGAACCATCGCCGCTCTTGCAACCTGTGCGCTCATCCTCACCGCCTGCCAGCCTGCGAGCGATCCCGGCGTACCTGATGCTGCGGCCCCAGTTTCCACGGGAGTCCTCTCGGCAGGTGACGCCCTGCTCCTTGCCTCGGCCCGGATCGCCCTTCCCCCGGAAGGGTTTGATGCCGCGAGTCTACCCGACCCCACATCCACCGGAGCCACGCTCCTGGTGCGCTATTGCGGCCAGTGCCACGCCGTTCCCACACCCTCCATGCACAGCGCCACCGACTGGCCCCGTATTCTCCGGCGCATGTGGCTGCGGATGGATTGGCTGCCGGACTCTCTTCAGGTGGCGCTTCCAGAGGTGGGAGACCGCAACATGCTTTCCCGATACCTCATGGAGAACGCGCTTCGCGTGAGCGCCGAGGAACTCCCTCCCGGTAGCGGGCGCGAGACCTTTGTGACCCTCTGCAGTCAGTGCCACAGTACCCCCGACCCGTTCCTCCATTCGGGGCAAGACTGGGTGAGTGTGTTTCAGAGGATGGAGTTGAACATGGAGCGGATGGGCGTTCGCCGCCCCAGCCGGGCCGAGACGGAAGCGGTCCTGTCGTACCTCCAGGATCTCCCCCCGAGAGCCCCCTGATTCGATTAGGGACCAAAGCTGAAGGAATTCATAAGAGGCCGTGAAGGCTTCTTGGGTAACCTGTTACATGAAAAGGGTTTAAAGCCACTAGCGACCAGTCCCTCGTTCCTCAATATTGCAGGCGTTCCGTAGTACTACGGTGTTGATTCACTAGCCCTTGCAGAGACCTCGGAGCGGCTCATGCGCACTACCCTTCTCAGTCAGAAACTCCTCCCCTTCGCGGCGGCGCTGCTTGTTGCCGTCACCTTCTCGAGCTGTACCGACGAGACGATCGTGTACCGCGATCGTGCTCCGTTCAATCCTCCGCCCGACGCGGCGAGCGGGTTCCTCGGCTACTACGACGCGACTGCGCGGCAGACCACATGTGGTAACTGTCATGCCGAAAAGCAGGCTACGTGGGTGGAGACCAAGCATGCCAATGCCGCCCACACGTTGGATATCAACGACCACGCGCAGGATTTCTGCTACAGTTGCCACACCGTCACTTCCAACGGGAACCCGGCGACCGCGCCAGCTGGGTGGGACGTCGTGAAGGATTCGGTCTATCGGGACGTGCAGTGCGAGAGTTGTCACGGTCCTGGACTGGAGCACATCGAGGGGGTTGGTCAGGGCAATATCACCCTGCGGCCCCTGGCCTCGGTCCAGGGGGTGGGGCGAGCCGTTTGCGGCGACTGTCACTCTGGAGATCACCACCCCTTCCTCGATCAGTGGGAGTTGTCCCGGCATGCGATCGCGAATTCACGCGGGAACAACTCATCGTGCGCGCCGTGTCACGGCAGCCGGGGCCGCCTCGCGGCTTGGGATACTGACGCGAACTACGTCGAGTTGGGCACCAGTGACATCCTCCCGGTCGCGACGTGCGCCGTCTGCCACGACCCCCACGGCAGTACCAATGAGCACATGCTGCGGCGCAGTCCCGGCACAACGGATCCCGAGCAGAATCTTTGCATGGGTTGCCACTTGCGCCGGGTAGAACCGGGCCCCAGTAGCTCCCGCGGGAACCAGCCGCACGGAGTGCAGGGTGGAGTGTTACTCGGGTACGCCGGGTGGAGACCTCCGGGATTCGTGTACGACACCGCGAGGATCTATGGCTCCCACGCCACAGAGGCCAATCCCAATCTCTGCGCCGGGTGCCATGTCTACAGGTTTACCGCGACTGATCAAGCCACTGGGGACTTTGAATTCGAATCGGTGGGACATCAGTTCCAGGCCACACCCTGCGTTGACGCGAACGGCGCTCCAACCGGCGAACGGGATTGTGAGTACACCGCCGAAGCCAGGAACTGGGGCGCATGCGTCGCCAGTGGATGCCACAACAGTGAGGCGGTCGCGGCCAACGCCTGGGTGTCCTCCAAGGCGAGCCTGGAAGCGCTGGCAGATGTCCTTTGGAACGACCTCAATCACAACGAGGACATCGATCCCTTCCCGACCGACGGTGGGATGTTGCCCCGGATCCTCCTAAATGCTCCGGGGGACCTCAACCCGCGCGACGAGACCATCAGCGCCGCCGACGGTGCCGAGTTCAATGTCAGGACTTGTGGTGTCGGGCTCGAGGAACACGAGGACGGGTCGTACGGTGCTCACAACAAATTCCTCTGCCAGGCGCTTCTGGCGCAGTCAGCGACCTACCTGAGGACCATCTATGGCTTCTTGCCCGCCCCGCCTGCCGAGCTACAATCGGTCATGGACATGTGGGCCACAGGGGTTCCCACTGGAGAAAAGGGCCAGCCAATCATCAAGCGGGAGCCTCGGCCTGTTCTCAATCACGAGTAGGAGCACCCTTCTCACCGGCCGGCATGGCTGACCTCCTCGCCCTGTCGGCCTCTACCGCCGCCGAGTCTCGTGCTCGGCGGCGGTCCTTCCATTCAGCACCCGGTGGTGACAGGGGAGCTTGCACCCGCCGCCTGAAGCCGGTGCTTGGCGTGGCAGCAGGTGCGCTGCTGGTGGCGATACTCGTGGGCGTCCCTGGACACGAACTCCTCGGTCAAGTCCCTACCTTCGAACACGCTCGGCACGCGGGGTTCTTCCCAGAATGCGTCACGTGTCATGCGGGCATCCAGCAGGAGGGACAGGCCATCTGGCCGTCTGATGACACGTGTGCGGCCTGTCACGATGGAACCAACCGTCAGAGGGTGAGGGTCGAGCCTCGGGAAGGGCCACGCGCGACCAATCTGAAGTTTCGGCACTCGGTCCATACCTTCGTCCTCGAGCAATGCCGACTCTGTCACGTGGAGAGCGAGGAGGCGGCGGACCGGATGCAGGTCCAGCGGGCAGTGGTCTCCCGGTGCCTTGCATGTCACGGCCTGGAGGGGACACATCCCTCCCTCGAAGACACTTCCTGCAGTCTGTGCCACCTACCACTCGCTGAGGCGACGCTGCTGTCGCCTGAGAAGGTGGCCGGCTTCCCAAGGCCACCCTCACACGAGGACCCTGGATTCGCGCTCGGAGCCCATGGTGGCCTCGCGAGCGTGTCGGGACAGGAGCCAGGAACCTTTACGATCGCAGCCTCCTGCGCGACCTGTCATGCGCGTAACCAGTGCATCACCTGCCACGTGAATGCGCCAGAATTGGCGCCCATCCAGGCCTTGGGAGCAGACTCTCGGGTGCCACGACTTCCTGCTGCCCTGACAACTCCGGAGTCCCATGCGCGGACGGATTGGCAGCGTACTCACGGGTCGCAGGCCAACGGGAACTCCTCGCGCTGTGCCACGTGCCACACCAGGGAGAGCTGCCTCACGTGTCACTCTGGGTTCGTACCTGACGCCATCCGAGAGCTTCCATCCGCTGGCCCCGATCGCGGGGTGGGCGCACAGCTCGTCCGGACGCCGCCTCGGAGCCATACCTGGGACTTCCGTGACCGTCACGGACCTGATGCCGCGGCCCGGAGCACGGCGTGCGAGACCTGCCACGTACGTGAGACCTGCCTGACCTGCCATCGGCCCGAAGCTTCCGGAGCTGGGGACTACCATCCCGCCGGTTTTCTCACACGGCACCCGTCCTCGGCGTGGAGTCGCGACGCCAACTGCAGCGACTGCCACAACCCGGCACAGTTCTGCCAGGACTGCCACAAGCAGTCCGGGCTCGTGGCAGGGAAGTTCGGGGGGCTCGGTGGGCGCGGATATCATGATGCGCTCCCTGCCTTCCTCGTTGGCCACGGACAGGCGGCTCGCCAGAGCCTCGAATCCTGCGCCTCATGTCATGTGGAAAGGGATTGCACTCGATGCCATGCGGCCCGCGGGATCGGCTACGGCTTCAACCCGCATGGCCCTGGCTTCAACGCCGATCGCCTGAAGAAGAAGAACCCCACCTTGTGCATTGCTTGCCACGGGCGATCCATCCCGTAACAACGCTCAGTGCAATACCGCCCAAACCACCAATGCGATGATCGTCACACCGAGGGCGAGCGACGCGAAACCCAGGGTCATCGACCACAGGTAGACCGTCCGTGACACTGGCGGTGCAGCCAGGTTCTCCAAACTTCCAGTCTGCACGATCCGCTCGTGCTCGAGAGGATGCTCTTCTTCCATGTACCCCGACGTCGCCCGACCGGTAAAGATCACAAGGTCGATGGGGAACTTCTCGGGGCGTAGGTGGACATTGAAGAAGTGGATCGTGAAAATAAAACTCAAGGCCAGCAATGCCTCGTCGCCGTGGACGATCGTAGCGACGTTGAAGGCCCAACCGGGGAGAAAGGTCGAGAACAGCTCTGGGAACCAGAGCAACAACCCGG
The DNA here is from genome assembly GCA_003246755.1 of Gemmatimonadota bacterium. GTDB lineage: Bacteria > Gemmatimonadota > Gemmatimonadetes > Gemmatimonadales > GWC2-71-9 > SZUA-320. The sequence goes on along the minus strand of QKDC01000076.1, from coordinate 7,489 downwards.
AGAACCCGATGATGGCGACACCCCAGAACACCGCGAGATAGTCGAACTTCTCCATGTAGCTGAATCGGTCGAACTTTGGCCTTGCACCGCGCCCGAGGAACCACTTGAACATTTGCAGGATGTCCCGAAGGTCTTTTGGTTGCGGTATCATCGAGTCCGGCCCCCACAGCAGTCTCTTCCACCCGCGTTGGCGGGCCAGAACCACCAGCGACCCCAGATGTACGAAGAAGTAGCCAAAGGTGATGACGGCACAGAACCGGTGGATCAACCCTGCCGCCCCGACCCCTCCCAGCCCTCTCACCAGACCTTGCGCCCAGGGCGCGTTGGAGAAGTGCAGCGGTAGGCCGGTGAGCACCAGCCCGAAGAAGGAGACAATCACAAACGCGTGGAGCGTTCGCTGGAGAGGGGTGAAGCGCCAGAGATGTGGACCCCTGCCTCGATCGGCGGCGTTGAGGGCTCGAGGACTCATGGAGGGGTCACCCCCTTGCCGGCTCGCACGTGGTCAATGGTCAACCGAGTCACCCACAGGATGGTGTGGATCCCAAAGAACACCATCACGCCGATCAGGAGCGAGGTCATGAAGAGCCATGTCCAATGGAGCACCGGGTAGGTATCACCTTGCCGAGGGTCCGCATGCGGCCGGTACTGCACAAAGTTGGCGTTGGCAGCCTGATGGCACGCCCCACAGGTCTCCACCAGGCGCGACGGGTGCACCGACGAGGTCGGATCGTCCACCGAGCGCATGTTGTGAGGGGTGTGACAATCGCTGCATGTAGCGGCCAGCGTTGAGCCCAATCGGGTCACCTTCCCATGGTAGGTCTCGAGATACGTCTCGTAGAGTTCCTCATGGCAGGTCCCGCATTCCTCCACCACTCCCAAGTACCAAACCGGCTCATCGGCCCGGACGATGCCATGAGCCGAATGGCAATCGATGCACACCGGAGCCAGATGCCCGGTACCGTTCGGCGTGCCGTTCTGTTTGGCGGCACCGTGCGCTGAGGCCTCGTAGACATCGATGATCCCCTCATGGCAGGCGCCACAGGTTTCGGGGATGTTCCGGCGGTTGACGGAAGACTCTGCCGAATCAGGGGGCAGGACTTTGTGCGCCCTATGGCAGTCGTTACACGTGGCGGATACGGTGAGTCCAGCGACGGTCAGCGCATGACCGTGAACCGTCTCGAAGTATTGGGCGACGGCGGTCCGTGCTTGCTCCTTGTCAGCGGTCGCAAAGTAGCTTCCAATGACGCTTGGATCGGCATGGCAGCGGCCACACAACGATGCCACATTGAGGGAGTAGGTCGGAGAGCGTCGGTCGGTGGCCCCGAAGATCTCATGGGTGCCGTGGCACTCCACACACGTCGGGGCGTCGCCTCTCAGGGTTGCATTGGGAGCATGGATCGACGCATTCCAGTCAACGCCCTCCTGCTCATGACAGGTCTCGCAGGAGGTGACGCGGTTCACGGTACTGTGGGGGTACCCCGCCTCGAAACCACGATGGCAGTCGGCACACGCGAGACCGCTGTGCACCGTCGTGGACAGCCGTTCGTTGGGGACGAAGAGCGTCGAATCCGCACCCGCGAAGAAGTCACGCTCACCATGACAGTTCTCACACCGGACCACCGGTACGGCCTGGGCATCCATGGGTTCCACCGCCCACAGAAGGCCCACGGCCGTGAGGACCCAGGCGAAACACACCATGCCTCGCATGGCCGTTGAACGTCAGGGTGTGGCGGGCTTGTGGCAGTAGGTGCAGAACTTGATGTCGAGCATTCCCGTGTGGGAGGCTTCTGGCGGCGCCGGGATGTTGGGCATCTTCCCACTGTGGCACATGAGGCAGTTCGCTCGACCCTGAACCGCGTGCTCGATTGGTGTTGCCTCCTTCGTCTGCATTGCCGCGTCCTTGCCGTGGCAAAAGAGGCAGGCCTCGTTGGGCCGATCGACGTGGTCTTCAGGGACCGCCTTGGTGCTGTCGGTCTTGGCGCCGTGACAAGTCAGGCATGCGGCGCGTCCATCAGTGGGATGAGGCACAACCGAGGGTTTCGTCACCTGGGCGTTCACCGCGGACGGCGCCATCCCGCCAAGCGTACCGACGAATGCCATCACGGCCAATACTTTCGCAACCGACATATCACAACCCCCAATCGAATTCGGGGCCCTGGTCGAAACGCCCTTCGCGACACCGGTTTCCCGGGCGAGGCCGCTACGATCGCGTCCCTCAATATGAAAGAAACATGGTGCCCAAGTCTATTTCGTGAACCTGTGGTGAAGGGGAGTTTAGGAAGCCGTAGAGCCCTTGTTTGGCCCTCTGGAACCTCCCATCTTAAGCCGTACTCGCCCGTGCAGGATGTGGAGGCCAGACCCTGCTCCGGCCGGGCCATGGGCTACGCCTGACTCCGTACTGCGCGCCTTGAGGGCATTCACTGGAGGCCGACCCTGTCGAGAGCCATGGAGGAGGAACCCGCGCCGCCGGAAGGACCGAACGACACCGGCGATGCGCATCGCGAGCAAGGGGACCCTGGGGACTGGAGCCCTGGGTTCAACGAGTATCTCCTCGGCGGAGTCATAGGCCTGACTCTCTTTTCCGTTGTCCTGACCATCGGTCTCTATCTGATCCCCCGCGAGTCGATCCAGATTCCCGAGCTCCAGGAAGCTGCTCGAGTCGCAGAGGTGGAAGATTTTCCGGTGGGAGCGAGCCGAGTGATCACCTGGGGGTCGGAAGTGATCCTCGTCGTCCGATCGGGAAGCGATGAGTATGACGCCCTCCAGGGAACGTCGTCTCTGGACGGTTGCATGCTCGAATGGGATCCCAACTCGCTGCGGGTGGTCTCACCGTGCAACTTTCTCCTCTATGACCTGCACGGAAACGTCGTGCGCGGCCTGACGACCGTCCCGCTTCATCGGTACGCGGTCTACGTGCGTCAGGGGACCGTCTACGTGTCGGGGATGTAAGTCATGAGCCAGCCTTGGACGAACATGAAGAGCTGGTTGACCCAGTTTGCCGCCGACCTTCGCGCCAGCACCGATGCCGGCCTCCTCGGATTAGCCCGGTACTTTGGGCTCCTCTACGGTCCGATCGATGCCTCACTCCCGATCGATCAGGCGCTCCGCAAGTCGCTGCGCTACAGGCTGGCTCCACACGTTGGCTGGCGGCACGCCCTGGGGGGTATCGCATACCTGTTGTTCCTGCTGATGGTGGTGACCGGTGTCCTCCTTGTGGTCTACTACCGGCCATCGGCGCAGGAGGCTTTTCCCAGCATTCAACATATCGTATCCGGCGTAACCCTCGGGTGGCTCATCCGGGACGTGCATGTCTGGAGCGCCAGCCTGCTCGTGATCGTTGTCCTCGCCCACATGGCCCGGGTCTTCTTTGCCGCCGCCTACCGCCCGCCACGGGAGACCAACTGGTTGATCGGCGTCTTGCTCCTCGTCGTGGTGCTAGCATTCGGCATCACGGGTTACTTGTTGGCTTGGGACCAGTCCGCTTATTGGACCGTGACCGGCGCCTTGAACGCGTTCGAAGAGATCCCTCTCATCGGTGGCCTCACGGTGGGTTTGCTCCGGGGTGACCCGATCGTCAGTGGGGCGACGCTGAGTCGGTTCTTCGCGGGGCATGTCGTGATCCTCCCGTGGTTTGCCATGGCCCTCCTGGGTTTCCATTTCAGGCTGCTGCGACGCCACGGGGTCGCGCCCCCTTCCGACCACGACACGATGACGACAAGTCAGGGCCGTCTGTTCTTCCCCAACCATCTGCTGCGCTCGTTCATGGTCGGGATCCTCGCCCTCGCCATCGTGATTACCCTGGCCATCCTCTTTCCCCGTCCCTTGGGTGTTCAGGCACAACCGGGACAGGTACCAGTGACCATCCTTTCCACCTGGGTGGTGGTGGATGTCTCGCGGGCCTTGGTGTACTACACGGGTGGGTGGGGCTTCGCGCTCTTCTCACTCCTCGGGCTCCTCCTGGCCGCCCTTCCCTTGTTCGACCGCGGGACCGAACGCGACCTGAGGCGCCGGCCGGCAGCCACCGCCATCGGCCTCGCATTTTTCTTCGGTTTCTTCGGTTTGTGGGTCGCGGGGCGAGGCCTCCGAACAGCGGTGCTCGAGCGACCCTCCATCGAGGTGTCCATTCCTGACCCGACGATCCAACCCCCCTCGCCCGTCGATAGCGTGATCAACGACGGAGGCCGGCCATGAGCGCCCTCCTGTTCTTGCTGACCGTCGGGTTCTCCGGTCCGAGCACCGACGTCTCGGCGACGGGTATGGGGTTCCGAATGCTCCAACAGCCACCTGTGCGTCTCGACAGCACATACGGCTGCCTTGCCTGCCATGCGGACAAACGGGCCTCGTTCAATCAGGGTGTGCATTCCGAACGTGGGATCAAGTGCGTGAATTGTCACGGCGGCGACCCGACCGCCACTGTGTTGCCGGCCGCTCATCGTGGTCAGTTTGTGGGTTCCCCGGACAAGGTGGCCACCGTCGCGCTGTGTGGCAGCTGCCACTCGGATCCAAACGCGATGCGCCAGTACGGATTGCCGTCGGGGATGGTCGCCGAGTTTCAGACCAGCCGGCACGGGATCCTGCTTCTTCAAAGACACGACGAAAACGCCCCTACCTGCATCGACTGCCACGACGCCCACACCATCCTGCGTCCTGACGATGCGCGCAGCACGGTCTATCCGACGAACGTCCCGCAAACCTGCGGACGGTGCCACGAAGACCAAGCATTGATGGCGCCGTACGGCATACCCACCGACCAGGTCGAGAAGTTCACTCGGAGCGCCCACGGCATTGCGTTGCTCGACAAGCAGAACTTCGCGGCTCCTACCTGCCTTGGGTGTCACGGCTCGCATTCCGCCCTGCCACCGGCGACGAAGGAACTCGCGAGTGTCTGCAGTCGTTGCCACGTGCAGGTGGGACGGGAATTCGAGGTGGGGCCACATGGTCAGGCCGCCCGCGACGGAGAGCTCGCGGGATGTCTCGGGTGCCATAGCAACCACGACACCGAAAAAGTGCAGGCGACCCAGATTGCGGTGACCTGCAGTAAGTGTCACGCGCCTGGAACGCGCGCCCAGACGCTCGGGGAGGCCATCCAGGAGGATGTGATCCAGGCCGCGCAAGACCTCCAAGCCGCCGCCGCAGCCGTCGCTGAGGTTGCTCGAGCCGGACGACAGACCGGCGATATGGAGTTCCGCTACCAGACCGCTCGCACGGCGTACCTGCAAATCAACCAAGTCCAACACCACCTCGATGCCGACCGCCTGGAGGAACTGACGCGTCGCGTGCGCTCCATTTCGAGGGATCTGCGGGCAACGGCGGAAGCCACCGCCGAACGGAACTGGGAACACAAGCTCTGGTTGGTACCGGTGTGGTTTCTGACGCTGTCCTGGGTGGCGCTTTCCTGGCTCGCCCTGCGGCGCATGGAACGCGCAGGGACCAGGCCATGACGGCCCCCCAACCACGCAGGCGCTTTGCTCGGGCTGTGAGGGTCATGGTCCCGATCGCGGTACTCGGAATCATCCTGCTCGCGGTGAGCACCGTAGGCTTCGTCGAATACAGTGCCCAACCCGGGTTCTGCAAGAGTTGCCACAACATGGTGCCGTATTACGACTCCTGGGCGACGTCTTCCCACAACGAAGTTGCCTGTATCGAGTGTCACTATGCCCCAGGGATCAAGGCCGAAGCCATGGGCAAGCTCCAAGCGGCCAATCAGGTGGTCAAGTACGTCACCGGATCCTATGGCATGCGACCCTGGGCCGAAATCGAGGACGCGGCGTGCCTCCGATCGGGATGCCATTCCGAACGCAAGGTGGAAGGGGCGATCGATTACAACGGTGTGCAGTTCGATCACGCTGAGCACCTCGGAGAGCTGCGACGTGGAAAGCAGCTGCGCTGCACCAGTTGCCACTCGCAGATCGTTCAGGGCGATCACCTGGCCGTCACACAGGTCACCTGTTTCCTCTGTCACTTCAAGGACAGGCCACGGGGCGATCCGATCGCGGGTTGCGTTGCGTGTCATGCCTCCCCCCCGCGTGTCGTCTCGGGCTCGGGCTACATCGTCGATCACTCCCGGTACGTGGCCGATCAGGTGTCGTGCGTCTCCTGCCACGCCGATGTCACGACCGGGACCGGCAGCGCGGACCGCGGGCAGTGCTTCAACTGCCACAACGAACCCGAGCGGATCGATCAGTTCGACAACCCACCGCGACTGCACCAGATTCACATTACCGACCACAAGATTGAATGCACGCAGTGTCACGCGCCAATCGAGCACAAGCTTGTCAGCGGGACGGGCCCGACGACCGCCGAACTCGATTGCGCAGGTTGTCACACGCAGGCACACAGCACACAAGTTCAACTGTACGCAGGTGCCGGTGGCCACAACACTGAGGCGACCCCGAGCAAGATGTTCCTGGCACGAGTTTCCTGTGTCGGCTGCCACGAACAAACGGCGACCCTGAGGGGGCACGAGCAGGTACAGACCGCCGGCGAGGCATCCTGTCTCTCCTGTCACGGTGTCCGGTACTCTCGGATCCTCCCCTCGTGGAAGCAAGGGATGGAAGAGCGTATCGGGCGGGTTGCTCCCGTCGTCACACGCGCGCGGTCGGTGCTGAATGCGGCGGGCCCGGGTCGCCGGCAGGCCGCCGACAGTCTTCTCCGCCTGGCCGAGGAGAACCTCGACTTGGTCCGTACAGGGAAACCGGCGCACAACGTGACGTTTGCCGACCGCTTGCTGCGTGCTTCCCTCGAGCTGGTGCGTGAGGCGGTCCGGGTCGGTCGCCTCCCCTACATCGTCCCCGCGCTGGACTTGGGGCCACCCGTCGATGAGGCCGCATGTTCCAGCTGCCATGTGGGGACCGAACGTGCCGTGGTCCCGTTCCGCGGCGGCGGGACCTTCCCTCACCAGCCCCACGTCGTGAGGGGCCAAATGACCTGCGTCGAATGCCACACACCGTTCGACCAGCACGGCGGGACCAGGATCACCAACTCGACCTCGTGTCAGGCCTGCCATCATCGTGAAGAGCCGCCCAGGGATTGTGTCACCTGTCACGGTAGCCAGGGAGGCCCGACCGGTCCGGGCTCGGTGCTCCTCGCAGATGGCGTGTCGTTTCCGCATGCGATCCACCAACGCGCGCTCCCGAACTGCGCGACGTGTCACGTGGCTCCCACCATGAGTGCCAAAGACATCGAGTGTATCAGCTGTCATGAGCAGCATCACGAGGCGGCCAGACTCTGTGGCGCCTGTCACCAGACCGGCGGCCTTCTCGAAAAGCACGCCGCGTTTGCTCCGGTCATCCATGCCGAGGCTCCTCCGTGTGCTACCTGTCACACGGAAGCCGAGAAGATCGAGACCTGGTCCTGGCAAACGTGTACCACCTGTCACGTGAACAAGGCCACAGGCCATTACGAGGAATCCGTCCGGTCAACGAACACAGGTTGCGAGACGTGTCACGACCTCAAGACCATCGGGAGCAGCGGGTGACTATGAGAACCC